>WLWX01000001.1:3672500-4011077 GCA_012103375.1 Paracoccaceae bacterium
GGGAAAGCTGGCTCCGCATCGGGAATTCTTTGAGGAGTTGATCGCACAAGACCCTGACATCACGCTCTTTGAGTTGCGTAATGCGCTGGCCGATGCAGAGGGTGTGCGGGTGCATCACTCCTCCATCGCCAACCTTCTGTCCCGGCTCGGCTTCACGTACAAAAAAAGTCGCTGGTCGCAACCGAGCGCCGCCGCGCCAAGGTAAGGCAGCAACGGGCCGACTGGTTCAGATACCGCTCGCCAGCCATTGCGACCTTTCCTGAGCGCGTTGTCTTTATTGACGAAACCGCAGTGAAGACAAACCTCACGCGCCTACGCGGCAGAGCCAAGCGCGGTAAGCGCCTGACGATGGATGCGCCCTTCGGAAGCTGGGGAACCCAAACCTTGATCGCGGGCCTGACCCAAGGCGCGCTGATCGCACCTTGGGTCATCAAGGGAGCGATAGATGGCCCCGCCTTCGCGGCCTACATCCGCGAAGTGCTGGTCCCCGAGATCAACCCCGGCACTGTCGTCATTCTCGACAACCTGGCAACCCACCGGAATAAGGAGGCGACGCAGGCTTTACGCAATCACGGCTGCTGGTTCCTTTACCTGCCACCGTACTCGCCCGACCTGAATCCCATCGAGCAGGCCTTCTCTAAACTGAAAGCCCATTTGCGACGGATCGGGGCCAGGTCCTTTACCCAGGTCTTCGAAGCAATCGGAGCAATCTGCGATCTCTACGACCCAGTAGAATGCTGGAACTACTTTAAGGCCGCCGGATATGTCTCAGGTTAATGTCGAAACGCTTTAGCGAGCGCTGTACGTTACCGTCGTCATCCAGCACGGTTGTCGCCGACAGCCTTACCGCAATCGGTTCGCCCGATTTGGCGATGAAATCATACTCGACATCGTGGATTTTCCCCTTGCGAAGATATTCCGGCAAAATCCGCTCGCGCGCTTTGATTTGCGAGTCCGGGCTGAGGAAATCGGTTGAGGGGCGACCTATCATTTCGTCGCGATCATAGCCCAGCAGATCGGCCCAGAAGCGGCTGACCTGAATGAGTTTTCCAGAAGAATCAATGGAATGCATCAGGACCGGGGCGTGCTCAAAAAGCACCGCAAACGGATCATCCGGGGCCGTTTTCCAGAATTCAATCAGTTCCCTGTGCATGGCCGGATCCCCTGCCGATCCGGACCATTCGCCAAGCGCGTGACGGTCCGGTGTTCGGTGTTCGGACAGGGTGCGTGGTTTTGGTTAAAAATTGCCTAACCGATCAACGCGGGGGCAGGTTCTGTGCCGCGCTCTGCGCTGCAAGGGCGATGCGGCGGGCGCGGGTGTCGGGGAGTTTGGCGGTCACGATCCATTCCAGCGTCGCGCGCTTTGTCGACCGGTTGAAGCCCTGCCAGTTGGCTGCGGCATCCGGGTATCTGTCAAAGGCAATGGCCAGATCTTCGGGCACCTCCAGACGTTCGACGGCGTCCAGCGCGGTCCAACATCTATTTGCCTTGGCAGCATTTACCAACGCGCGGCCTGCGTGTGTCATCCGGCCCGCAGCTTCAAGCGCGGCGATCTTCTTCTTGTTGGGGCCAGACCAGTTCGACTTGGGGTTTCGCGGGGCGATCCAGTGCATCGTGCGATCGGCATCCTTGCCGCGCGATTGACTGTCGACCCAGCCGCAACACAGCAGCTCGTCAATGACATCGTTGATCGACACGTAGTGCCGACCGGCGGACTTCTTATAGGTCACCAGCCAGACGCCATTGTTGCGGTGGTGATTGTCGCTCAGCCAAATGCGCAAGTCTTCGGTCGAGCGGACTTCGACCTCGGGCCGGTCATCCAGGCGCTTGCCGCTCATCCGACGACGGTACGGGGCTGCATGGCCGGGGCGGGACTAGCGCCTCGCCCCCTCATTCTTCCAGCGATAGCCTTCTTCGCGACAGATCTGATCGCCACGGCTGATCGGCATATGTGCGGGCACGTCAATCGCCTCGTCCCACAGAACCCGCTCTTTCGTGTAAAGCTGACAGGTGACCGTACCTTGGGCGGTTTTCACCTTGACCGGCTGGCTTTCAAAACTGTGCTTATCAATCGCGCAGCCTGCAAGCAGCGTGGTCGAGGCCAGAAGGGCGATGGGAACAAACTTGATCATGACACATACTCCGGTTGGACTGTTGGCGCATAGGATAGGACGATTGCGGCGAAAATCGAGTTTGGATGCAGCGATTTCCGGCAATTATGCGTGTTTAAGCGGCGTCTGATGCAGGGAAGGCACCAAATTTCAGGATTTGGAGCCCGAAAACCGTTCGGCCCAGGCTGCGACGTCGTCATCCTGAACTTTCACGAACAGAACCTCGGGCACTGTAAAGCCGTGTCCGGCGGGCAGGGCGGTGACCGCTGCGGCGACATCGTCGGGCCATGTGTCGCCGGTTGTGTGCATCGCTTCAAGCATGCGGGTGGCGGCACCGGGAATAAAGGGCGCGGCGAGGGTTGCATAAAGCGGGATCAGGTTCAGCGACAAGCGCGCGATGGCGGCGGCGCGGTCGGGGTCTGCCTTGAACACGGTCCAGGGGGCGACGGTTTGCAGGTATTCGTTGCCAAGAACCCAGATCGCGCGCAACTCGGCGGCGGATTTGCGCACCTCAATCGCCTCCATGAAGCCTTCATAGGCGCGGATGCGGGTGGTCAGTGCGTCGATCAGCGCGTCTTCTTCGGGGCCGAAATCTCCACCCTCTGGAATGGCTTCGCCCCATTTTGACCGCGTGAACTTGGTGATCCGGCTGACGAAATTGCCCAGAACGTCGGCGAGGTCTTTGTTCACGTCTTGCTGAAATGCCTCCCACGTGAATTCGCTGTCCGAGGATTCGGGCGCATGGCTCAGCAGCCACCAACGCCAGTAATCGGCGGGCAGGATTTCCAGCGCTTGATCCATGAACACGCCGCGTCCTTGCGAAGTGCTGAACTGGCCGCCGTCGTAGTTCAGATAGTTGAAGGATTTGATGTAATCGACCAGCTTCCACGGCTCTCCCGAGCCCATGATCGTGGCCGGAAAGCTGAGGGTGTGGAACGGCACATTATCCTTGCCCATGAATTGCACATATCGAACATCGTCCGCGCCCATATCCGTGCGCCACCAGCGCTGCCAGTCGGCATCGGGGCGGCCTGCGGCGTCGGTCCATTCCTTCGCGCTGGCGATATATTCGATGGGGGCGTCGAACCAGACATAGAAGACCTTACCTTCCATCCCCGGCCAATCCGCGTCCCCGCGTTTGACCGGGATCCCCCAGTCCAGATCGCGGGTAATGCCCCGGTCCTGCAGCCCGTCGCCGTCGTTCAGCCATTTCTTGGCGATCGACGTCGTCAGGATCGGCCAGTCGCCTTTTGAGGTGATCCATTCGTTCAGCTGCCCACGCATCTGGCTTTGCTTCAGGAACAGGTGCTTGGTGTCGCGCACCTCAAGATCGGTACTGCCCGAAATCGCGCTGCGGGCGTCGATCAAGTCGGTCGGGTCCAGCTGCTTGGTGCAGTTTTCGCATTGGTCGCCGCGCGCGCGTTCATAGCCGCAGTTGGGGCAGGTGCCCTCGATATAGCGGTCCGGCAGGAAGCGGCCATCGGCGTTGGAATATACCTGCTTCTCGTTCACTTCCTCGATCAGCCCGGCATCTGCCAGCCGACCGGCGAAATGCTGGGTCAGGGCGTGGTTCTGTGGGCTGGAGGACCGGCCAAACATGTCGAAGGACAGGGCGAAACCGTCTGACATATCCTTCTGAACCTGCCACATCTCGGCGCAATATTCGGCCACCGGTTTGCCAGCGGCGGCGGCGGCCAGTTCCGCCGGGGTGCCGTGTTCATCCGTCGCGCAGAGGAACAGAACCTCGTTCCCGCGCGCGCGGTTGTAGCGGGCGTAAAGATCCGCTGGAAGCTGGCTGCCTACCAGATTGCCGAGGTGCTTGATCCCGTTGATGTAAGGGATCGCCGAGGTGATGAGGATGCGTGCCATGATGTCCTGCGAAGTCGTGTCGCGCCGGTTTAGCGAGTGGGGCCGGGAAGGGCCAGAGGGGGATTGGCCAAACCGCTCAGAGGGGGACTGAATGATTTGCGCGTTGTTGCAAATGGCCGGCGGCGGACGTTGGTGATCTAGCGACAAGCCGGACGAGCGCCTGCCCGCCGGACGGTCAGGTGATCGCCCGGCGCCCTTACGGGCTTGATTCCGGGCGAAGAAGTGGGCGGATCAAACGTCCGCTCCAGGCCGATTGTGTTGAAAAACTCCGTTTTAGGGCCTGAACGATGATTTTTCTTTCCATGCAGCCCGATCCTAAATTTTTGGCGCGGGGGTCGGCCCAAATCGCCTACATGCGCTCACGCGCAGCCATGCGCTGTCTCGTGGTCAAAGCTTTCCGACTATTTCGCTTCATAGGTTTTCGCAAGAAATCCGCGACGCTCTGATTTCGGAGTTTTTCAACACAATCCGCCAAATCCCGCTAGTCCTCTCGCCCCCGACGCAGCAACCGCCCGACCCAGAACGAGGTTCGCGGCACATAGATATAGGGATTGCGCGTCGCTCCGCTGGGCCGCGCCCGCATCCGGACGACGCCATAGATGATCAGCACCCCGTGGGCGAATGCGATGAATGCGAACATGGCGGACGGGCCGAAAGCCTCGATCAGCCAGGACACCCCGAAAGGTGAGGCGATGGCACCCAGAGCGTAAAGGAACATCAGTGCAGCGCTCAGCTCGATCCGCTCATCATCGGTGGCGAAATCATGGGCGTGGGCGGCGCTGACCGAATATATCGGGAAGGTCATGAACCCGAATATGGCCGAGCCGAGCATGACCGCCGCAACCCCATGCGTGGCCAGCGCCACCGTCAGGCCACAGGCCGCCATGCTGGCCGCTGACAGCCAGATCAGCACCCAGCGGCGATCATATTTGTCGGCCAGCCACCCGGCGGGAAATTGCGCCACCGCGCCGCCCGCCACGAAGGCGGCCAGGAACAGGGCGATGCGTTCGACGCTCAGCCCGACTTCGACCCCGTAGATCGGGCCAACCATGCGGAAGGCGGCGGTGGTCAGCCCTGCAACGATCACGCCCGCTGCGGCCAGCGGAGAGTTCTTCCAGGCGACTTGCGGGCGCAGGCGCGGCGCGTCCGGGGTGGCCGGTTCAGCGACCCGGGTCAGCACCAGCGGCACAAGGGCGGCGCAGCAGACCAGCGCCAGCAAGTTGTAACTGACATAGGCGGCCGGGGTCAGCACGCCGATCATCAGCTGCGCGGCGAGCAATCCGCCAATATCCACCGCACGGTACACCCCCATGGCGCGGCCGCAGGTTTCATTCGTGACCTTGGCCTGAAGCCAGCTTTCGACGATGGTAAAGCATCCTGCGATGCAAAAGCCTGACATGATCCGCAGACCGGTCCAGGCCACCGGGCCGACGACCATCATATGGGCCAGGATGCCGATGGTCCCGGCGGCGGTAAAGGCGGCGAAACTGCGCGAATGGCCGACGGTTCCCATCATCCGGGGGGCCGCCCAGCAGCCGATGAAGAACCCCAGGAAATGGGCCGAGCCCAGCAGGCCAACCTGGGCCGTGGTGAACCCCAACTGAATGCCCGACAGCGCGTCCAGCGGCCCGACCCCGCCGGTGCCCAGCTGCAGCAGGGCGACGGACAGGAACAGGGCGGCGAAAGATATCAGCAGGCGCATGGGGCGACCTTGGGGCGTGGTGAGTCCCTCAAGACCTACGCCTGCGCAGCGATCTTGCCTATCGGAAAAACGACACGCACCGGATCGGGCCTTTCCACTGTCGGGTGGCCATGCTAACCCGCCGCGAAATCACCGCATCGTCATGAAAAGGGCAGGCCAATGGCTAAGGAACGCACACTCTCGATCATCAAACCTGACGCGACCAAGCGCAATCTGACTGGCAAGATCAACGCCAAGTTCGAAGACGCCGGGCTGCGCATCGTCGCGCAAAAGCGCATTCATCTGACCCAGGCGCAGGCCGGGCAGTTTTACGTGGTGCATGCCGAACGCCCGTTCTTTGGTGAGTTGACCGAATTCATGGCCTCGGCCCCGGTTGTTGTGCAGGTGCTGGAAGGTGAAGGCGCAATTGCCAAGAACCGCGAAGTCATGGGCGCGACAAACCCCGCCGACGCAGCACCGGGCACGGTGCGTGCTGAGTTTGCCGAAAGCGTCGGTGAAAACTCGGTCCACGGGTCGGACGCGCCCGAGACGGCCGCGGAGGAGATTGCATTCTTCTTTTCGGGTCTTGAACTGGTCGGTTAATCCGCCACTGGAACGTGTGAAAAGGGCCGCCTGATTGGGCGGCCTTTTTTCGTGGGATGAAGCTTTTCAGACGTGGCAAGGATTGCGGCTTTGGCCGTGCAGAAAGTACCCGCGTCGAACAAGTATTGGCCGAGATCGCTCTGCCAGTTTTTTGGCCGCTACCGCTGCTTTGTCTTTCCGGCCAACATTGCGGCCCCGATCCAGCCCAGCCCCAGCGTCGACACAGCTTCGGCCAGGCCACCGGGTTTGGCCGTTTCGGATTGCGGCCTGTCGGCGTCATCGTCGCGCAGATCTTCCCACAACGACAGGAAATCGGCGAAAGAGGCAGGTTGTCCCGCTTGATGGCTGTGTGTCTTTGACATGGCGCCCCATTTAATTGCCCGCAGGCGTTAAGGGAATCCTTACGCCGGCAATCCGTTTCATTTCTGCTTCTCAGGTGTTGCTTTTTGGCACTCCCTAGCTTTCCAGGTCTGCTTCTATGCTACGCAGCGGTTTGTCCGTGGTTTCTGCGTTCTGCGCATGTATTCAGCCCGCAGCATGCGGTGTGTAGCCGGGCGCGATCTGGCGTAACCAGACAGCCTCCGTCGCTGGCCCGAGGTTGCGGATCGGCGAGACCGCGACCGACCCAGCGTCAGATATGGGCTGATTGTGTTGAAAAACTCCGAAATCAGAGCGTCGCGGATTTCTTGCGAAAACCTATGAAGCGAAATAGTCGGAAAGCTTTGACCACGAGACAGCGCATGGCTGCGCGTGAGCGCATGTAGGCGATTTGGGCCGACCCCCGCGCCAAAAATTTAGGATCGGGCTGCATGGAAAGAAAAATCATCGTTCAGGCCCTAAAACGGAGTTTTTCAACACAATCGGCCCAGTCCGCAAACAGGGCGCGCGGGGTTTCGCGGCGTTCGCGATTGGCGCGGATCACGGCGGCAAAGGTCAACGCAGCACGTTGGTCTTGCGTGGTTTCGCTGGTCCGAGGGGGCGGCAGGATGTCCATTTGTCCGGCTCCGAAAGTTCACGCGCCGGGGGCTTGGCGGGGGTGCGGCCCCTGGCGATACTCATAAGTCGGGTCATTGGCGCAATTGGTTCAGTTTGCGTCCACTTCCCTTGTCATCACCTTGGCACCGGCCCAAGGCATCACGTGGTTCCGATTGTGTCGATCCGGGGGCCATTTGTCGCAAATTTTAATGATTGTCCCCAGCGCTGGCGGCGCTTGAGTTCACCTGCGGCCCCCCCTAGGTATCGGGCATACCCCGAATGGAGATTTGCCATGGCTGTTCATCCCGACCTAGAGGCTGCCATTGGCAACACGCCCCTGATCCGCCTAAACGCCGCGTCCGAGGAAACGGGCTGCGAAATCCTGGGGAAGGCCGAGTTCTTGAACCCCGGTCAGTCGGTCAAGGACCGCGCGGCGCTGTTCATCATCCGTGATGCCATCGCGCGCGGTGATCTGCGCCCCGGTGGCACGATCGTCGAAGGGACGGCGGGCAACACCGGGATCGGGCTGGCGCTGGTCGGGGCCTCGCTCGGGTTCAGGACGGTGATCGTGATTCCCGAAACGCAGAGCCAGGAAAAGAAGGATATGATCCGCCTGGCCGGGGCTGAATTGGTGCAGGTTCCGGCAGTTCCGTACAAGAACCCGAATAATTATGTGAAATACTCGGCCCGTCTGGCCGCAAAGTTGGCCGAGACTGAACCGAACGGCTCAATCTGGGCCAATCAGTTCGACAATGTGGCCAACCGTCAGGCACATGTCGAAGGCACGGGCCCGGAAATCTGGGCGCAGACCGATGGCAAGGTTGATGGTTTCGTCAGTTCCATCGGTTCGGGCGGCACGCTTGCCGGTGTTGCGGCGGCCTTGCAGCCCAAGGGCGTCAAGATCGCGCTGGCCGACCCCGGAGGTTCTGCCATGCATGGGTTGTACCATGATGGCGCGTTGAAGGCCGAAGGGACGTCGATCACCGAAGGGATCGGGCAGGGGCGGGTGACGGCGAACCTTGAGGGGTTCACGCCCGATTTCAGTTGGCGGATCACCGATGAGGTGGCGCTGCCGATCGTCTTTGACCTGCTACAGCACGAAGGGCTGTGCATGGGTGGCTCGACTGGTATCAATATTGGCGGCGCGCTGGAATTGGCCCGCGAAATGGGGCCGGGGCACACCATTGTGACGGTGCTGTGCGACTTTGGCACTCGGTATCAAAGCAAGCTGTTCAACCCGGAATTCCTGCGCGCCAAAAACCTGCCTGTGCCCCACTGGCTGGCCGAAGAAGGCAGCCCCATGCCGCAGGTGTTTGAAGAGGTCCCGGAATGACCACGCCGCCGTTTCGTGATGACGCCTATCTGCGCAGCGCCACGGCGCTGGTCACCGGTCACACGGACCAGGGTGGTGTGATCTGCGATGCCTCGGTCTTCTATGCCACCAGCGGCGGTCAGCCCGGTGACAGCGGACGGCTGGAATGGGACGGCGGGGCGTTGGACGTGGCCGTCGCCGTAAAGGGGGAAGGGGGCGCGATTGTTCTGGTCCCGGCCGAGGGGGCGACCCTGCCACCCATCGGCGCCGAGGTGACGCAAACTCTTGATTGGGACCGCCGTCACCGGCTGATGCGGATGCATACCGGCCTGCATCTGCTCAGCATCGTGATCCCGCTTCCTGTCACAGGCGGGTCGGGCAGCGAACCGCGCGGGCGTCTGGATTTCAACATGCCCGATGCGCCCCAGGACAAACCCGCGCTGGAGGCTGCGTTGAACGATCTTGTGGCCCGCGATCTGGAGGTTACCGAAAGCTGGATCACGGATGCGGAACTTGATGCGAACCCCGGACTGGTGAAATCGATGAATGTCAGCCCGCCGCGCGGCACAGGCCGGGTGCGGCTGGTGCGGATCGGAACGCCGGATGACCAGGTTGATCTGCAACCCTGCGGTGGCACCCATGTGCGCCGCACGGGCGAGGTTGGGCCGCTGCGCCTTGGCAAGATCGAAAAGAAAGGCGCCCAGAACCGCCGCGTATACATCCATCTGGAGGAATAGCGTCGGAGTTTCGCGGCCTTATCCGCCGCCGGTGTTGAGCGGATTGATCGCCTGCTGCCAGCTCTCGACCGCCTCGACCGGATAAAGCAGCATCAGCGTCGTCAACGCCAGGCTGTCACGGGCAACAAATGCGGCGACCAGTTCAAACGCGATGATGACCGCGACGATCCCAAGCATCGGCAAGGCGCGCGCCAGAAAGAACCCGCCCAGCATCCAGACGTAGTCTGCTGTCGCATTGAGGACCGAGTCGCCGTGATAGCCCTGGTTGATTGTCGTGGCGCGAAACTTGCCGAGAACCCATTCGGTGTGTTCGACAACCTCCCACGCGACGCCGGTTAGCAGCGCGATGGCGAACAGGGCGGCGAAGGGCGCGGCGGGCACAATCCAGCGCCCGACCAGCACGATCAGCATCCCGTGCAGTATGTGCGACAAGGTGTACCAGTCGGCGATATGCTGGCTGTTTCCGGCCGAAAACACCGTCGGCACCCACAGCTTAACTGTCCCGCAGGTGCAGATCAGCGGCTGGCCCCAAAAGGCCAGCGTTGCCGCGATCACCACAGCGCCCGCCGTCGCCCAAACCAGCACCAATGCCCGAGTCACCATCAGTCCCCATCTGTTCCCAGAATGTAGAAAGCGCGCCAACTGACAGGAATTGCAAGCCCCGCCGGGAACTGCCCGGCGCACGACCAATCCACTGTCGACGCATTTCCTGCGCAGGCAGGGCTTGCAATTATCCGGCGGGCAGGTATGACCTCGACCTCACGTGGAGAGGTGGCCGAGTGGTCGAAGGCGCACGCCTGGAAAGTGTGTAGGCGGGAGACCGTCTCCAGGGTTCGAATCCCTGTCTCTCCGCCACAATCTTTTCTAATGGATTGATATAATGGCATAAATAATAGACTGCTGAAGCGTTGCCTAACCAATTCCCTAACTTGGTCTGAGTATTCGATGGGAATTTAATCGAAACGCTTCTTCTTGTTTCTCGGCCTGTCAGGCCTGCAGTTTATGCTCATATTTATCTCGGTTTTTTGCACCGGCCGTAGGTTGAGGACCGAGCGGAGACTAGTGTGATTGCGTCGTCTGTGCCAGCAGCTGATGACGATTTAAGGCTGCTTTATTATAACGCAGCATCAGGTACTCTGCGCTCGCAGCCGACCTCGGAAGCGGTATCTATGCTAGGCAGACCTCATTACGCGATGTGAATCGGCGGATTGTGTTGAAAAACTCCGAAATCAGAGCGTCGCGGATTTCTTGCGAAAACCTATGAAGCGAAATAGTCGGAAAGCTTTGACCACGAGACAGCGCATGGCTGCGCGTGAGCGCATGTAGGCGATTTGGGCCGACCCCCGCGCCAAAAATTTAGGATCGGGCTGCATGGAAAGAAAAATCATCGTTCAGGCCCTAAAACGGAGTTTTTCAACACAATCGGCCCGAACCAGCCATTCATCGTGTCAGACTACGCCGCAGTGCAGCTTCACCGAACCGGCCATTCGCTGCGCCTGCGAGATCGTAGCGTGACCCGATGACTGGATCGCGGAGATACTGTTGAAAAAGTCCGTTGATTGGCCGCGCACGCTCTGATTCACTTGTTTTGAGGGTGGAGGGTTCGGCGATGATGGGTCCAAGGCAAGTTGCGCAAGGCGCGCTGTTCTATGAGTTCTCGATCGAGAGTTTTGTGCCGAAGGATCATCCCGTCCGGGGAATTGATCGCTTCCTTGATCTGACAGGTGTGCGCCCCTTGCTCGCTTCATACTACAGTGCCAATGGCCGCCCTTCGATTGATCCTGAACTGATGATCCGCATGCTGTTGTTGGGCTATTGTCAGGGCATCCGTTCCGAGCGACGGCTTTGCGAAGAGGTTCATGTCAATCTGGCGTATCGTTGGTTTTGTAAGCTTGATTTGGCTGATCCAGTGCCCGACCATTCGACATTCTCTAAGAACCGGCATGGCCGTTTCCGCGAGAGCGGTTTGTTCCGACATTTGTTCGAGGTCGTTTTGCAGCGCTGCATGGATGAGGGGCTGGTTGGCGGCCACAGCTTTGGTGTTGATGCCAGTCTGATCCCCGCGAATGCAAACCAGACGCGCGGCGTTGAAAGCAAAGACGGACTGCCAGCAGATCTGACGTCCCGTGCCGTCGACGAATATCTCGAGACGCTGGATGATGTGGCCTTCGGTGCTGCGACCAAGGTCGTCCCCAAATACATCTCACCGGCTGATCCAGCAGCGCGTTGGACTGGGGCTGACGGGGGAGCCGCCTACTTTGCCTATTCCACTAACTATATGGTCGATTTGGATAATGCAGTCATCGTGGACGTCGAGCCGACGGCTCCGATCCGGCCTGCAGAGGCGCGGGCAGCAAGGGAGATGATCGATCGTGTACATGAGCGGTTTGGCATCAAACCTGACAAGCTTGTGGGTGATACGGGTTACGGATCAGCCGAGATGTTGGGCTGGCTTGTGGACGAACGTCAAATCGAACCCCACATTCCGGTCTGGGATAAGTCAAAACGAACTGACGGCACATTCTCACGCGAAGACTTTGTCTACGACCCGGCGACCGACAGCTATACTTGCCCGACCGGCAAAGCCTTGCAAACATATCGGCGGAACTTCTCAAAACCGCGAAAGCCCAATGGCAGCAAAGACGGGTTCATCAGATACCGAGCCTCAAAGCACGATTGCGACGCATGCCCTCTGAAGTCGCAATGCTGTCCGAAGGACGACGGCAGACGCCTTATGCGGTCCGTTCACGAAGCCGCCCGAGACGTCGCTCGCGATATCCGAAAAACAGATGCCTACATGACGTCGTTCATCCAAAGGCGGAAGGTTGAAATGCTCTTTGCCCACCTGAAACGATACATCGGCGTGCAGATGATGCGGCTTCGAGGACCCAAAGGCGCAACCGAACAGTTCCAACTCGCAGCAACAGCTCAAAACCTCCGGAAACTGGCGAAGTTGGTGCCAGCAACAGTGCCAACGTGAAAGAAAACGGCGCGCGGCCGCCTCTCGCTCAACAACGCGCCGACCAAAACATCGACTTCTTCAACAGTATCTTGTCAAAGAACGAACTGAGCACCCGCGTGTAGGGATTGCGCACGCAAGTGAACGCATAGGCGCGATAATTGCGCACGATGTCTTCGATCTTTGGCTGGCTGGCTTCAATGGCCCATTTGTGCATGCCGCCATCGGCGTCATGGATGTCCCCGTCGAAATACGCGCCGTGATCCGAATAATACATGATCTGGCCGATGGTCGAGCATGCGCATTTGGGCACCACGCGGTACACCACGCTTTCGCTTTGCGTCATCCAAGTGCCGGGAAATCCCATGGAAATGTATCCTCGCAGTCGTGTCGCCGCTGCTGTTCTTACAAAGAACAATAAAATCCTGTTTTTTCAATGCCCGTTCGCGGTATCAGTCTAGCCAATGGCTTGAATGATACCGAAGGTGCCCAGGCTTGGCCAGAATTGCCTATATCTTGCTTTGCCACAAGGACCCCAAAGCAATTGTCGCCCAGGCCTTGCGGTTGTCCGCCGGGGGCGATTGCGTCGCCATTCACTTTGACGCGAACGCGCCGACCCCGATGCACGAAGAGATTGCATCCGCGATTGCCGATTTTCCCGACGTCGTGCTTGCAAAGAAACGCGAAAAATGCGGCTGGGGCGAATGGAGCCTGGTGCGCGCTTCGCTGAATGCGGTGGAAGCCGCGGTCGAGGCTTTCCCGGACGCGAGCCATTTCTACATGCTGTCGGGCGATTGCATGCCGATCAAAACGGCGGACTATGCCCACGGCGTTCTGGACGCTGATGACGTCGACTATATCGAAAGCTTCGATTTTTTTGACAGCGACTGGATCAAGACCGGCATGAAGGAAGACCGGCTGATCTATCGCCATTATTTCAACGAACGTGGGCGCAAGTGGTTATTCTATCAGTCACTGAACCTACAGCGACGGTTCGGGCTGCAGCGCGCGAATCCCGATGATCTTCAGATCATGATCGGGTCGCAATGGTGGTGCCTCAGGCGGGCCACGATCGAGGCGATCCTGGAGTTCATCCGCGACCGCCCCGACGTCATCCGTTTTTTCCGCACGACCTGGATCCCAGATGAGACCTTCTTTCAGACCCTCGTGCGCCATCTGGTGCCCGAAGCGCAAATCCGCTCGCGCAGTCTGACGTTCCTGATGTTTTCGGACTATGGGATGCCGGTGACATTCTACAACGATCACTATGATCTGTTGCTTGCCCAGGATTTCCTGTTTGCGCGCAAGATCAGCCCCGAGGCATCGGACCTCAAGGCCAAGCTGGGTGCGCTTTATGTTGCCCATGATGTGCAGTTCGAAATCTCGGGCGAGGGGCGCAACCTGTTCCGTTTCATGACCAGCCGGGGCCGGATCGGGCGGCGGTTTTCGGGCCGCTTTTGGGAGGTCGAAAGCTCGCTCGGGCGCGACCGCGAACTGATGATTGTCAGTTGCAAGAAGTGGCACGTGGGCAAGCGCCTGGCCGAGGCTGTGCGCAACCACACCGGTATCCCGACCGTCGATTACCTGTTTGACGAAGAACAAACCGCGATGCCCGAACTGGGCGGCATCGAAACCACGATGACCAAGCGTGCGCGCCATCGCCGCGCCTTGATCCGCTTGCTTTATGACCGGTTCGACACATCGCGCCTGCTGATCTGTATGGACAGTGCCAATCTGGATGTGTTCCGCGATCTGTTCTCGGACCGCTGCGCGACGCGCCTGTTGGAGCTGAACTGCGATTTCCCGGACGATTATCTGCTGGGTCACGCGCGGCGGATCGGACTGGCCGGGGATCAGACGCCCGAGCATGTGGTTCAGGCGGTGATCCCGGCGCTGCGTGAACAGATCCGCCACGAAAGCGAAGCCCTGCACGATCAGGAATTCGCTGGCGTCTTTCGCATGGCAGAACACGGCGACCTGCACGCGAATACCACAGCCCTGGCCGCATTTTTGACCATTGACAAGGATACGGCACGACGAATTGCCCAGACTCCGCACTTATTCGCCGATTAGGAAAGGCCGACCATGGACCATGCTTACGACGATCAGAACATCTTCGCCAAAATCCTGCGCGGCGAGATTCCCAATACCACGGTGCTGGAAACCGAGCACTCGCTGGCGTTTGAAGACATTTCGGCCCAGGCGCCTGTGCATGTGCTGGTGATCCCAAAAGGTCCCTATGTCTGTTTCGATCATTTCGCCAGTAATGCCAGCGACGCCGAGATTGCAGACTTCACACGTGCTGTGGGCCAGGTATGCCGCCTGACGGGGGTTGAGGCGGACGGATATCGCCTGATCGCAAACGCCGGGCAAAACGGCGTGCAGGAAGTTCCGCATCTGCATGTCCACGTGCTTGGCGGGCGGCGTCTGGGGCGGATGCTGGCGCCAGCAAGTTGAGCGGCGCGCCTGCGGCGCATTCTTTGCATTGGCGCCTGTCGCGACCTGAACCCGCGCCACAGACGGCACACAGTTAATTGGTCCCCATCTGCTGAGAGGCGGTTGAAGGGCAATACTGCCCGTCAACGCGCCGGTTCAAGGCTGTTGCCGGTTCGGGGCGCATCAAGGCCAAGCCGCGCATGCGCGCGGGCGCTGACGCGCGCCTTGACCCGCCCCGAACCGGCGGTGGCGCGTGGATCGGGCCTTGTCCATGTCGGGGTGTTTGCTATCATGGCGCTTGCATTATCAACCCCGGAAAGATGCCAGACATGACCCGCGAAGCCCCGGAAATCGAAGTCGTCGCAACCTCGCGTATCGCCTGTGATGGCGGTGGCGGTGCGCTGGGCCATCCGCGTGTCTGGCTGGTGATCCCCGAAGACCTGGGCTGGGTCGAATGCGGCTATTGCGACAAGCGCTTTGTCTTGGGGGGTGAGGCCGAGGATGGCGGCCACTGAGCCACTGCCATTTGCCACCCGCGCAGCCATTACCGCAGGCTGCATCGTCGCCTTCGTCAGTTTCGGTTTTTCCGCCACTTTCGGCGTGTTTCTGCGCCCGATGTCCGCCGAACTCGGCTGGGGGCGCGAGGTTTTTGGCCTGTCGCTGGCGCTACAGTCGTTGTTGTGGGGCGTCACACAGCCAGTGGCCGGAATGGTCGCGGACCGGTTCGGCACCGCACGGGTTCTGGCTTTCGGAGCCATCGTGTCCGCGTTGGAGTTCTGGTTGCGCGGCGCGGTCATCGACCCGCAGGTCTTTGTCGCCTCTGGCATAATCGCCGGGATCGGCACCGGGGCTTGTTCCTTCCCGGTGGTGATCATCGCGCTTGGCAAGATCGTCCCGCCCGAACGGCGCAGCTTCATCCTTGGCCTTGGGACCGCCGCAGCCTCGACTGGGATGTTTTTCGCCGCTCCTGCCGCGACCATGCTGATCGGCTGGCTGGGGTGGCAGGTGGCGATATTGGCGATTGCCGCCAGCTTTCTGTTGATCCTGCCGCCGCTGGTGTTCATTGCCCCTGCCTCGCGCCCCACAGCCACGGGGGCCAGCGCCGGGTTTGGGGCGGCGGTGCGCGGGGCCTTTGCCGACCGGGCCTTTGTGCTGCTGTTCATCGGCTTTTTCGTTTGCGGCTTCCACGTCGCCTTCATCCAGACCCATCTGCCTGCCGATATCGCCGACGAAGGGCTGGCCCCGATCATCGGCGCCTGGTCACTGGCGCTGATCGGGCTGTTCAACATCGCAGGGTCGTTCCTGTCGGGCTGGTGGGGCACACGACGCTCCAAGAAGCGGCTTCTGGCGGCGATCTATTTCTCGCGCGCCGCGGTCATTGCCGTTTTCATCCTGACGCCGTTGTCGGTGGGCAGCGTGCTGATCTTCTCGGCCATCATGGGGGTTCTGTGGCTGTCGACCGTGCCGCTTACAACCGGGCTGGTCGCGCAGACGCAGGGGTTGCGGTATCTCTCGACCCTCGCTGGCCTGATCTTCTTCAGCCACCAGACCGGCAGTTTTATCGGCGCCTGGCTGGGCGGGCGGATGTATGATCTGAGCCAGGATTACACGCCGATGTGGTGGGCGGCTGTGGCGCTTGGGCTGGCGGCGGCGCTGATCCACCTGCCGATCCGCGAAACACCCGGCCCGCTGGCGCGTCAGGAAACGGCAGCGGGCTAGGCGCGCCCACTGGCAGCGCCGGTACAATCGTGGCATCAATCGACGAAACCAAACGGGGGCGCACAGATATGGCATTCGGCAAGGGACATCACCTCAGCCTGGTTGACGGGTCGGCCTTCATCTTCCGCGCTTTTCACGCCCTGCCGCCGCTGACCCGCAAGTCTGATGGGCTGCCAATCGGAGCGGTTTCAGGCTTTTGCAACATGCTGTTCAAGATGATCGAGGATAACAAGGGTCCCGACGCCCCGACCCATGCCGCCGTGGTCTTCGACAAGGGCAGCCACACGTTTCGCAACGATATCTACGACCTCTACAAGGCGAACCGCGATGCGATGCCGGAAGAGTTGCGCCCGCAGATGCCCCTGACGCGGGAGGCCACCCGCGCCTTCAACATCGCCTGTCTTGAGGAGGAGGGGTTCGAGGCGGACGACATTATCGCAACCCTCGCCTGCCGCGCCCGCGAAGCTGGGGGGCGTGTGACCATCATCAGCTCCGACAAGGACCTGATGCAGCTGGTCGGCGGCGGGGTCGAGATGTTCGACGCCATGAAGAACAACCGCATCGGGGTTGAAGGGGTCGAGGCGAAATTCGGCGTCGGACCGGACCGCGTGGTGGACGTGCAGGCGCTGGCTGGCGACTCGGTCGACAACGTTCCGGGCGCGCCGGGGATCGGGATCAAGACCGCCGCATTGTTGATCAACGAATACGGCGATCTGGAAACGCTGCTGGAGCGCGCCGAGGAAATCAAGCAACCCAAACGCCGCGAAAGCCTGATCGACAACCGCGAGCAGATCCTGATGTCCAAGCGGCTGGTGCAGCTGGATTGCGACATGGACTACGATGTCTCGCTGGATGATCTGGACGTGAAGGACCCGGACCCCGAGGTCCTGCTGCCCTGGCTGGCCGAGATGGAATTCCGCACCATCACCAAACGGATCGCCGATTCCATGGGCGTCGACAGCCCGGTGATCGCCGACACCGTGCCGCAGGCCCCCGACGCGCCCGAAGCGGTGCCGTTCGATCTGTCCGCCTATGAGTGTGTTCGCGACATGGACGCGCTGAAAACATGGATCGACGCGATCTATGAAACGGGCCACGTCGCCATCGACACCGAAACCACGGGCCTGGATGAGATGACTTGCGACCTCGTCGGGATCAGCCTGTCTACGGAACCCGGCAAGGCCTGTTACATCCCGCTGACCCACCGCGCATCCGGCACCGATGACCTGTTTGGCTCGGACGATCTGGCAGACGGGCAGATTGATTTGGAGGACGCGATCACGGCGTTGAAGCCCGCCCTCGAAGACCCCTCGATCCTGAAAATCGGCCAGAACGTGAAATACGACGCCAAGGTGTTGATGCGCTATGGCATCACCATGAACCCGGTCGATGACACGATGCTGCTGTCCTACGCCCAGCACGGCGGCGAACATAACCACGGTATGGATTTGCTGAGCGAGCGCTACCTAGGCCACGCAACCCAGCCGATCAAGGACCTGATCGGAACCGGCAAATCGCAAGTGACTTTCGACCGGGTGCCGATCGACAAGGCCACCGCCTACGCGGCCGAGGATGCCGATGTGACCCTGCGCCTGTGGCAGGCCTTCAAGCCGGAATTGCACAAAGTCGGCGTTACCACCGTTTACGAAACCCTCGAACGCCCGCTGATCCCCGTGCTCGCCAAAATGGAGATGCACGGGATCGAGGTTGATCGCGATGTGCTGTCCCGGATGTCCAACGCCTTTGCGCAGAAAATGGCGGGGCTGGAGGCGGAATTACATGACCTCGCCGGGGGCAGCTTCAACGTCAGTTCCCCCAAGCAGTTAGGCGAGATTCTGTTCGACAAGATGGAACTGCCCGGCGGCAAGAAGGGCAAAACCGGCGCCTATGCCACCGGCGCGCAGGTGCTGGAGGATCTGGCGACCGAACATGAACTGCCGGGAAAAGTCCTCGACTGGCGGCAGATGTCCAAGTTGAAATCGACCTATACCGACGCGCTTCAGGAACACATTAATCCCGATACGGGGCGCGTCCACACGTCCTATTCCATCGCCGGGGCAAGCACCGGGCGCCTCGCCTCGACAGACCCGAACCTGCAGAATATCCCAGTGCGGACGGAGGAGGGGCGACGGATCCGCGAGGCATTTGTCGCACCCAAGGGCCGCGTTCTGGTCAGCCTGGATTACAGCCAGATCGAACTGCGCATCCTCGCCCATATCGCCGAAATCCCGGCCTTGAAACAGGCATTCACCGACGGCGTCGATATCCACGCCATGACGGCGAGTGAGATGTTCGATGTTCCGCTGGAAGACATGACCCCCGACGTGCGCCGCCAGGCCAAGGCGATCAACTTCGGCGTAATTTACGGCATTTCCGGCTTCGGGCTGGCGCGCAACCTGCGCATCCCGCGTGATCAGGCGCAGGGCTTCATCGACCGCTATTTCGAACGCTTCCCCGGCATCCGCACCTACATGGACGATACGGTGGAATTCGCCAAGCGCGAGGGCTTCGTCCAAACCCTGTTCGGCCGAAAGATCCACACGCCCGAGATCAACGCCAAGGGCCCCCACGCCGGCTTCGCCAAACGCGCTGCGATCAACGCCCCGATCCAGGGGACGGCGGCGGATGTGATCCGCCGTGCGATGATCCGCATGGACGACGCGATCGAAGGGCTGGACGCCAAGATGCTGCTGCAGGTCCACGACGAACTGCTGTTTGATGTGGCCGAGGGTGACGTGGACAAGACGATCAAGGTCGCCCGTGACGTGATGGAAGGCGCCGCAGACCCGGCGGTGAAACTGTCGGTGAAGTTGGACGTGGATGCGGGGCAGGGGGCCAATTGGGCCGAGGCGCATTGACGGGCAGGCGAAGTTCCCCTCAGCAGAAAATTGTCCGTCGTCATATGAAACGGGGTATCAGAGTGGCTTGAGCATTGGAGGCTCTGGCTCGTTTGTGTGATTGATTATGCGGCTTGTTTTTGATGTTGCAAGCGGCGCTGGCGGATTGCCAGTTTTTTGATGTTCTCCCATTCTCTGAGGATGGCTTTGTCCCGTCCGAAGTAGACGTCGGCAGGTGTGTCGTTGCGCAGGCTCTCGTGGTCCCGTTCGTTGTTGTCGTAATCGACGAAGGCCCCGATCTGGCGTTCGAGGTCACCGGGTAGGTAGTGGTATTCCAGCAGCACGCGGTTCTTCATGGCTTGATGCCAAGGTTCGTTGTGCGGGCTTACGCGGCCCCACTGGGGCCACGGTCCCTTCAACTGCCTTGAGTTTGAGGGTGGAACGGAGCACCGCGAACATGATCCATATTCCAGTCGTTCAAACATTCGACCAGGTCGCCCGAGATGTAGCAGGACCCGTTGTCCACTGCCCGGCAGTTGATTGCAAAGCAATCAATGAGAGGGGGCGGCTTTAATCACAACATGCTTAGGCGCAGTGACCAGATCGCTCGCCATTGTCCTCGGACCAATGGTGGACAAAGGCTCCCCCTTCAGAAGGCGATAAGCCGATGATTCCACCCGCAGGTCCTTCACCTCGGGCGAAGTCGCCTGACCCGCCGTATCGCCAGACAACCGCCGCTTGCCAACATCCAGGAATTCCTTCGACCAGCTGTAATACTGGCTCTCGGAGATACCCTTGCGGCGACACAGCGCCGAGATGCTCTCTTCTCCCTGCAGGCCCGCCAAAACGATGCAGGTTCGTGGGCTCTTTCGGGCGGTCTTGAAGGTACGATTCTGGCCTCACCAGAGCGGATGGTGTGGATAGCTCCTGCTCCACCCGGCGTCGCGATGCGCCATATTGCAGTTGTTAATGATTGCTTATTAGAGGAGCTACCCAATGCAGCTTACAACAGTCGATCTAGGGTGTTTAGTCCCAGTGTGTGGTGGTCTACATATCTGTGACCATCAGAAGGAAGCACTATGGGACAAATTCTTCATGGGAGCGCCAAAACTACGCACGCAGTCCGAGCTCTCATACAGCGATCGAAAACTTCGAACGCGGCGCTGAGGCTGGGCCGTCCTAACAGGGAACGAATACCGCAGACCGCACACTGCCTAAGCCGAGGAGAACAGAACACACGAGATAGCAAGACCATTGAAATGATGGAGCACAGTCAGCCCGTCAACCGAGACACCCCGTCGAATGTCAGGGACACCTAGTTGTCAGCAGAGCGGTTTGGGACTCGGGTTGCGGAACTCATCAAGGCCAGCAGCAACCGCTGCGCAAACAGGCCGGACACACGTCTGCTTCTGACCAGTGCCGAAATCAGTTTCAAAAATGTCTTGCTTTGCAGCAGCTATCCACACAGGACTTTCGCTGCGCGTGTATAAGTCCGAGGTTTGCGGACCCTTATGATATCAGCTGCAAGTTGAAACTAGGGCGGTCACGCCGGACAAAGCCCCCATTTTCAGGTGCAGCTAATGCTGACGCAGAAATCCTTCGCATGTGCAGCGGAGCGAAATCGGCGGCGCAGCGGATATTACCAAACCAGCCATTCGATAGGTCACGGAGCCACGCAAGTCGATGAAAGGCCACGAATTCTCGAATCCGGGTAGACAGATCAAACATCAGATGTTTACTATGACCATATGAATGAGCTTTTGTACTACGACCTCAAGGATTCGGTCGGCGTCGCGCCGGGGCTGTCGATGCAAGTCTCCCGCGAATTGGGTCGCAGAATCGTTGGTGGGCACTACCGTGAAAGCGATCTGATCGAGGATGAAACCAAACTTGCCAGTCGTTTCGGTGTCAGCAAGTCGGTCATTCGAGAGGCGGTCAAACTTCTGGTCGGCAAGGGCCTGCTGGAAGTGCGCAGGGGCAGCGGGACCCGCGTGCGCCGTCGGGCCAGTTGGGCGCTTCTGGATGATGACGTATTGGCCTGGCACCTGTCAGTCGAACCTAAGCCAGAATTTCTGCGCCAGCTGATGGACATTCGCCGCATGATGGAACCAAAGGCCGCTGCCTGGGCGGCGATGGCCGGTACGCGCGAGGCACATGCCGAAATTGAGGCCGCGCAGCAACGGATGGAGGCAGGATCGCAATCCATCGAAGACTTCGTGATTGCCGACGCAATGTTCCACCGTGCCATATTGCGCGCGGCAAACAACGAAATTCTGCTGTCGATGGAAGGAGTTATTTTCTCGGCCTTGCTCAGCTCGATCCGGCTGACAAATTCGGACCCACGCGAAAACGCCGGGTCGCTTCCGTTTCACCGCGCCGTCGTGAACGCGATCAAAGCGCGCAACGCTGACCTGGCCGAAGCCGAAATGACTGCGCATCTGGTCGACACAAATGACCGCCTTGAGAATGCGATTCAGGGCCTGTCCTGGCGCGTCAATGGCGACAGCGCACCCAAACCAAAAGCGAAAGATGATTAATGGCCCGCACCTAGGCCCATAAAACGATCACTGGTTCGATGTGGTGAACGATCCAGTGGCGGTGACACGAAGCAAGCTCAACCAGGCTCGTGCCACCTGAGACAACCCGAGTGATCGGGCGCGAAACCACCAGAAGCAACGGCGCCAAAAGCGCCGAAACATCAACGAGGAGGATATGATGTATTCAAATCTAAAAACAGGTCTGTTAGCGACGAGCGTTGCGTCAACTGCGCTACTTGGCGCCGGTGCTGTGTCCGCACAGGACATGGTTGCGCTGCTGCTGCCAGAGAATGTGAACCCGCGCTGGGAACAGCAGGATGCCGCGGCGTTCGTGCGCACCATGGGTGAACTGGCCCCCGACATCAAAGTCGAGGTTTTCAACGCCAACAACGACACATCTGTGCAGCAGCGACAGGCCGAACAAGCGCTGACGCAGGGTGCCAAGGTTCTGATCGTCATCCCGATCGACGGCGAAAGCTCGGCCATTATTGCTGACACGGCGGCCGAAGAAGATGTGCCGACGATTGCTTATGACCGGATGATCAACTCGATGAACACCACGTTCTGGGTGCAGGCCGATCTGGAAGGCATGGGCTATGATCAGGCGATGCACGTGATCGAAAACACCAAGGATGGCGACACGCTGGTGATGCTAAAGGGTTCGCCCACGGACCCGAACGCAGCGGTGATCCATAACGGTCAGCTGCGCGCCCTGACACCGCTTTTTGAAAGCGGTGCACGGGTAATGGGTTATGAAAACTGGACCCAAGGCTGGGATCCGGCAATCGCTCGGCGTTCGATGGATCAGGCGCTGACCCAGTTGAACAATGATGTTCAAGGCGTGGTGTCGTCCAACGATGGCAACGCCGGTGCTGCGATTGCCGCAATGGAAGAACAGAACATGGCTGGTACAGTTCCGGTATCGGGCCTTGACTGTACGGTGCAGGCGCAACAGTTGATGCTGCTGGGCAAGCAGACGCAATGTGGCTGGCGCCCGCTGGAAGACATGGCCGCGGCGGCCGCACAAGTCACCGTGCGGCTTGTGAATGGCGAAGACTTTTCGGACCTTGCGCCGCAAACCGTTGAAAACGGCGTTGGGGCCACGGTGGCTTACGTGCCGGTCGGGTCGTACTCGGCCGTCGGGGCCGAGGGCGTCGCCTATGTCATCGAGAACGACAAAAGCATCACCAAAGAGATGATTTGTCAGGGCGAAGCCGCCGCGACCGATTTCTGCAAGTAAGAAATCATGACAACTGTAAACCAATCGGAGGGGCGCTCAGCCCCTCCACCGCACCTGAGGGTCAGCGGAGTGCACAAGCGTTTCGGCGGCGTCCACGCGCTGCGTGGCGTCGATTTTGAGGTCGCGCGTGGCGAGGTGATGGCGCTGGTTGGTGACAACGGCGCCGGCAAATCGACGCTGATGAAAGTTCTCGCTGGTGCCTATCCCGCTGACGACGGCGCGTTCTTCGTAGACGAAGCGCAGGTGACCGTTTCGACGCCACATCAGGCGACCGAGCTGGGCATTCAGATTGTCTATCAAGACCTCGCGCTGTGCGAGAACCTTGACATCGCCGCGAACCTGTCGCTGGGTGCCGAGCCGGTAAAATCCGGCTGGAATTTTCTGCCGCGCCTGCTGCGCCCGCTTGACGATCTAGAGATGGAAGTGAAGGCCAAAGCCGCAATTGACCGACTGGAAGTGCGGACGCTGAAATCGGTACGTGCCAAGGTCGGCGGGCTGTCGGGCGGCCAGCGTCAGGCGATTGCAATCGCGCGCGCTGTGGGGGCCGAAAGCTCGGTCGTGCTGTTGGACGAACCAACCGCCGCGCTGGGCGTGGCGCAGACCCGGCAGGTTCTGGACGTGGTCAAACGGATGCGCGATACCAACCACGCCGTAGTCTATATCTCGCACAATCTACGCGACATTTTCGAAGTGGCCGACCGCATTTGTGTGCTGCGCCACGGCGGCAATGTCGCCACATACCAAACCAACGAAACAACACCCGACGAGATCGTTATCGCGATGACCCGTGGTCTGGATGATGGGGCGGCCAGTGCAGCCTGAATTGAAACTGACATTCGTCGATCGCCTGCGGAATCTGCGTGAAACGCGGTTCGGGTCCTTCGTGCCAGTGCTGTTGGCTCTGGCAGCAATCTGGGCCTATTTCGGACTGGTTGGTCCGCTTTGGTCGTATTGGAGCGATCCGGATGCCGAGGCGATCCGGTTTATCTTCCTCAGCCCACGCAACATATACAACCTGTTCATGCAGTCCGCCGTGATCGCCACGCTCGCTGTGGGCATCACGGTGGTCCTGCTGCTGGGCGACATTGATCTGTCGGCGGCCGCCACTGCAGGCGTTTGTGCCGCATTACTGGGCGTGCTTATGCTGAGTGGTGTGCCGGGATGGACGGCTTGCTTGATTGTCATGGGCGTCGGCATTGTCATGGGAGCAGCGCAAGGGCTGCTGGTGGCCTATGTCGGCATACCATCCTTCGTGGTGACGCTAGCCGGGCTGCTTGGCTTTCAGGGGCTGATGCAGAAAATCTTGCCGACCGGAAACCTGAACGTCGGTGACCCTTTTGTGCGCGGTTTCGCGCGCGTGCTGCTGCCTGACATCCTAGGTTGGGCCCTGG
Source organism: Paracoccaceae bacterium (assembly GCA_012103375.1). Lineage (NCBI taxonomy): Bacteria > Pseudomonadati > Pseudomonadota > Alphaproteobacteria > Rhodobacterales > Paracoccaceae > Paracoccaceae bacterium. The sequence goes on from WLWX01000001.1 coordinate 3,696,908, forward strand.
CCATCGCTATTGTCGCGCTGGTCGTATTCCTGAGTCTGCGCAAGCAATCACAGCGCCGCTCTAAGGCGCTGGAGCTTGAAAGCACCGCCGCTGTATGGGGTCAGGTCGCCTTCTTTGCGGTCCTGATGTTCGCCATAGTAGCGACGTTGAACACCTATCGCTCTGTGCCTTTGCTGTTGGTTTTGCTGGTGGCGCTGACAGCGCTGGTGGGCTGGGTCACGACCTCAACGCTCTATGGTCGCTCGATTTTCTCAGTTGGCGGCAATCCTGAAAGCGCACGGCGTGTTGGCATTAACGTCAAGCGAATCCGCGTTTCGGCCTTCGCGATTGTCGGGTTGATGGCGGCGATCGGCGGAATTTTCGGTGCGTCGCGGTTCGGCTCGGTCTCCTATACCGCTTTTGCAGGCGGGTCGCTGCTGCTCGAAAGCATCGGTGCAGCGGTGATTGGCGGCACCTCACTTTTCGGAGGGCGGGGATCGGTATGGAACGCCATATTGGGTGCGTTGGTCATCGGCTCGCTTGGAAACGGGCTGGACCTGTCGGGGGCGAGCGCGGCGGACAAGCTGATGTTCTCGGGTGCGATCCTATTGCTTGCGGTGGCCATCGACGCGTTGTCGCGCAGCGGCACATCGTCGAGGTAGCGCCTATGTGGACCAAAGATCAAACCACCCTGCTGGCCGCCATTCTGGACCTGATCATCCCCGCCAGCGCCGATGGCCGGGTGCCCGGCGCGGGGCAGTTGGGGGTTGCCGAATTTCTCCCCAAGGCAACCCCCTACGCGCCCGATCCAGTCGGTGCGGCCAAGACGGTGATGGCGTTCGTTCAGGTGCGCGAAGACTTCGCCGAACTAGACGGTGACGAAAAAGTCGAGGTGTTGAAACAGGCCGAGGCCGCGGCGCCCGAAGCTTTCGCGACCCTCGTCCGGTTGACCTACATGGGTTACTACAGTCGCCAGAATACCCGCCCGCTGTTCGGCGTCGGTGCGCATCCTGTGCATCCGCTTGGCTATGAAGTATCGCGCGAATCTGACGACGTGCTGGCAGAATTGACAGCCCCTGTTCGCGAACGCGGCCCGATCTATCGCGACCCGACAAAGAAATCCGCACTATGAAAAATGATCCCGTCGACGTCCTGATCATCGGCGCCGGAGCATCGGGTGCGGCCATAGCTTGGTCGCTGCTGGAAACCCGGATGCGCATCCTGTGCCTGGAACAGGGCCCGCATCTGGTCGATAAGGACTTCCCAAGCCGACGCGACGACTATGAGCTCGCCCGATTTGCCGAGTTTTCCTGCGATCCTAACGTGCGCGGTTTGCCGCAGGATTATCCGATCAATGTTGACGACAGTTGCATCACCCCGGTGAATTTCAATGCCGTTGGCGGATCGACCATCAACTTTCTGGGCCACTGGCCGCGCATGAAACCCTCGGACTTCAAGACCAGGTCGCTGGATGGCGTGGCAGAGGATTGGCCATTAGACTACGAAACACTCGCGCCCTTCTACGACATGAATGATCAAACCACCGGCGTGTCCGGCCTTGGCGGCAACCCGGCCTATCCCGATTACAAGCCGCCGCCGCCCCCGATTCCGATTGGCACGCTGGGCCGAACCTTGGCCAAGGGGTTCAACGACATGGGCTGGCACTGGTGGCCGTCGGACGTCTCGATCCTCAGCCAGGATGACAACGGGCGGCAGAAGTGTGTGAACGCGGGCACCTGCGATCTGGGCTGTGCAGAGGGGGCAAAGGGCGGAACAAATTTCACTTATTGGCCAATGCTGGAAAACGCCGGGGTTGAACTGCGCACCCACGCCCGCGTGCGCGAAATTCTGGTGGACCCGGCAACCGGCTTTGCCACTGGCGTTCTGTATCACGGCTCCGACGGGCAGGTGCACGAACAGAAGGCCGAGCTGGTTGTGGTCGCCTGCAACGGTGTCGGCACGCCACGGTTGCTGCTGAACTCAACCTCCAAGGCATTTCCCGACGGGCTGGCCAATCGGTCCGGCATGGTCGGCAAAAACCTGATGTTCCATCCGCTGACTGGCGTTGCGGGCGTGTTCGACGAGCCAATGAAAGGCCACGAAGGACCGATGGCCTGTGCAATCCTGTCGCAAGAGTTTTATGAGACCGATCCGAACCGCGATTTCGTGCGCGGCTATGGCCTGCATTCGGGTCGATCCACCACACCGATGACATATGCTTTGGGCGGATACGGCATCGACGCTCCAATCCCCTGGGGGTCGGAGCATCGCGAGACCATGGATGGCGTCTACCCATATCTTGCCGGGCTGACCATCGTGTCTGAGGATCTGCCCGAGGAACACAACCGCGTCACGCTGGATCCCGATCTGACCGACAGCGACGGTATACCCGCGCCGAAAATCGCCTATCGACTGGGCGAGAACACCCGCCGGATGCTGCGCCATGGTGAGGAGCGAGCGGCAGAGGTGTTGCTGGCCGCAGGCGCAAAACGCGTGCTTGCCAAGGGCGACGACGCCGTCTGGTGGCGCGCCGGCTGGCACCAGATGGGTACTTGTCGGATGGGCAATGACCCCGAAGCCTCGGTTGTGAACGGCTGGGGGCGCAGCCACGACGTGAAGAACCTGTTCATCGTCGACGGTTCAATCTTTGTGACGGCAGGCGCGGTCAACCCGACCTCAACCATCCAGGCGCTGGCGCTTTATATTGGCGACAGCATCAAGACCAACATCGAAACCCTGTTTGATTGAGGCCCCGATGAACTTTCCAACGCAAATGTATATCGACGGCGCGCTAACCAGCGGCAGCGGCAAGTTGGACGTGCTGAAACCGGCGACCGAAAGGGTGGTGGCCACCGTCGCAACCGCCGGGATGGCCGATGCCGATCGCGCGTTGCAGGCGGCAAAAGACGCCTTTCCGGGTTGGGCCGCCACACCGATCAGCGCCAGGCAAGACTGGATGCGGCAATTGAGGGACGCGGTGGTTGCTGCTGAAGACCATTTGCGAACATGCATTCATCACGAGATGGGCAAACCCTGGGCGCAGACCCATGAGGATTGGGACCGGCTGGTTGTCTCGCTGGACTATTATGCCGAAGAAATTGCCCGTGTTCACGATATCGGCCTGGCTGACCGCGCGGGCACACACACGCATCGGCTGGTGCATGAACCAGCGGGCGTCGCGCTGGCTTTCATCGCCTGGAATTTTCCGCTGCTGAACCTGGCTTTTAAGATCGGCCCCGCGATGGCCGCAGGTTGCCCGATCATCATTCGCCCGTCCGAAGCGACGCCGATTTCGGCCTATGCAGTGGGCGCGTTGTGCGAAAAGATCGGCCTGCCAAAGGGCGTCGTGCAGATCCTGTGCACCGATGGACATGAGGTTGCAGACGCGCTGACAGCCTCGCCAATTCCGGCGGTGGTGACGCTGATCGGGTCCACCAATACCGGCAAACACATTATGCGAACCGGGGCGAGCACGATAAAGCGCTACTAGATGGAGCTAGGTGGCAATGCCCCGGTGCTGATCTTTGACGACGCTGATCTGGATCTGGCGGCTGATATCGTGTGCGGCGTGAAATTCAGCAACGCCAGGCAAATCTGCGTCTCTCCTAACCGGGTGTTTGTTCATACCGATGTGCTGGAGGCGTTTACCGCAAAGGTCGTCGCGCGGGCAACGGCCGCAAAAACCGGGTTCGACAAGTCGGCGAACGTCCAGACCGGCCCAGTCATCCACGGACGCGCGTGGAGGCGGATCAAGGCGCTGATTGACGGAGCGATTGCGGATGGCGCCGTGCTGCTCGCAGGGGGCGACCGTCCGCGGGGCCAGCCGAGTGGGCATTTCATGGCCCCCACCGTGTTGGGGAATGTGACTGAAGACATGGCCGTCTACCGCGAAGAAACTTTCGGCCCGATTGTCAGCCTGATCACATTCGACGATCACACAGACCTGATGGACAAGGCTAACGACTGCGACGATGGCGGCTTGACGGCCTATGTCTTCACCCGCGACCTGGCGCGGGCCGAACGCTACGCTGCTGGACTGCGCTATGGCGAGATCCAGATCAACGGCGTCAAATACGACATTGACCTGCCACACGGCGGTATCGGCCAGTCGGGCATCGGGCACGATTGCTCGGCCCTGGCGCTGAACGATTATCTGGTCGTCAAACGCATCTCTCGAGCACTAGATCGGAGCACGGTATGAAAATTACCAAAATTATCAGTCATGTGCTTGCTTATGACTTGCTCGAAGAGCTTGGTTATTCGCAGCAATACTACTGTAAACGCACCGCGCATTTGGTCGAGGTTCACACCGACGAGGGCGTGACCGGCTGGGGCGAATGCTTTGGCCCAGGCAATGTGGCGCTGGCCAACAAGAGCATTGTGGAACAGGTGATCCAGCCGATGGTCCTAGGCGACGATCCGATGGATCGCGATGTGATCTGGCACAAGGTATATAATTTGCTACGCGATCACGGACAAAAAGGTATGTCCATGCAAGCGCTGTCGGGTGTCGACATCGCGCTTTGGGACATTGCCGGAAAGGTCGCCGGTCTGCCGATTCACAAGCTGATTGGTGGTGCGCATCGCACGAAGGTGCAGGCCTATGGCTACGGTATGATGCTGAAACGTGAATGCGTAGACGATCATGTGGCACGCTTCCGGGATGAAGCTGCGGCGATCCTCGACATGGGATTCGTGGCGACCAAAATGAAGGTCGGTTTAGGCCCGCGCAACGACGTCAAACTGGCACAAGCTGTCGCCGAAGGTGTCGGCGACAGGGGGCGCTTTATGGTGGATGCCAACCATTGTTATACGACGTCTGACGCATTCTACGTCGGTCGCGCGTTGGAAGAAATGGATGCTTATTGGTTCGAAGAACCCGTCGCGCCCGAAGATTACGATGGGTATCGGGAACTACGCTCTGGCCTGACCGTCAACATTTCGGGCGGTGAGGCTGAATTCAACCGCTGGGGCTGGCGGCAGATCCTCGAAAATCGCGGGCTGGACATCGCGCAACCCGAGGTTTGCGCGCTTGGTGGCATTTCTGAATATCTGCGCGTACTGGCCTTGTGCCACGCACACCACACGCCGGTGATCAACCACGTTTGGGGAAGCGCCATTGCAGTTGCCACCAACCTGCACCTGCTGGCCGCCATGCCGCCCTTGCCCGGCGGACTGCATCCTTGGCAACGATACTGTTGAAAAAGTCCGTTGATTGGCCGCGCACGCTCTGATTCACTTGTTTTGAGGGTGGAGGGTTCGGCGATGATGGGTCCAAGGCAAGTTGCGCAAGGCGCGCTGTTCTATGAGTTCTCGATCGAGAGTTTTGTGCCGAAGGATCATCCCGTCCGGGGAATTGATCGCTTCCTTGATCTGACAGGTGTGCGCCCCTTGCTCGCTTCATACTACAGTGCCAATGGCCGCCCTTCGATTGATCCTGAACTGATGATCCGCATGCTGTTGTTGGGCTATTGTCAGGGCATCCGTTCCGAGCGACGGCTTTGCGAAGAGGTTCATGTCAATCTGGCGTATCGTTGGTTTTGTAAGCTTGATTTGGCTGATCCAGTGCCCGACCATTCGACATTCTCTAAGAACCGGCATGGCCGTTTCCGCGAGAGCGGTTTGTTCCGACATTTGTTCGAGGTCGTTTTGCAGCGCTGCATGGATGAGGGGCTGGTTGGCGGCCACAGCTTTGGTGTTGATGCCAGTCTGATCCCCGCGAATGCAAACCAGACGCGCGGCGTTGAAAGCAAAGACGGACTGCCAGCAGATCTGACGTCCCGTGCCGTCGACGAATATCTCGAGACGCTGGATGATGTGGCCTTCGGTGCTGCGACCAAGGTCGTCCCCAAATACATCTCACCGGCTGATCCAGCAGCGCGTTGGACTGGGGCTGACGGGGGAGCCGCCTACTTTGCCTATTCCACTAACTATATGGTCGATTTGGATAATGCAGTCATCGTGGACGTCGAGCCGACGGCTCCGATCCGGCCTGCAGAGGCGCGGGCAGCAAGGGAGATGATCGATCGTGTACATGAGCGGTTTGGCATCAAACCTGACAAGCTTGTGGGTGATACGGGTTACGGATCAGCCGAGATGTTGGGCTGGCTTGTGGACGAACGTCAAATCGAACCCCACATTCCGGTCTGGGATAAGTCAAAACGAACTGACGGCACATTCTCACGCGAAGACTTTGTCTACGACCCGGCGACCGACAGCTATACTTGCCCGACCGGCAAAGCCTTGCAAACATATCGGCGGAACTTCTCAAAACCGCGAAAGCCCAATGGCAGCAAAGACGGGTTCATCAGATACCGAGCCTCAAAGCACGATTGCGACGCATGCCCTCTGAAGTCGCAATGCTGTCCGAAGGACGACGGCAGACGCCTTATGCGGTCCGTTCACGAAGCCGCCCGAGACGTCGCTCGCGATATCCGAAAAACAGATGCCTACATGACGTCGTTCATCCAAAGGCGGAAGGTTGAAATGCTCTTTGCCCACCTGAAACGATACATCGGCGTGCAGATGATGCGGCTTCGAGGACCCAAAGGCGCAACCGAACAGTTCCAACTCGCAGCAACAGCTCAAAACCTCCGGAAACTGGCGAAGTTGGTGCCAGCAACAGTGCCAACGTGAAAGAAAACGGCGCGCGGCCGCCTCTCGCTCAACAACGCGCCGACCAAAACATCGACTTCTTCAACAGTATCCAACCGATGCTGGAATTCGACACCACCGACAACAAGTTCCGCGATGAATTGCAGCAAGTCCCGCTGGATATTCAGGGTCAGATTAAAAACACAGGTGGATACGTCGACATTCCGGATGCGCCAGGTATTGGTGTCGAGCCGGACATGGCATTCATCAGACACTTTGCGGTTGGAAACTAAGCGATCTGGAAACTTGTCCGGAAGAATATCTAATTAATTTCGGAGTTCCCAAGTGCCGCTATTGAAAATGGGCCATCAATTAGAAGCTTTTCCCACACTGTTAAAGCGTTTCGGCTGATTGTGTTGAAAAACTCCGAAATCAGAGCGTCGCGGATTTCTTGCGAAAACCTATGAAGCGAAATAGTCGGAAAGCTTTGACCACGAGACAGCGCATGGCTGCGCGTGAGCGCATGTAGGCGATTTGGGCCGACCCCCGCGCCAAAAATTTAGGATCGGGCTGCATGGAAAGAAAAATCATCGTTCAGGCCCTAAAACGGAGTTTTTCAACACAATCGGCTTGAACCTGAATCGCGAGGGATTCCCTTGAGACCTGATCTGTGATTCATCCTGTTTGGGAGGATGGATCATGTCAGCACCTTTGCCATCTGCGCTTCGGATACGGTTTCAGAGATACATTGAAGAAGGGTTGAGCGGGCGCGCGGCGGCGTTGCGGTTGAAGCTGTCGCCTGCCACAGGCGCGCGGTGGGCGCGTCAGGTGAGGATGAAGGGTCATGCGGAACCTGCCCGGCAGGGACCGCCGCGCGGCAAGGGAAAGCTGGCTCCGCATCGGGAATTCTTTGAGGAGTTGATCGCACAAGACCCTGACATCACGCTCTTTGAGTTGCGTAATGCGCTGGCCGATGCAGAGGGTGTGCGGGTGCATCACTCCTCCATCGCCAACCTTCTGTCCCGGCTCGGCTTCACGTACAAAAAAAGTCGCTGGTCGCAACCGAGCGCCGCCGCGCCAAGGTAAGGCAGCAACGGGCCGACTGGTTCAGATACCGCTCGCCAGCCATTGCGACCTTTCCTGAGCGCGTTGTCTTTATTGACGAAACCGCAGTGAAGACAAACCTCACGCGCCTACGCGGCAGAGCCAAGCGCGGTAAGCGCCTGACGATGGATGCGCCCTTCGGAAGCTGGGGAACCCAAACCTTGATCGCGGGCCTGACCCAAGGCGCGCTGATCGCACCTTGGGTCATCAAGGGAGCGATAGATGGCCCCGCCTTCGCGGCCTACATCCGCGAAGTGCTGGTCCCCGAGATCAACCCCGGCACTGTCGTCATTCTCGACAACCTGGCAACCCACCGGAATAAGGAGGCGACGCAGGCTTTACGCAATCACGGCTGCTGGTTCCTTTACCTGCCACCGTACTCGCCCGACCTGAATCCCATCGAGCAGGCCTTCTCTAAACTGAAAGCCCATTTGCGACGGATCGGGGCCAGGTCCTTTACCCAGGTCTTCGAAGCAATCGGAGCAATCTGCGATCTCTACGACCCAGTAGAATGCTGGAACTACTTTAAGGCCGCCGGATATGTCTCAGGTTAATGTCGAAACGCTTTAGGCTTGCATTAATAAGGATGGAGCGCTGTATATGAAAATCCCGCTCGGGAAAGCCGATAGGTCGACGTATAGGTTGCTCGTATAGCCACCGCTTCCTTGCCGCATGTTGTGCGAACGGCGGGTTTTCACTTCGCGGTGCGTCAACAATAACTTGGCAGTTGTTGCATCAGCCGAGCGGCGCGCGCTTGCAGCGAAAAACTGGCACTTCCGCAATGGACAAATTTTGTTGAAAAACTCCTGCTTGATCGAGGGCTATGGCGCTGATTCAATCCTCTCAACAAGCGGGAGGATCAGCCATGATGGGACCGAGGCAGGAAGCACAGGCGGCGCTGTTCTATGAGTTCTCGCTGGAAGACCATGTCCCGCAAGATCACCTGCTGCGATCGATTGATCGTTTCGTCGATCTGAGCAGCATCCGCGCCCATCTTGCCGATTTCTACAGCCACACCGGTCGTCCTTCGATCGATCCTGAACTGCTGATCCGGATGCTGATCGTCGGTTACTGCTTCGGCATCCGGTCCGAGCGGCGGCTCTGTGAAGAGGTACACTTGAACCTCGCGTACAGGTGGTTTTGTCGGCTCGACCTGGCCGATCGGGTGCCGGATCACTCGACCTTTTCAAAGAACCGGCATGGTCGGTTCCGCGAGAGTGAGCTGCTGCGCCATCTCTTCGAGACCACGGTCGCGCGATGCATCGCCGAAGGTCTCGTCAGCGGTCAGCGCCTGGCCGTCGATGCCAGCTTGATCGAGGCGGATGCCAACAAGCAGTACTCTGCGCCAAAGGAAGAATGGGACATTGCGCGGATCGATGCAGACGCTGCACCCCGCGCGGTCCGCGAGTATCTCGACACTCTGGATGAGGCCGCATTCGGAGCAGCGACACCGGTCGAGCCAAAGTTCACGTCCTATTCCGACCCAGCCAGCCAGTGGACGGCGGCGCGTAAGGGTCCCGCATTTTTTGCCTACTCCGACAACTATCTCATCGATACCGATCATGGTGTCATCGTCGACGTGGAAGCGACACGGTCGATCCGTCAAGCCGAGGTGGGGTCAACCAAGACGATGCTGAAGCGGGCCAAAGAGCGCTTCGATCTTCATCCCGAACGGCTGATCGCCGACACCGCCTACGGATCGGGACCCATGCTCGGATGGCTGGTGGGTGAAAAGATCGCACCGCACATCCCGGTCTTCGACAAAGCCGGGCGCACCGATGGCACCTGGTCCCGAGCTGACTTCGAATGGGATGCCGAGAACAATCAATACATCTGCCCGGAAGGCGAGGCTCTGAAGCAGTTCCGCCGAAACTACTCCGACCCCAATCGCGGCCCAACCGGCAAGGGCGTGGCCAAGTACCAAGCGCTGAAGCACACCTGCCAATCCTGTCCTTCCAAGCCGAAGTGCTGCCCGAATGCCGACGCCCGTAAGATCACCCGTGAGGAACATGAGGACGCTCGCGACATCGCCCGCGCAATCGCCAAAACGCCGCAATACAAGATCTCGGTGAAGCTCCGGAAGAAGGTCGAAATGCTCTTTGCCCACCTCAAGCGCATTCTCGGCCTGGGACGGCTCCGATTACGTGGACCATGCGGCGCAAATGACGAATTCCTGCTCGCCGCCACTGCCCAAAACCTTCGCAAACTGGCAAAGATCTTTCCTGCACCGCAGCAAACGCGCAAAGCCTGATCAGAAAGGCGCTCGCGCTATGTTCAAATCGCTACTTTCTGCGCCCGCAACACGTTGTTTTTCCACAGAATCGACTCGTTGCCGACTTTCGCTGCGCAGACTACGAATGGCCGGTTCAGGACAAGGCGACCTTCGCTGCACCGAGTTCGAACTTACGACATGCGGAGATACTGTTGAAAAAGTCCGTTGATTGGCCGCGCACGCTCTGATTCACTTGTTTTGAGGGTGGAGGGTTCGGCGATGATGGGTCCAAGGCAAGTTGCGCAAGGCGCGCTGTTCTATGAGTTCTCGATCGAGAGTTTTGTGCCGAAGGATCATCCCGTCCGGGGAATTGATCGCTTCCTTGATCTGACAGGTGTGCGCCCCTTGCTCGCTTCATACTACAGTGCCAATGGCCGCCCTTCGATTGATCCTGAACTGATGATCCGCATGCTGTTGTTGGGCTATTGTCAGGGCATCCGTTCCGAGCGACGGCTTTGCGAAGAGGTTCATGTCAATCTGGCGTATCGTTGGTTTTGTAAGCTTGATTTGGCTGATCCAGTGCCCGACCATTCGACATTCTCTAAGAACCGGCATGGCCGTTTCCGCGAGAGCGGTTTGTTCCGACATTTGTTCGAGGTCGTTTTGCAGCGCTGCATGGATGAGGGGCTGGTTGGCGGCCACAGCTTTGGTGTTGATGCCAGTCTGATCCCCGCGAATGCAAACCAGACGCGCGGCGTTGAAAGCAAAGACGGACTGCCAGCAGATCTGACGTCCCGTGCCGTCGACGAATATCTCGAGACGCTGGATGATGTGGCCTTCGGTGCTGCGACCAAGGTCGTCCCCAAATACATCTCACCGGCTGATCCAGCAGCGCGTTGGACTGGGGCTGACGGGGGAGCCGCCTACTTTGCCTATTCCACTAACTATATGGTCGATTTGGATAATGCAGTCATCGTGGACGTCGAGCCGACGGCTCCGATCCGGCCTGCAGAGGCGCGGGCAGCAAGGGAGATGATCGATCGTGTACATGAGCGGTTTGGCATCAAACCTGACAAGCTTGTGGGTGATACGGGTTACGGATCAGCCGAGATGTTGGGCTGGCTTGTGGACGAACGTCAAATCGAACCCCACATTCCGGTCTGGGATAAGTCAAAACGAACTGACGGCACATTCTCACGCGAAGACTTTGTCTACGACCCGGCGACCGACAGCTATACTTGCCCGACCGGCAAAGCCTTGCAAACATATCGGCGGAACTTCTCAAAACCGCGAAAGCCCAATGGCAGCAAAGACGGGTTCATCAGATACCGAGCCTCAAAGCACGATTGCGACGCATGCCCTCTGAAGTCGCAATGCTGTCCGAAGGACGACGGCAGACGCCTTATGCGGTCCGTTCACGAAGCCGCCCGAGACGTCGCTCGCGATATCCGAAAAACAGATGCCTACATGACGTCGTTCATCCAAAGGCGGAAGGTTGAAATGCTCTTTGCCCACCTGAAACGATACATCGGCGTGCAGATGATGCGGCTTCGAGGACCCAAAGGCGCAACCGAACAGTTCCAACTCGCAGCAACAGCTCAAAACCTCCGGAAACTGGCGAAGTTGGTGCCAGCAACAGTGCCAACGTGAAAGAAAACGGCGCGCGGCCGCCTCTCGCTCAACAACGCGCCGACCAAAACATCGACTTCTTCAACAGTATCACAAGATCTGCGGCATTCAGCGCAATGGCAGTCGGTACCGCGGCAATCTGGTCCCCAAGCTGATCCAGACCTACGGGATCGAGGTTGAGGGCGACTTTGACCAGATCGCCTCGTTCCGTCGATTTCTGCTGTTCGTGCGCGACACCGTAAAGTTCCGCAAACCGATGGACCCCGACATCCACTGGTCGGCAATGGCGGGGCATGTGTCGACCTTCATCGTCAACGGCGGACGCTATGACAAGATGATCCACACCGAGGATTTCGCAAAAGGCATGGCCGAAGTTCTGGGTGCAATCGAAACGCCGGTGGCGATTGACCTGAAATCGGTGCCGCGGTTCAACGAAAGCGAAGGGCACGGACCAAAACGTGCCCATCCCGTCGAAGACTATTTCGATGACCTGTCACGCCACCTGATGTGGGAAATCTATCATCGCGATTTCAAGCTGTTCGGATATGATTTCGACGATCCCGCCAACAAGATGCCGGTTCGCGAAGTTGATCTTGACGAGGTTCACGTCAAGCTCGGCGATCCCGGATAAGACGGTGGCGGGGGGGCTGTCTGCCCCCCGACCCCCCCGAGAGTATTTTTGGCGAAAAGACCGGGCATATACGTTTTATTAACAATCAGAACATAGGATGAACATGCGGTACAGGCTGGAGAGCTGATGGCCGTGCGTGAAGACAGTGCCGCATCGGACGCTCCGCCTTGGGTGGCCGTTCGGTGCGGCACCTCACAAGTCTTTTGGCATTGTCTTTTCGCCCCAAATACTCCCGCCGGAGGCTCCGACGAGCAGCGTCAGGCGAAACGCTTTTTGTCTGGGTGCCGCGTTTTCTGCAAACGCCGGAGCGGTGTGTTTCGTCGCGGGGACTGGGCGCGTGGGGCGCACAGGAGCAATCGCAACACCCCCTACCGCCGTCCTCAGATCAGGCCGTGATCGCGGAATAGGGCAAGTAGGTCGGCCTTAAAGCGTTTCGTCTTGAACCTGAATCGCGAGGGATTCCCTTGAGACCTGATCTGTGATTCATCCTGTTTGGGAGGATGGATCATGTCAGCACCTTTGCCATCTGCGCTTCGGATACGGTTTCAGAGATACATTGAAGAAGGGTTGAGCGGGCGCGCGGCGGCGTTGCGGTTGAAGCTGTCGCCTGCCACAGGCGCGCGGTGGGCGCGTCAGGTGAGGATGAAGGGTCATGCGGAACCTGCCCGGCAGGGACCGCCGCGCGGCAAGGGAAAGCTGGCTCCGCATCGGGAATTCTTTGAGGAGTTGATCGCACAAGACCCTGACATCACGCTCTTTGAGTTGCGTAATGCGCTGGCCGATGCAGAGGGTGTGCGGGTGCATCACTCCTCCATCGCCAACCTTCTGTCCCGGCTCGGCTTCACGTACAAAAAAAGTCGCTGGTCGCAACCGAGCGCCGCCGCGCCAAGGTAAGGCAGCAACGGGCCGACTGGTTCAGATACCGCTCGCCAGCCATTGCGACCTTTCCTGAGCGCGTTGTCTTTATTGACGAAACCGCAGTGAAGACAAACCTCACGCGCCTACGCGGCAGAGCCAAGCGCGGTAAGCGCCTGACGATGGATGCGCCCTTCGGAAGCTGGGGAACCCAAACCTTGATCGCGGGCCTGACCCAAGGCGCGCTGATCGCACCTTGGGTCATCAAGGGAGCGATAGATGGCCCCGCCTTCGCGGCCTACATCCGCGAAGTGCTGGTCCCCGAGATCAACCCCGGCACTGTCGTCATTCTCGACAACCTGGCAACCCACCGGAATAAGGAGGCGACGCAGGCTTTACGCAATCACGGCTGCTGGTTCCTTTACCTGCCACCGTACTCGCCCGACCTGAATCCCATCGAGCAGGCCTTCTCTAAACTGAAAGCCCATTTGCGACGGATCGGGGCCAGGTCCTTTACCCAGGTCTTCGAAGCAATCGGAGCAATCTGCGATCTCTACGACCCAGTAGAATGCTGGAACTACTTTAAGGCCGCCGGATATGTCTCAGGTTAATGTCGAAACGCTTTAGGGTCACGTCTGGGTGGCTGGTCAGGCAGGCTTCGATCTCGGCCGGGCCGATCCGGTAGCCGGAAGAGGTTATGACATCGTCGTCGCGCGCCACGAAGCTGATGTAACCGTCGGCGTCCATCCGCCCCAGATCGCCGGTCACCATCCAGTCGCCAATGAACTTGGCGGCCGTCGCCTTGGGCGCGTTCCAGTATCGCAAGAACATCACCGGGTCTGGCGCATCCTTGGTGGCGCGGATGGCGATCTGACCAATCTCTCCTTGCGCGACGCATTGCCCGGCAGCGTCGATCACGGCAACATCGTGCCCCGGCGCGGCGCGACCGATTGCGCCGTCACGCAGGGGCAGGACGGCGGAACACCCGGTGATGACCAGATTGCATTCGGTCTGGCCGTAAAACTCGTTGATCGGCGCGCCAATCTGATCGCGCGCCCAGGCGCGGAGCGCGGGCGACAGGGCCTCTCCGCCCGAGCCGATGGCCCGGACCGCATGGCAATCGGGGACCGGCACCTCGCGAAGCAGGTTCAGCGCGGTGGGCGGCAGGAACAGAACCGACACGCGGTGCCGGGCGATCAAGTCCCACGCAGCGCGCGCATCGAACTTCGCCATCCGGTGACACACCACGGGCACGCCGAAATACAGGCACGGCAGCGCCAGATCCATCAGCCCGCCGATCCAGGCCCAATCTGCCGGGGTCCAGCCGATGTCACCGGGTTTCGGAAAATCCTCATAACACAGTTGCAGTGTCGGCAGATGGCCGATTGTGTTGAAAAACTCCGAAATCAGAGCGTCGCGGATTTCTTGCGAAAACCTATGAAGCGAAATAGTCGGAAAGCTTTGACCACGAGACAGCGCATGGCTGCGCGTGAGCGCATGTAGGCGATTTGGGCCGACCCCCGCGCCAAAAATTTAGGATCGGGCTGCATGGAAAGAAAAATCATCGTTCAGGCCCTAAAACGGAGTTTTTCAACACAATCGGCCCAACAGAAACCGGTGCGCGTGAAGCGCCCCTTTGGGCGGCCCGGTTGTGCCAGAGGTATAGATAATCATCGCCGGATCCGCGGCCCCGGCTACGGGGGGTCGTGGCGTTGCAGGCGCGTTGTTCAGCGTGCCCAAGAAATCGCGCGCCGGGCTGATGGGCTGATCCGTTACATAGATCCGCGACAGGCCCGGCAGATCCAAACCGGTCAGCTTCGCCGCCCCCTCGGCATTGGTTATGATTGCTTTGGCGCCAGAATCGCTAAGCCGGAAGTGCAGGGCATCGGGGCCGAACAGCGAAAACAGCGGCACCGTGACCGCGCCCAACTTCATCGCGGCGAAATGCGTGATCAGCACCTCGGGCGTTTGTGGCAGCAGGATCGCGACGCGGTCGCCCTGCCCGACGCCATCCGCCGACAGCACGTTGGCAAACCGGTCCGAGGCGTCGCGCAGCTGCCCGAACGTCCAGTTGCGGATCCCGTCACCGCGCTGCTCGATCAGTGCCAGGCGGTCAGGTTCCGCATTGGCCCAAACGTCGCAGCAGGCGGCGGCAATATTGAAATCATCCGGCACGCGCCATTGAAAACGCGCGCACATATCGTCCCAGTCGCCGACCGTTGAAAGTGGCCGGTCGGCCATGGGGCTTACTGTCCGTAGATCACGAACTCTGGCAAGCCGGTCAGCGGCGCATCCAGCGCGCGGAACGCCGCCAGCGAGGCACGGCTGCCGCCGGACCCTGCGGGCCGCAGCTGAACCTCGACCGTTTTGCGGGTGATCGGGTATTCGATCTTGCCGGTGGTCGGCGCCGACACCAGCGGTGTTTCAATCCACAGCCCGCCTTCGGTCGGATCACCGAGCGAGGCGATGGTGCTGCCCAGCCGGGCCCCCTTGTTGGCCGCCGCAGCAGACACCCATGCCGCGCGTTGTTCGGCGATTTCCGGATCAACTGGGGCCGAGGCCACGCGCGGGGCCACAAAGGTCGGATCCTGCGTCCCGGCCGCAGGCGCTGCGACCTCTTCAATCGGAGGTGCCTCATAGGGCGCAAAAAGGTTGTCGAAAAACGTGCCTTCAGTACAGGCAGTCAGGGCAAGCGGGGCCAGCAGGGGCAAAAATACGAGTCGCATCGCGGCAAACTAGGCGACAATCACGGCGGGTTCAACGCATTGTGCGCATGGCCCCCTGCCCTTGTGGTGAACCGCCGACGCGCCTAGGGTCCGGCCCATGTCACAGGCTGCCCCCCTCATTGATCCGTTCCAGCGCCCGATCAGCTATCTTCGGGTTTCGGTCACCGACCGCTGCGATTTCCGCTGTGTGTACTGCATGTCGGAAAACATGACCTTCCTGCCCAAGAAAGAGCTTTTGACGCTGGAGGAGCTGGACCGCATGTGTTCGGCTTTTGTGGGTCTTGGCGTCAACAAGCTGAGGATCACCGGCGGTGAGCCGCTGGTGCGGCGCGACATCATGACCTTCTTCCGTTCGATGGGCCGTCATCTGGACAGCGGCGCGTTGCAGGAACTGACGCTGACGACAAACGGGTCGCAATTGTCGCGGTTCGCGGATGACCTGTTTGCGGCGGGCGTGCGGCGGGTGAATGTATCGCTGGATACGCTGGACGAGGCGAAGTTTGCCCGCGTCACCCGTTGGGGGCGCCTGCCGCAGGTGCTGAAAGGGATTGATGCGGCGCAGGCAGCAGGCTTGCGGGTCAAGATCAACGTTGTGGCCCTGAAAGGGTTTAATGAGGATGAGCTGTTCAGCATCGCGGATTGGTGTGCCAAGCGCGATATGGACCTGACGTTTATCGAGGTGATGCCGATGGGCGATCTGGGTGGCGAGGACCGGGTCGGGCAATATTGGTCGCTGAACGATTTGCAGACGCAACTGGCCAGCCGGTTCACCCTGACTGACCTGCCCGAACGCACCGGCGGCCCGGCGCGCTATGTCCGGGTGGAAGAGACGGGCCAGAAGATCGGCCTGATCACCCCGCTGACCCATAATTTCTGCGAAAGCTGCAACCGCGTGCGCCTGACCTGCACGGGTGAGTTGTTCATGTGTCTGGGCCAGGAAGACAACGCCGACCTGCGCAGCGCGCTTCGCGGCAGCGAATCGGATGCGCCGCTGGAAGCGGCGATCCGGCGCGCAATCTCGCTGAAACCCAAGGGGCATGATTTCGACTATTCCCGCCAGAAGCCGGACGGTCAGGTCAGCCGACATATGAGCCACACCGGCGGGTGAAGTTTGGGCCGGTACCCAAGCAGAGCAGCCACGACTATCGACAAGACTATTTGCGCAGTGTGTCCAGATTGAATGTGTCGGTCATGGGCGCATGCTTTGTGCACGACTTAGAGCGCTATCCCAAATACCTCGATCGCCACCGGAATTCCCTGCGCCCGGTGCGCGCCAAAGGCGCAGGGCGTACGCCGGACCGGCCCCACCGGTCTGGCGTCGGTTCGAGGTTGGCACATCCTGGATAGTTGACGGCTAACACCTCGCCATAAAACATGCCCATCCAACGTTGCTACGCCAGCCCGCCGGTCCGGCGCGCGCCCGGCTAAGCGCGGGTGTTCGTCTTTGGGCATCGTTGCAGATTGAAAGGATGATGCTTGAGGTAGGGCGAGCATGGCGCATGCGCGCCGGTGTCGATTACGCGCGATTGGTTCGCAGTCTTGGAATGTCGCCGATAAAGACATGCTCTGACCGGGCTTGGTGGATTGCGTTGATGGCATAAAGCGCTGTTTGAGACTGGTGAATCTGCCGCGCTTACTTGTCCCGCACCGGCATCAACAGCGACGCATCTCCGTACGAAAAGAACCGATACCCCTGCGCGATCGCATGGGCATAGGCGGCGCGGATTTCCTCGACCCCCAGAAACGCGGCGACAAGCATCATCAGCGTTGATTTCGGCAGGTGGAAATTGGTCATCAGCGCGTCGGTGGCGCGGAACCGGAATCCCGGTGTGATGAAGATATCCGTCGCACCTTTCCACGGGGCAACCTCGCCTGTTTCGCGCGCGGCGGTTTCCAGCAGGCGCAGGGCGGTTGTGCCGACAGGGATGATGCGCCCTCCCGCAGCGCGGGTGGCGGCAATCTCGGATGCGGCCTGCGCGGTCACCTCGCCGCGTTCGGCATGCATTTTGTGGTCCGCGATATCATCCACCTTCACCGGCAGAAACGTGCCTGCGCCGACATGCAGCGTGACATAGGTTATGCCGACGTTTTGCCGACGCAATGCCGCCAGTAATTCATCGTCAAAATGAAGCGAGGCGGTCGGGGCCGCCACCGCCCCCGCTGCGCGCGCCCAGACCGTCTGATAATCGTCGTGATCCTGCGCGTCCGGCGCACGCAAGGCGGCGATGTAGGGCGGCAATGGCATCGCGCCAGCCTTGGCCAATGCGGTATCAAATTCGTCCCCCACGACGTTGAATTGCAGTGTCGCCTGACCATCGGCGCGCCCAGTCACCGTGGCGCTAAGTGCTTCGGAGAAAACGATATCCTCAGCGTCGCGTATCTTCTTGAGCGGTTTGACAAGCGCCTGCCATTGCCCATCGGCCATAGGCTCCAGCAGGGTCACCTCGATCTTCGCGGCCACGGGACCCTGGGTAGAGGCGCGGTGGCGCAACCCGGTCAACCTGGCAGGGATCACCCGCGTATCGTTCAGCACCAGCCGATCGCCGGGGCGCAACCAGTCGGGCAGATCCGTGACATGCGCGTCCGTCAGGCGCCCCCGCTCGGCCACCAGAAGGCGCGCCGAAGACCGAGGCTTGGCGGGCCGCGTGGCGATCAGACCCTCGGGCAGATCAAAGTCAAAATCGCTGAGTTTCATGGCGCATGCATCTGGCTGGAAACGCAGGCGCTTGCAAGCATTGCATGCGGAGGACCGCAGGCGGTGGCGGGACGCTGTCTGCCCCCCGAAGTCGAGGGCCGGGCCCTCGACACCCCCCGAGAGTATTTACGGCGAAAAGACATTCGGCGCAGGCGCAGGGTGCAATCGACTCGACCCCGCCAGCGGCACACGCCAGACTGGGACAGATTGCGCCAGACCATTCAGATGTTCGGAGACCCCATGCTGACAAAAGGCGATATCGCCCCGGATTTCACCCTGCCCCGCGATGGTGGCGGAACAATCTGTCTGAGCGATCTGCGCGGCGCGCGGGTTGTGTTGTTCTTTTATCCAAAGGACGACACGTCGGGCTGTACGGCCGAGGCACTGGCCTTCACCGCCCATCGCAAGGACTTCGATGCAGCCGGTGTTCAGGTGCTGGGCATTTCGAAAGACACCGTCGCAAAGCATGACAAATTTCGCGACAAACACGGGCTGGCGATTCCGCTTTTGTCGGATGCGGGCGGCGATGTTTGCGACCGGTACGGCGTGTGGGCAGAAAAGCAGATGTATGGAAAGTCCTATTTTGGCATTATTCGAACGACACTGATTATCGGCCCGGATGGGCGGGTCGAGCGGGTCTGGAACAAGGTCAGGGTGAAGGGGCATGTGGAAGATATCCTGGCCCATCTGCGCGACGACGCATGACCACGCTGACTCAAATGGCGGTCGAGGTTCTGACCACCGCTGACGGGCGCGCCAAGACGGCGCTGTCGCGTGCCCATGCGCAGCGCTGGCAGGCGGCGCGGGGCCAAGGGCAGCCGCTGGCGCTGGGGGATGCCGCGCCGCCATCCTTCCCGGCCCGGCCGGACCGGCCCGAGTTGAAAGACCCGCGCGATGTACCCCATCGCAAGCCTGGATCCGAGGCCGGGCGCCTTGCGCTGCTGCATGCTGTCGCGCATATCGAGCTTAACGCAGTCGATCTGCACTGGGACCTGATCGTGCGGTTTTCGGATGTCAGGATGCCGCTGGGATTCTATGACGACTGGGTGCGCGCTGCGGATGAAGAATCCAAACATTTCAATCTGATGTGTAATTGCCTTGAAGACCTCGGCAGCTATTACGGGGCCCTGCCCGCCCATGCCGGTATGTGGCGCGCGGCCACGGACACTCAGGGGGATTTCATGGGCCGCCTTGCCGTTGTCCCGATGGTGTTAGAGGCGCGCGGGCTGGATGTGACGCCCGGTATGATCAAGGTGTTTCGCCAGGCCGAGCTGACCGATGCGGTCGCGGCGCTTGAAACGATTTACAGCGAAGAAGTCGGGCATGTGGCCTATGGCTCCAAATGGTTCCACTTTCTGTGTGGCCGGCACGAGATGGACCCCCGTGACACCTTCCACGATCTGGTGCGACGCTACTTCCACAGCCACCTGCGCCCGCCCTTCAACGAAGAAAAACGCGCCGAAGCCGGGATGCCGCCGGACTTCTACTGGCCCCTAACCGAAGCGGCGCGCTGAGGGTTCGGCGGAAATCCGCCAACGCCAACGCCGCTTTGCCGATGCCGGAAAACCACAGTCAGAATCGTTGCGATTGCATGTATTGGTCGTTACGAAGGGCGCGTGCCGTGCGGGTTGGGGAACCCGGACAAATGAGCACCGGGGACAGGAACGAGCACAGGACGGGGATGTGAGGTCAAATTACCACCACGGACACCGACGGCAGGATTCGGCGCTGGAACGCGCCTTTCCCGAACAGCGCCTGTTTTTGCGATCGGAAGGGGAAACCCGTTACCTTCGCTTCACGCCTAAAATTCAGCTGATTGCGCTGACCGGCTGCGCGCTGGTGCTTGGCTGGACGATTGTTGCCACCGCAATCCTGTTGATGGATTCAGTCGGTGTCGGAAACGTTCGCGATCAGGTTGCCCGCGATCAGCTGCTTTATGAAAAGCGTCTGGCCACGATGAGCCAATCCCGCGACGCCCGCGCCGAAGAAGCGCGGCTGGCACAGGAACGGTTCAACACCGCTTTGCAGCAAGTCTCGAACATGCAGTCAGAGCTGCTGGCCAGTGAAGACCGCCGCCGTGAGTTGGAAACCGGGATCAAAGTTGTTCAGACTGCTCTGCGCCGGACCATTCTGGAACGTGACGCCGCGATGGCCGAAGGTGAGATGCTGTCGGGGCTGCTGACCGATGATGGCACGGCAAGAACCGGCACCACCAGCCGCACGCGCGAGATTGCGACAACCGTCGATATGCTGGCGGACCTGCTGGATGTCACCGCTGCCGAGCGTGATATCGAATCCGTCGAATCCCAGGCGGCGCGTTCGGAATTGGAAGAACTTCTGCGCAAAAAGCGGATCGAGAATGATCGCACGGACCGGATTTTTGCGCAGCTGGAAGAGGCGCTGACCGTATCGGTTCAACCGCTGGAGAAAATGTTCAGTTCCGCCGGGGTTAACACTGACAACCTGATCGAGCAGGTGCGCCGGGATTATTCCGGTCAGGGCGGGCCGCTGGCGCCGCTGACGTTTTCAACCAAGGGCGAGGCGCCCGATGAAATGACCCTGCGCGCCAATGAGATCCTGTCCAGTCTTGACCAGATCAACCTGTACCGGCTGGCGGTCGAAAAGACGCCGTTCATGATCCCGCTTACGCAGTCTTTCCGCTATACCTCGGGGTTTGGCCCGCGCTGGGGCCGGATGCATTCGGGAACTGACTTCGCAGGTGCGCACGGATCGCCCATTCATGCCACCGCTGACGGCGTCGTGACCCATGCCGGGCGCGCAGGCGCCTATGGGAACCTGGTGAAAATCCAACACGCATACAGTTACGAAACACGCTATGCGCATGCCTCGAAAATTTATGTGAAAGTCGGGCAGAGGGTCTCGCGCGGGGATCGTATCGCTGCTATGGGGAACACAGGCCGGTCGACCGGCACACACCTCCATTATGAAATTCGGATCGGCGGCAAGGCCATCAATCCAATGCGATATATCAAGGCAGCGCGAGATGTTTTCTAAGAACAAATCCACCAACGAAGGTGCAACACCGGTCGATGGGCCGGCAAGCGGCGAAGGTGGGCCGCCACCTGCAAGCATCGCATCCGAAGCCTCGCCCGCAGCGCTTCCGGCGACGCGCGGCAAGCCGCCCGCATCGCTGCTGGCGGCGGATCTGACAATTGTCGGGAACATCAAGACATCAGGCGATGTTCAGATCGAGGGCAAGATCGAAGGCGACATCCGCGCCCATCTGCTGACCATCGGCGAAAGCGCCACGATCAAGGGTGAATGCCTGGCCGACGATGTGGTTGTGCATGGCCGGGTGATCGGAAAAGTGCGCGGTTTGAAAGTGCGCCTGACGGCCACGGCGCGGGTCGAAGGTGATATCGTTCACAAGACCATCGCGATCGAAAGCGGCGCGCATTTCGAAGGCTCGGTCCAGCGTCAGGATGATCCGCTGAACGCCGCGGGCAAGCCCCGCGCGATTGCGCGGGCGACGGTGGAAAGCTGAGGGCTGATGCGGTTGCCATCTCGGCAGATTGCAGCGCTACGGGCAAGCTTCAATTGACGTAAATGGTGCGGGCTTTGCGACGTCTGAGGCTGGACGGCTGCTTGCTTGTCTTTCAGTTCGTTTCGGCCTGAAACGGGTATTCACCGATACACCGCAAGCCGGGCGCGTGCTGGACCGGTGAGCGGGCGCTGCACCGTTGAGTTTGCATGATTTTTGGCGCCGGTTTGGCCACCAACTCGCCTGGATGCGCCAAGTTCAGACCAGCGCCTGACCGGCGGGGCCGGTCGGGCGCGCGCGCCCTATCGTCCCTTGAACAGCGTTCCGAAGATGCCGCGCACGATGCGCCGCCCGGTGGTTCCCTTCAGCTCTTTCACGACCACCTTGGCCAGCGCCCCGCCAAAGCTGTCGTCCTTGCGCATTCGCCTGCGAGAGGTGGAGCGCTCGACCCGCTCTCCCTTATAGCGCCGCCCGGTGCGGTATTCGCGCTCGGCCGCCTCGGCCGCCTCGGCCTCCTCCTCTCGCGCTTCGGCCTCAGCCGCTTCTTTCGCGGCTTTTTCGGCGCGGGCTGTCAGAATCTCGAAGGCGCTTTCGCGGTCTTTCAGATGTTCGTATTTCCCGGCAATCGGTGACGTCTTGATCAGCGCTTCACGGGCCGAGTGCTCGATCGGGCCCAGCCGCGACGACGGCGGGCGGATCAGCGTGCGTTCGACGACGCCGGGCGCGCCCTTTCGTTCCAGCATCGAGGTCACAGCCTCGCCCACGCCAACCTCGCGAATGGCGGATTCCACATCGAAGCGCGGATTGGCGCGATAGGTCTGCGCTGCGCGCGCAAGGTTGCGTTGATCACGCCCGGTGAAGGCGCGCAGGGCATGCTGGATGCGGTTGCCAAGCTGACCCAGAATATCCTCAGGCACGTCCGCCGGGTTCTGAGTGATGAAGAACACCCCGACCCCTTTAGAGCGGATCAGCCGCGCCACCTGTTCCACCTTGTCGACCAGCGCCTTGGGGGCATCGTCGAACAGCAGGTGCGCCTCGTCAAAGAAGAACACCAGCTTGGGTTTTTCGGGGTCGCCGACTTCGGGCAGTTCCTCGAACAGCTCACTCAGCAGCCACAGCAGGAAGGTCGAATAGAGGCGCGGCGACGACATCAGCTTGTCGGACGCCAGGATCGAGATGCGGCCCCGCCCATCGGTGTCAGTGCGGAAAATGTCCGAGATTTCCAGCGCAGGTTCCCCGAACAACCTGGTGCCACCCTGATTGTCGAGCACCAGCAATTGGCGCTGGATCGCGCCGATGGAACTGGTCGAGACATTGCCGTAACGCAAGCTCAACTCGGCCTTATTCTCGCCCACCCAGATCAGCAGTGCGCGCAGATCTTTGAGGTCCAGCAGCGGCATGCCTTCGTCGTCGGCGACGCGGAATGCGATGTTCAGGATGCCTTCCTGTGCGTCCGTCAATTCCATCAGGCGGGCCAGCCGCAGCGGCCCCATTTCGGCAACCGTGGTGCGGATCGGGTGACCCTGATCGCCAAACAGATCCCAGAAAGTCACCGGGAAGGATTCGTAAACATAGTCGGTGAAGCCGATTTTTTCGGCGCGGCTGGTAAAGGCCTCCTGCAGCTTGAATTCAGCGCTGCCAGCCTCGGCCAGGCCGGAAAGATCGCCTTTCACATCCGACAGGAACACCGGAACCCCCTGGGCCGAAAAGCTTTCGGCCAGGATTTGCAACGTCACCGTTTTGCCGGTTCCGGTCGCCCCTGCGATCAGGCCGTGACGGTTGGCATATTCCAGCAACATGCCCTGCGGATCACGGTACTCTTCGCCGCCACCACCGATAAAAATTGTGTCAGACACACCGCCCGCCCCCTGAAAGAAAACTCACTTCGCCCAACATACAAACTTAACCCAAACCTGCCAGTGTTGTTACAGCCCGGGCAGCGCGTGTGTTGGTTTGTTGTCTGGGTGGCCCGTCTGAAAAATGGACAATCCACCGCCAAATTCGCCGATTGTTTTCAGCGGCTTGTCGGCATTACTTAACGTCACGGAATTCACTGTTGACGCAACGCTGTCTTGCCCTTAGTTTCTGCGCCAATGACTAAGTCGGCCAGTCCGACGGGGAGAAAAGAATGCGGAAAAAGGGTCGAATTCGACCCTTTTTTTGTGTCTGGCGCCTGCCCCGCCGCAGTCGCGCATTTGTGGCCTGACACTGGCGTGACGGCATGATAAATCCCCCCGGGAAACACGACTTTTAACGAATGACGAGGCACCGATGTCTGATCTGATGAAATCCCTGGTACTTGGCCTGGCACTGGCCTTTGGCGGCGCAGCCTGGGCGCAGGACGAAAATGCAGCCGCGCCAGCGGGCGCAACGGCCGAGGGCGAAGCGCCCAAAGGGCCCTATCTGGCAGGAAACTTTGACGACTGGGAAATGCGGTGTCAGGCGGTCCCGGACGGGGAAGATCGCTGCCATCTGTACCAGTTGCTGAAGGATTCCAACGACAATTCGGTGGCCGAGATTTCTATCTTCGGCTTGGCCAAGGGCGGCAAGGCCGCTGCCGGGGTCACGATCATTACGCCGCTGGCCACGATGTTGCCACCGGGCATCGCGATGAAAGTGGACAATGGCAAGGTGACACGCCGGCCGTTTACCTTCTGCGCAGCGATCGGGTGTTTTTCGCGGTTTGGCCTTGCTGAAGCCGAAGTCGCGGCGTTCAAGCGCGGCGCCAAGGCGGATTTGCAAATCGTACCGGCGGCCGCTGAGAATAAGACGGTTGATCTGTCGGTATCCCTGAAAGGGTTCACCGCTGGTTTTGACGCCGTGAACGCCGCCAACGGCACCAACTGAGGCGGCGCCGGCTAAGCCTGCCTGAGCGCCAGTACAGCGTTCAACCCGCCAAAAGCAAATGCATTCGACAGCGCGACGTCCACCCGGGCGTCGCGCGCGTCGTTTGGGACAACGTCCAGCGGACAATCCGGGTCCGCCTTTTGATGGCCGATTGTCGGGGCCACCACGCCGTCGCGCAGCGCCATCAGACAGGCCAGCAACTCGACCGCGCCAGTGCCACCGATGCAGTGCCCGTGCATCGCCTTGGTCGAGGAAACCATCAGATCTGCGGCGTGATCCCCAAACACCTGCGCAATTGCGGCGCATTCTGTCCGGTCGTTGGCCGCCGTGCCGGTGCCATGCGCGTTGACATAGCTGACGTCCGCGGGCGCGATTCCGGCATCGCGCAACGCACCTGATATCGCCCGCGCCGCACCATCCTGCGACGGCATCACGATGTCGGACGCGTCCGAGGTCATGGCAAAGCCGACAACCTCGGCCAGGATATCGGCGCCACGGGCCGCCGCGTGGTCCCATTCCTCAAAAACATAGACCGCTGCGCCTTCGCCCTGAACCATCCCGTTGCGGGTGGCGCAGAACGGGCGGCAGGCATCGCGGGACATCACGCGCAACCCTTCCCAGGCCTTGATGCCGCCGAAACACAGCATCGCCTCGGACCCGCCGGTCAGCATCACCGGCGCCGCGCCCGAGCGCACCAAATGGAACGCCTGCCCCATTGCGTGATTGGACGACGCACAGGCCGTGCTGACTGCGTAAGTCGGGCCGCGCAGCCCGTGGATCATCGACACATGGCTGGCCGCCGCATTGGCCATCAGGCGCGGCACAACGAAGGGATGCACCCGGTTCTTGCCGTCTTCATAGACAAGGCGAAAATTTTCGTCCTGGGTGCCAAGCCCGCCGCCCGAGGTGCCGATAATCGCGCCCGAACGATCCGCAAGGTCGCCCTCAAACCTCAGGCCAGAGGCGGCAACCGCCTGCTGGGCCGCGATCAGTGCAAACTGCGTGAACCGGTCGTAAAGCGCGATCTGCTGGCGCGACCAATGTTCGTCTTCGTCGTAGCCCTTAACCTGCGCGCCAATGCGCACCTGCAGACGGTCCGCATCGCGCAGGTCCAGCGGGCCGACGCCGCACTGCCCCTCGGCCATGGCGGCATGCGTTTGTTCGACTGAATGGCCCAGCGCGTTGATCGTCCCGGCGCCGGTGATTGCAACCCGTTTCATGCAGCGCGCGCCGCGATCAGGCCTTCGACAGCCCCGATGATGGCGGCAACCGACGAAATGTCGAAAGCACTGTCCTGTGGAGTGTTGGTGTTGAATGGCACTTCGACGTCAAATTCTTCCTCGATCGAGAAGATCGCCTCGACCAGGCCGATGCTGTCGATACCAAGGTCTTCCAGGGAATGGTCCGTCGAAACGTCGATGGGTTCCAGCACCGCCTGTTGGGCTAAAATGCGAATGACCCTGTCTTTCACACTCTGCGACATGAACTGCCCCGATCAGAAATGAACCTGCTGTCGCGGCTGATTTAGTCGTTCGCAGCGGGCTTTTGAACCGCTTTCTTAAGCGTCGCAACGTCGCGGGCCAGACGCGGCAGGCGGCGCAGGGCCTTGTAGCTGTCGATACTGGTCTGCATCGGCACCGCGGGATAGCCCAGCATGGCCCGCCCGGCGGGGACATTCGACATGATGACGCTGCCGAAACCGGCAATCACGCCGTCACCAATGAAGATATTGTCCTGCACACAGACGCGCCCACCCAGCACGACCTGATCGCCAATCTCAACCGATCCGGCTATCCCGACCTGCCCGCATAACAACACGTTACGGCCGATCCGGCAGTTGTGGCCGACATGCACCATGTTGTCGAGTTTGGTGCCGTCGCCAATGGTGGTCGCCCGGATAGTGCCCCGGTCGATGGTTGAATTTGCGCCGAATTCGACATCATCGCCGATTTCGACCGTGCCCAGCGAATGGATACGCTCCCAGGGTTGGGCGTCTGTCGGGGTGTCCGCGCCCAGCGTTTCGCGCACGGTTTCGACGGCCGATTTTTCCGCCGTCACGAACGAGAATCCGTCCGCTCCGATGACACCACCGGGTTGGGCGGTGAAGCGGTCGCCGATCTTTACCCGCGCGCCGATCCGCAGACCGGGATGGATCAACGCGTCGTCGCCGATCTGCGCGCCTTCGGCGATGCTGACATGGGCAGCAATGCGGGCGTTTGCCCCGATGCGCACGCCGCGCCCAATGACGACAAAGGGGCCGATGGCGGCCCCGGCCGCGATCTGCGCGCTTGGGTCGATCACGGCGCTGGAGTGAATGCCGGGCGCAACCTCGGGGCCCGGATCGAACAGCGCGGTGACGCCCGCCATTGCAAGGCGCGCGCGGGGCACCTCCACAGCGCCCGACAGGCCCAGCGCCTGCCAGTCCGCCCCGGGCCAGACCAGAGCGGCGCGCGCGCGGCCCTTGGTCAGACCGTCGGCATAGGCCGGGTTCATCGCCATCGCCAACTGGTCAGGCGCGGCATCCGCCGGTTCCGCCGCCCCGCTGAGCGGCAATGTCCCGTCGCCCAGAACCGGCGCGCCCAGCGCGCTGGCAATATCGGCCAGGGTGAATGTGGTCATCTGTTGCGGGCTTTCAGACATCGTGCTCAGGCCGCTGCCTCAACCGCTGCGACCACACCGTCAACGACTTCGGCCAGAAGCCCCTCATCCTCACACTCGGCCATGACGCGGATCAAAGGCTCGGTTCCCGACTTGCGGATCAATAGGCGACCGGTGCCGTTTAACTGGTGTTCGGCATCGGCAATCGCCGCCTGTACCGGTACTGCATTGGTCGGGTCAGGGCCTGCATAGCGGACGTTCTTCAACAGCTGTGGCACGGGGGTGAAGCTTTGCGTCAGCACGCTGGCCTTGACCTCGGTACGTACCATCTCGGCAAGGAATTGCAGCCCGGCGGCCAGCCCGTCGCCGGTTGTGCCGAAATCGGTCATGACGATATGGCCCGATTGCTCACCACCCAGATTGAAGCCGCCTGCACGCATCGCTTCGACCACATAGCGGTCGCCGACGGCAGTGCGCATCAGGTCCAATCCGCGTTTTTTGAGGAAGCGTTCCAACCCCAGATTGCTCATCACCGTGGCGACAAGCATGTTTTCGTTCAGCCACCCCTCGTCCGCCCAGCGCGCCGCCAGCAGCGCCATCAGCTGATCGCCGTCCGCCACACGCCCGTTCTGATCCAGGATCATCACCCGGTCGGCATCCCCGTCCAGGCAGATGCCCACATCCGCGCCGTGCGCCACAATGGATTCAGCGGCCAGCGAGGTATTGGTCGACCCGCAGCCATTGTTGATATTGGTGCCATTCGGGCTGACCCCGACGGGGATCACCTCGGCCCCCAACTCCCACAGGACTTCGGGCGCGGCGCGATAGGCGGCCCCGTTGGCGCAATCCACCACGACCTTCAGCCCGTCCAGCCGCAGCCCGCGGGGAAAGCTGGCCTTGGTCCGTTCCACATAGCGCCCCCGGCCATCGTCGATCCGGGTGGCGCGGCCAATCTCGGCCGGCGGCACGGGGGCCACGTCGCCCTGCACCATGGCGGCAATCTCGGCCTCGGCCTCATCACTCAGCTTGAAACCATCGGGGCCGAAGAACTTGATGCCGTTGTCCTGGTGCGGATTGTGGCTGGCCGAGATCATGATCCCCAGATCGGCGCGCATGGACCGTGTCAGCAAGCCAACCGCCGGGGTCGGCACCGGGCCTAGCAGCAGCACATCCATGCCGGTGCTGGTCAGGCCCGCAGTCAGCGCGTTTTCGATCATGTAACCGCTAAGGCGCGTGTCCTTGCCGATCACCACCCGGTGCCGGATCTGCCCATCGGTGCGAAAATACCGCCCCGCCGCCGCGCCAAGTCGCAAGCACATATCGGCGGTCATCGGCCACTCATTAGCCCTGCCGCGCACGCCGTCGGTTCCAAACAATGGTTTGCTCATGCCTGTCCCATTCCCGTTGCCGCCTGCCACAGGGTGACGGCTTGTTTTGTCGCTTCCATATCATGAACGCGGGTGATCTGCACGCCCTGCGCCAGCCCTGCCAGCGCGACGGCGAGTGATCCCGGCATCCGGTCATCCGCATCCGCGGCCCCCGCCAGCGTTCCGATAAAGCGCTTGCGCGACGCCCCCAGCAGGATCGGACAGCCAAGGCCATGAAACAGCGACAGCCCGCGCAGCAGCGCCCGATTATGATCCACCGTCTTGCCAAATCCGATACCCGGATCAACCACGATCCGGTCCGCCGCAATCCCTGCTGCGCGCGCCGCAGCGACCCGCCCGGCGAGGTAGTCATATACGTCCAGCAGAACATCGTCATAGCGCGGCGCGTCCTGCATCGTCGCCGGATCGCCCTGCGCATGCATCAGGATCACCGGGGCGTTCGCGTCGGCGACCACGGTGGCCAGTGCCGGATCAAAGCCGAGCGCGGCCACGTCATTGACGATATCGGCCCCTGCCTGCAAAGCCGCCTGCGCCACGGAGGCCTTGCGCGTATCGATTGACAGCGCGCCGTCATACCCGTGCCGCAGCGCCTCGATTACCGGCGCCGTGCGTGCAATCTCATCCGCCACTGAAACCTCGGCCGCGCCGGGGCGGGTACTTTCGCCGCCGATGTCGAGGATATCCGCCCCGCCCGAAGCCATCGCGCGGGCATGGGCCAGCGCCACGTCAGGGTCGAAGAACCGCCCGCCGTCCGAAAAACTGTCCGGCGTCACATTCAGAATGCCCATCAGGCGCGGCTGGGTCAGATCAAGTCCGGCCAGCGGCGCGCGGGGCGCGGTGATTGCAGCAAGCGTGTCGTCCGGAATTTCCGACGTAGCCACGACCTTGCGCACACCGCCTCGCTCGATCCGCTCGGCATGGGTAAACCAGCCCCAGCCCCCGGCCACGGGCTGCGCACCGGCAGGCCGGGCGGCGTCGATCTGGACAAGGGGGCGGTAATAGCTGTTCATGCCACGGCTATCGGCAATCGGCCCCGCCTTGGCAAGGATCACCCCAGAGAGAGTGTTTCAGTTTCGACAGAAATCGCCGGAGTTCTGACGCCTGCGGGCAAATCCCTGCCGACGACCACCAGTTTCTGCGCACCCAGCCGGTCAGCCATCCAACCCGCCAGGACGGCCCCTTCAGCGGCCGCATCCGGCGCCCCCGGCGTGTCGAGCAGTATTTTCCCCGGCGCCCAGAGTGTTAGCCGCCCCTGTGCAAGCGCCCAGTCAACTTCGGTACGGGTGGCGGCGACATGGGCCTTGGCGTGCAGCATCGACAGCGCCCAGGTCGCGGCGTCGCGGGTCAGCAGGGCGATGCGGCGCTGCGCTTCGTTCGATGGCGCGGCGATATCCGCATCAGCGCAAACCAGAACCGGTTTTTCCTGATGATGCAGATAGTCCAGCCATTTGACCGCAGCCTCGGGCGCGCCGGTCAGCGCGCCAAGGTCCACGACGACAGGCGGGGTCGCACCGCTGGCCGCCTGTTTGCTGCTTTGGCGCACAACCTCGATCCCCAGAGCGCCCGGTCCACGGTCCAGCTTTTCAATGCGAATCCAGACCTGTCGCGCCTGTGGTTCAGCCAGAAGGCGAAGCGAGATACGCTCGGCCAGCGTTTCCAGCAGGGCAAGGCGCTCTGCCGCAAGCTCGGCCCGGATCGCATCGGCGATGGTATCATAGGACAGGATGCGGTCGACGTCGTCGCCGACCTCCGCATCCGGCGGGGCAACGGCCACGACAACCGAAAATTGCAGGCGCTGTTTCGTGCCACGCTCAACCTCGAACGCGCCGATTTCGACGTCGACAGGGAAGTCGCGCAAGGAAATCCGATCTGCATCCGGCGCATCCGCGCGGGCGCGATCCTCAAGCGGGCCGAAGCTGAGTGAGACGGAGTCGGTCATCAAAGCCGGGTTAGCGTATGATCGGTCCGGGATGAACCAGAAAAGGCGGGCGAGATGATCGGTTTGGGATGCGGCGCTGCTGGTCTGGATGTCCGAGGATCGCCGGGCAAGCCAGTGAATGCAAAAAGGTCCACCAATGTCCACATCACGCAAAAAAGCGGCCCGGGACTTGCCCGGGCCTGCCATTCAATCCGTCAGATCAACTGAGCCGGATAAACGATTATGAGCGATAGAATTTGTGCACGCCGATGATCACGGTCCGGTCGAACGCACGCGCCCAACGCGGGTTTACCGCCTTGGTGTGGTAATGATCCGACCCCTTGGTCAACTTGCGGTCCGCACCATCCAGCATCACGCGGGCAATCTTGCCCACCAGTGCGCGTGCCCCTTTTTCGCGGTAAACCTCCGGATAGCGGTCACAGGCGTAAGAGAACTGGCAACCGCGCGGGTTGTTTACGCCCTGCTTGATGACGCCGCAGACCGAATTCGGAAAACGCTTGCTGTCGACGCGGTTCAGGATCACCTCGGCCACGGCAAAGATGCCCTTGACGCTTTCGCCGCGCGCTTCGAAGTACAGCGCTTCGGTCATGCAGCGCCAGTCACGCCCGCCTTTGGCAACCGGCAGGCTGTCAACATAGGCGCGAGTGTATTGCACCGGGCCTGGCCCCTTGACCGGGCCTTGCACCGGGTGTGGCCGGATCATCTTGGTCATCGTGTCGGGCACTGACGCCGTCAGCGGCTGGGTCTTGTCGCCCAGCAGTCCGGCCAGATTCTCGGCCAGCGATGGCGCGGGCACCATCGGCACGATCACGCTGGCCTCGACGACCTGTTCGGTCACTGTCGGAGCAGTCGGCGTCATTGTCACCACAGGGCGCGTATTCGGTGCCGACGTGTCCCCGGTAAATTCCTGAATCATCAAAGCGGTGGTCAATCCACCGCAAAAGGCAACCAATGCCACCCCGAGGGTGGCAACCTGGCGAGAGCCGTCCATGTCTTTCGTCCCTACATCTGTCGCGCCAACCGTCCCGGCGCCCTGCATCCATACATTCTGGCGACCCAATCTCCCCGATCGCCGTGGGGGGCCTTAAAGGAGTTAATCTTGCAAATCCACCCCCGGTGCGTAAACACCCGCGTGATTTCGGCGCATTGTGGGACGACAATCATCCAATATGGGCGCTTTTTGGCCCAGAACTGGCGACAAAACGCGCTTTACGCCCGCGTCAAGTTGTCACCCCACGCTAAAGTTGTGCGGATTTCGTGCCAGCCCGGATCGCCAATTGCGCCGCCGCCAGCCGCGCCAGCGGCACCCGGAAGGGCGAGGCGCTGACGTAATCGTACCCCGCGCGGCGGCAAAACTCGATGCTTTCGAGGTCGCCGCCATGTTCGCCGCAGATCGACAGGGTCACATCGGGACGCGCCGCCCGCCCACGCTGCGCGCCGATGCGTAACAATTCGCCCACGCCGTCTTCGTCCAGGCGGTGGAACGGGTCTTCGGGGAAGACACCCTGGCTGACATATTCGCTCATGAAGCGTCCGGCATCGTCGCGCGACAGGCCATAGGTCATCTGCGTCAGGTCGTTGGTCCCAAAGCTCAGGAATTCAGCATAGCGCGCAATCTCGTCCGCGCGCAGCGCGGCGCGCGGGGTTTCGACCATAACCCCAAGGCGGAACGAGAATTCTGTGCCGCTTTCGGCCCGCACGGCGGCGGCCACCGCGTCGATGCGGCTTTTGACCAACTCAACCTCCCGAAAGGCCGAAACCAGGGGGATCATCACCTCGGGCACCACGGGGTTGCCGGCGCGGGTCGCTTCGACCGTTGCCTCGAAAATGGCGCGTGCCTGCATTTCATAGATCTCGGGCATGGCCACGCCCAGCCGCACCCCGCGCATCCCCAGCATCGGGTTGAATTCGGTCAGCGAGGCGACGCGACGCGTCACGTCCTTCAACGGCATCCCCAAGGCATCCGCCAATTCGCGCAGGCCCGAGCGTGAATTCGGCAGGAATTCATGCAGCGGCGGATCCAGCAGGCGAATGCAGACGGGCCGCCCCTCCATAATGCGGAACAGCTGCGCGAAATCGGCCCGCTGCATCGGCAGCAAGCGGTCCAGCGCGCCCTGCCTGTCATCGGGACCATCGGCAAAGATCATCTCGTGCATCACAGTCAGGCGGTCAGCTTCGTAAAACATGTGCTCGGTCCGGCACAGCCCGATGCCGCTGGCCCCGAAGGTGGCGGCAACCTGCGCTTCTGCGACGGTATCGGCATTGGCGCGCACGTCGATATCCTGATGATCGCTGGCCCAATCCATCAGGGTGCGGAAACTGTCGCCAAGCGCCGGTTCCAGCAGCGGCGCGGCCCCGGCCAGCGCCTCACCCGCTGTTCCGTCAAGCGTCACCACGTCGCCGGCGTTCAGCACCCGCCCGTCACGCGTCGTCAGCGTCTGGTCGGCGGCGTCGATAGCGATGCGCGATGCGCCCACCACACAGGGCAGGCCCAGCCCGCGTGCGATCATGGCCGCGTGGCTGGTCCTGCCGCCGCGTTCCGTCAGCACCGCGACGGCGGCGTGCATGCCGCGAATATCCTCGGGCGTGGTTTCATGGCGCACCAGGATCGAGGGTTCGCCCCGCGCCGCATTGGCCTGCGCCGCCTCGGCCGTGAACACCAGCACGCCGGTCGCCGCGCCCGGGCTGGCCGCGATGCCCTGCGCCACGACGTCGCGCGCGCCCGATGGATCAACCTGCCGGTGCAGCAGTTCATTCAAGGCGCGCGGTTCGATCCGCAGCAGCGCTTCGGCCTTCGGGATCACGCCATCTTCGGCCAGCGCCACCGCAATCCGCACCGCCGCACGGCTGTTGCGCGCGATACGCACCGCGTCCAGAACAAACAGGCGCCCGTCGCTGACGGTGAATTCCACTTGCATTTCTTCACGCAGGCGCTGGCGGCAAATGCCGCCGATGCGGATCAGATCGGCGAAAACATCCGGGCACAGTTCCTGAAGCGAGGGGCCACGCTCATCACGCGTCAGATATATGGCGCCCTCGAGACCCGTCAGCGCATCGCGCCCCTGGCTTTGGCTGAGGTAGCGCCCGGTCACGATATCCTGGCCCGTGTCCGAGCTGACAAACTGGATCACACCAGAGCCGCTTTCCGCAGGCCCCACGCCCAGCGCCATTTCCTGCACCACAAGGCCCAGCCCCGCGTCGGCGGGCGCGCCGCGTGCTTCGCGCAGGATACGGGCCGAGGTGCCTTCCCATGCCCGCGCCATCGAGGACAGCACCGCGGCAAGCTGATGCGCGTGATCCTGCGGGAAGGGTTCGTCCGCTTCGTCTTTGTAGGCGGCCAGCAGACGTTGCAGAGTGTCGGCATCTGTCTGGTCGGTTTCGAACTCATCCGGGTCCAGATGGGCGACATCCACTGCATAGGCTTGCAGAAACCGCACATAGAGCGCGGTTGCGGCGGCCTCTCCCAATGTTTCGCTTAGTGCGGCGTGATGCGCATCATTCATGCCGATATTCAGGATCGCGCCGGGACCGCCCCAGTCGGGATCTTCGCTTGAAGGTCGCACCGACAGCAGCGCGCCTGCATCGAACTGGCCCAGCAACGCGGCAAGATCGGGCATCTGGCCCTGAGCGATTGCGCGAACGGTCGGGAACGGCAGCGCCACGGTGCGCGGCACCGGCAGGTCCAGCCGGATCAGGCGTTGCAGACATTTCGCGCGCCCACCATGCAGCGCCGCCGACATGGGGGCCGTCGGCGTGATCTCGGTCATCTGGCTCAGGTCGCTATGCTGCACCGCGGCATCCTTTCGCGCCGCAGCATAGCGAGGATTGATGGTCGGGCAAGGGTGAAGGCGTTCAATGCAGGATCAGACAACAATGTCAGG
The DNA here is from genome assembly GCA_012103375.1 of Paracoccaceae bacterium. Classification (NCBI taxonomy): domain Bacteria; kingdom Pseudomonadati; phylum Pseudomonadota; class Alphaproteobacteria; order Rhodobacterales; family Paracoccaceae; species Paracoccaceae bacterium. Next base: position 3,731,488 of record WLWX01000001.1, read on the forward strand.
ATCATTGTTTTTTTGAACGGCGCGAAGTGACCGTCGCCGACCGTTCCTTTTCGCCCCGGATCAAGCCCGTCAGGGCGCCGGGCGAGCGCCTGTCTGCCCGGCGGGCAGGCGCTTTCGCGACGGATCGCTATTCACAGACCTTCAGGCTAACGCGGCGCCATAAATTGCCCAACGCACCCGGCGTGAACGCCTACCCCCAGACAGACGCTCACCCGGCTTGCCCGCGGCCCCTACCCGTCCAGCTTGGTCAGGTCGGCGACACTCAGGCAGATCGTCCTGATCCGGCTGAGCAGGTTCAGGCGGTTGCGGCGCAGGACCTGACTGTCGGCGTTCACCTGAACAGCATCGAAGAACCCGTCAATCGGGGCGCGCAGTCCGGCCATGGCGGTCATCGCGGCGCCGAAATCCTCGGCCTCCATCGCCGGGGCAATTTTGGCCTCGGCGGCGTCGAGGGCGGCGAACAGGGCGCGTTCTTCCTCGGTCTCGGCGAACTTCGGGTCGGCACCGTAGGAGTATTCCACCCCGTCCGCGTCCTCAGCCTGCGCCAGAATATTGTTGGCCCGCTTGAACCCCTGCACGAGGTTTTCCCCGTCGTCGGTCTTGAGGGTCTCCGACAGAGCCTCCGCCCGTTTGACCAACAGGGTCAGGTTGTCCGCCTGTGGCATGGCCAGGCAGGCGTCGATGACGTCATGGCGAATGCCCCGGTCGCGGAGGTAGGTTTTCAGGCGGTCGTGGAGGAAGGCGAGGAGGCTGTCGGTCGCTTGAGAAAGTTCTTGCACATGTTGATTTTTAAATTCGGCAACAAGATTTGCATGATGAGTTTTAAGTTTTGCCAACAGCTCTGTTGCACTCTCGCCTGCTACATTCAGATCATCGGCCAGTGCCGTTTTTGTCAGTGCCTGATAAAATGTGCCGACGCCAAATTGCTTGTTTGGTTGCAATGCATCCGATAGTGCACTGTTACTAATCAGTTCTTCTGCAATCTTCTCTTTTTCGTTCGCGACATCCATATCAGCACGAATGCGAACAGCAATTGGTCTGACCGTTTCCCAACTCACTGAACGATCATCTCGACGGTCTTGCAAAACCAACCGAATAACCCCCAGCGCGGCCCGCCTTAGTGCATAGGGGTCCTTGCTGCCGGTCGGCTTCTCATCAATCGCCCAGAACCCGGTCAGCGTGTCGATCTTGTCGGCCAGCGCTACGGCGACGCTCAGCGGGGCGGTGGGCACATCGTCGGACGGGCCGAGGGGGGCGTAGTGGTCCTGCGCCACCGCCGCGACCTCTGCCGAGGCACCGGACGCTTCCGCGTAGTACCGCCCCATAACCCCTTGAAGTTCCGGGAATTCATAGACCATTTCGGACGCCAGATCGAGCTTGGCCAGCCGTGCCGCCTCCGCAGCATCATCCGGATTCGCCCCGACGCTCGGCGCGATTTCCTTCGCCAGCGCGGCGATCCGGTCCACCCGTTCCGCCTGTGACCCCAGCTTGGCGTGGAACGTCACGTTTTCCAGCGCCGCGCGCCACTCGTCCATACCCGCCTTGGCGACGCGCAGGTCGTTCTCCCAGAAGAACGCGCCATCGGCCAGACGTGCCGACAGCACCCGCCCGTTACCTTCAAGGATCGTCGCACCATCATCCGAGGTTTCCCGGTTCGCGACGGTCACATAGCCCTCGATCCGCCCCGACTTCGGGTTCCGGACCGAGAAGAATTTCTGATGCTCTTTCATCGAGGTTTGAAGCACCTCTGCTGGAAGCCCCAGAAACGCCGCGTCAATCGCGCCCAGCAGCACCACCGGCCATTCGACCAGCCCGGCAACCTCTGCCAGCAGGCCCTTATCCTCAACCACTTCAAGGCCCCGCGCAAACGCCTGTTGCGTGGCGTCGTTCCAGATCGCCTCGGCCCGTTCCTCAGGGCGCAGCATCACGTTGGCGCGCTTCAGCTTCGCCTCATAATCCTCGAACCCCGTGACAGAAAACTGCCCCGGCACCATGAAGCGATGCCCTTCGGTACTGTCACCAGCCGTGATCCCGTCGATGGTCAGCGGCACGACCTCCGCCCCGCCCTCATCACTCAGGATGCACAGGATCGAATGTAGCGGACGCACCCATTTCAGTGGCCCCGCGCCCCAGCGCATCGATTTGGGCCAGGGAAAGCCGCGCACCGTGGCCTCCAACACCTCGGCCACAATCTCTCCCGCGTCGCGCCCGGGCTTGGCGATCACCGCGAACCAGACCTGCCCCTTCTTGTCGTCCCGCGCCTCCAACTGGTCCCTGGTCAGCCTGGTGGAGCGCAAGAACCCCTCGACCGCCTTTTCGGGCGCATCGACGCGCGGGCCTTTGCGTTCTTCACGGGTGTCGGCGGACCGATCGCTCAGCCCCTCAACCGTCAGGCACAACCGGCGGGGCGTCGCGAAGGCGGCGGCGCTGGCATAGGTCAGACCAGCCGCAACCAGACCGTCTGTCACCAACCGCTTCAGATCATCGCTGGCGCGCGCCTGCATCCGGGCGGGGATTTCCTCGGAAAAGAGTTCGATCAACAGATCCGGCATCGGTTCACTTCCTGAAAGTCGCGTTCAACTGATGCCAGGCAAAGGCCCGCCCATCAGGGTAAATGGCCAGCACCCGGTCGATGCCGTCCTCGATATTTTCCTCGGCCATGATCGCGGTGGCGCGCCCTGCTTCCAGATCACCGCCGATGGCCACTGCGTCAAAGCAGTCAAACCAGAACGGCGCGACCAGCGGTTCGGCATCTTTTGCAGGCGGGGCCATGGCAATCGCCGCTTCCGGGTCATCCAGCGTCATGCACCCCCGGAACCGGATCGGAGAGCTGTCCGAGGTGATGCCCTGAAACGCTTTCGGGTCCAGCGCCACATATTCGCCCGCCGCATCGACCAACTGGATCGTGGTCAGCCCGTCTTTCAGCCCGCCCTGCCCCAGCGCAACCTCGCGATAATAGCCATAGACCTGCAAATACCACATGGCTGCGCCGCCGATCAGCGCCGCCAGAACGATCCCGCTTGCCACCAGTTTGCCGGTCATGGCCAGTCCAGACTGATAAACGGCTTGGACAGTTTTGCCGCGTCACGCCGCATCTGTGCGACGACGGGGGTTTGCGACGGCTTCATACGCTCGTGCGTTTCCACGAACAGCGCGTCAAAGCCCTGCCGCGCCGGATCGGCAAATATCTGGGGCAGAATGTCGAACTCTGCCCCTTCGATATCCATCTTGACCAGCGCCACATTGCCGCCAAGGCGCGCAACCTCATCCGCGAAGGCGCGCTGTTCCACCTTGACGCCGTCTTCGACGAACTGCTCCGGATCGCTGAAATATATCGACGATGCCTGGCTGCGCTGTTGGGGCGTGCCGAGCGCTTCATGAACGCGGCGCAGGGTTGCGTGACCCGGCTTGCTTGCCAGGGCGACCTGGTGCAGCGACAATTGGGCAAATGGTCGACGTTTTCGCGTAACTGTCGGAACGTATCGGGGTCAGGTTCATAAGCGTGGACTGTCGCGCCGGTTGCGGCCAGCTGTTTCGTGACCACGCCGACATTGGCACCGCAATCCATGCAGGTATCACCCTGTTTCAGACGCGCAATATGTCTGTCGAACGCCTGGACAGAGGCGCGCCGCCGCAGCCGGCCCAGCCGCCGCCGCGCCCGACGCCCCAAATCCGTGTCGCGATGTTCCAGGTTTTGCAGCAGGAACATGACGGCAGGTTTTGGCAATATGCGCGACAGCGTTTTCAAGCTGCGCCGCCCGCCGCTGTGTCCAGCCAGGCATCCGCGCAGGCCTTGGTCAGTGCGCGCACCCGCCCGATATAAGCCTGCCGTTCAGTGACCGAGATGACGCCGCGCGCATCCAGCAGGTTGAACAGGTGGCTCGCCTTAATCGCCTGATCATAGGCGGGCTGGGCCATTACAATCGTGCGTCCGGTTTTCGGATCAACGGGCGCTTGGTCGAGGATGCGCGCAACCTCGGCCTCGGCATCTTTGAAGTGCTGTTCCAGCGCGCCGGTGTCGGCCACGTCGAAATTCCAGCGGGCGTATTGCGCCTCGGCCTCCTGAAACACATCGCCATAGGTCAGCGGGATCGGATCGTCGGGGTCGTTGAACGGCATCTTGTTGCCGTCGTCGAAACCGAGGACGTACATCGCGAGGCGTTCCAGACCATAGGTCAGTTCGCCAGAAACCGGCGCGCAATCATGGCCCGCGACCTGCTGGAAATAGGTGAACTGGCTGACCTCCATCCCGTCGCACCAAACCTCCCAGCCCAGGCCCCAGGCGCCCAGCGTCGGGCTCTCCCAGTCATCCTCGACAAAGCGGATATCGTGGATCGCACTATCGATCCCGATAGCGTCGAGCGACCCAAGGTACAGCGCCTGCAAATCCGGCGGGCTGGGTTTGATGATGACCTGAAACTGGTAATAATGCTGCCAGCGGTTCGGACTGTCGCCATAACGCCCGTCGGTTGGCCGGCGCGAGGGCTGGACATAGGCCGCCGCCCAAGGCTTCGGGCCCAGCGCGCGCAAAGTGGTCGCCGGGTGAAAGGTGCCCGCACCAACCTCCATATCATAGGGCTGCAGGATCGCGCAGCCCTGCCCGGCCCAATAGGCCTGCAGGCGCAGGATGATCTCTTGAAAGCTGCGCGGTTTTTTGAACGATTCAGGCATGTTTTGCGACCCAGTCAGAAGGCGCGTTCTGCATAGGCAACACATCCAACCTTGTCCATCGCCGGACGCTCAGGAAGTACGTGCATCCGTCGACGCGCATGATATTGTCGGCGCAAACACGCAACTTAGACGTATTGAGGTAAGACAGGTTGAGCATTCATCGTATTTTCTGGGTCATCACGCTTTTCGTGTTCGGCCTTGGTTCGCAGGTATCGGCGCAGGACAGCGCCTGGATTCAGATTGAGGCATACCCAAGGGTCAGCACCGCTGAGTCGCGCGCCGAAAGCTATGGCGGGCAGGATTTGCCGCTGGCCGGATATCAGCTTGGCACATCGGGCTGGTTCGCGCTGGTCGTCGGCCCATTCCCGCCTGACCAGGCCGAGGATGAGATGTCGCGCCTGATCGGCGCCAACCTGATCCCGCGCGACAGCTTTCTGTCCGATGGTGGCACATTCGAAGCACAATTCTGGCCCCGCGCCGGGGTCAGCGCTGGCGGCGCGACCGTCAGCGGAACAGCCGACAGTGCCTCGCCCGAGGATGTAGAAATCAGCCTGCTGGATGATGCGCAGCCTGCCGAAGGCTCCGACGAGGCCGGTGACGGAGCCATCGTTTCCACCGACATCAGCGAGACGGACGCTGATTCTGCGACCACGGATACCGCTGCGACCGAAGACCCGGTCGAGGGCACCGCCGATTCTGAACTTGCCGCCGCGATCGAGGCGCAGGAACAGCAACTGGCCCTGGAAGCCGCCGAAGCCGAGGCTGCGGAAGCCGCAGCACAGGCCGCCGCAGAAGCTGCTGCCGAAGACGCCGCCCGCGCCGAGGCTGAAGCCGCAGATCAGGCCGCAGCCCAGGCAGCGGCACAGGCCGAAGCCGAAGCCGCCGCAGCCGCTGAAATTGCAGCCGCCGCCGCGGCAGAAGCCGCCGAAGCCGAGGCGAACGCCGCCGCAGCCGCCATCGCTGCCGATATCGCGTCGGCGTCCGGCGCGGATGCAGCAACCGACAGCAGCGACACCGCCGCCGCCGTACCACTCGACCCGCCGGCGCCACCTGTGCCGGATGAAACCGTCGAAGAGGCCCGCGCCAGCGAAAAGGAACTGACAAAAGAGGCAAAGAAGCTGCTCCAGACCGCCCTGAAATGGGAAGGTTACTATGATGGCGGTATCGACGGCGCGCTTGGCCGGATCAGCCGCCGCGCCATGTCCGCCTGGCAGGAATCCAAAGGGATCGAGCCGACCGGCGTTCTGACCACAGCTCAGCGCGGGCGGCTGATTGCCGATTATAACGCAATTCTGGACGGCCTCGACCTGGCTCTGGTGACGGACGCACGCGCCGGAATCTCGGTCAACATGCCCACTGCCTTGGTCAGGTTTGACCGCTATGTGCCGCCCTTCGCCCATTACGATCCGGTGACCGAGGGCGACCCGACCCGCGTCATCCTGATCAGCCAAAGCGGTGATCAGGCCAGCCTTTATGGCCTCTACGACATCATGCAGACGCTGGAAATCGTGCCGCCCGAAGGCTTGCGCGATCGCGGCAACAGCTCTTTCCGGCTGGAAGGTCAGGACAGCCGCATCATCTCGGAAACCTATGCCGAGTTGGAGAACGGAGAGATCAAGGGCTATACCCTGATCTGGCCCATCGGCGACGAAAAACGCCGCTTGCGGGTGCTGGAAAACATGCGCGCCAGCTTTACCCGGCTGGACGGCGTGTTGCCCGATGTCACCGGAGAGGATCAGTCGATCGATCTGGTCGCGGGCCTGAAAATCCGCCGACCCGCGATCACCCGGTCTGGTTTCTACGTCGACCGCGCCGGATCGGTCCTGACCACGACCGAGGCCGTGGACAGCTGCACCCGCATCACGCTGGACAGCGAATCCGACGCCACGGTCGCCACCGTTGACGATGATCTGGGGCTTGTCTTGCTGACGCCCGCTAACCCCTTGTCACCGACCCGCATCGCCCGCTTCCGCCCCGGCGCGCCACGCCTGCAATCCGAAGTTTCGGTGGCAGGCTACAGCTATGGCGGTGTCCTGGGCACGCCGACGATGACCTTTGGTCAGCTGGCCGACATTCGCGGGCTGGACGGCAATGACACGCTGGCCCGCCTGGCACTGGCAACACAGCCCGGCGACGCGGGCGGGCCGGTGTTCGACAATTCCGGCGCCGTCATCGGAATGCTGGTCCCGACCAGCAGTGCCACGGGCCAGCAACTGCCCCCCGACGTCAGCTTTGCCACAGGCGCGGCCGCGATTGCGACCTTCCTGTCCAATGCAGGTGGCGATCCGGCAGCGGCCAGCGCGGACGCCCCGATCCCGCCCGAAGATCTGACCCGCCAGGCCATCGGGATGACCGTTCTGGTGAGCTGCTGGAAGTAGGCGCACACGCCAAGCACCTTTGGCGCGCACCGGGCCAGTCCTGTCGGAAATGCGCAACCGCGCCACCTTTGTGGCGCGCCAGATGACGAGCAAGAAGATGGATGACCCCCGGCATCCTCAATCCCCCGATACATCAGCATCGCGGCAATCCCGCCCCCAACGCCCGCGCCGTCAGGTCCGCCAGAATTTCAGTGTGAACAGCACATAGACGGCCATCAGTTCCAGCCGCCCGATTAGCATCGCGGCGATCAGGATCCATTTGGCCGTATCACCCAGCCCCTTGAAGTTGCCTGATGGCCCAATCTCAGGCCCCAATCCGGGGCCAATATTGGCCAATGCTGCCGCCGCGCCGGATACCGAGGTGATGAAGTCCAGCCCGGTCGAACTCAGCAATACGGCGACGACGCCGAGTGTGACCACGAACAGCACTAAAAACGCCATGACCGAAGACAACACATCCTCGCCCACCGACCGGCCACCATAGCGCGGCGAAAATATCCCATGCGGCGAATGGATCAGCCGCACCTGCGCCTTGATCGCCGAGATCAGAAGTTGATAGCGGAACACCTTGATCGAACAGCTGGTCGAACCAGCGCAGCCGCCAATCAGCCCGACGAAGAAAAACAGCACCACCGGGAAGGCGCCCCAATGGTCGTAATCGGCACTGGCGTATCCGGTGCCCGTCAGGATCGAGACGATGTTGAACAGCGCCTTCCTGAACCCGACCTCTCCGGTCAGTGGGGATGACACCCACAGCCACAGGGTCATCGCCAGCACCAGCACCAAAGCAATGCCAAAGAAGGCGCGGATCTGCGGATCGCTCAGCAATGGTTGCGCGCTGCCTGCGGCCAGCTGGACAAATCGCACGAAGGGAAGTGCGGCCAACAGCATGAATACCGCAGCGGCGTATTCGATGCCGTTGCCGAAGTCGGCAAAGCTGCTGTCGTAATTGGCAAACCCCCCGGTCGCGATGGTGGTCATCGCGTGGCAAATCGCATCCAGCGGCCCCATTCCAAGCCCCAGATAGGCCAGAACACAAGCCAGCGTCAGCCCGGCGTATATGACCGAGATCCGCTGTGCGATCTCGGTCGCGCGGGGCAGGATCTTGCCGAATGTGTCAAAGCCTTCGGATCGGAAGATCTGCATGCCGCCCACGCGCAATTCCGGCAGGAACACCATCACCACAACAATGATCCCGATGCCGCCGAACCATTGCAGCATGGCCCGCCACAGCCGCACGCCTTCGGGCAGCAATTCGATATCGGTGAAGACCGTGGACCCGGTGGTCGTCAGCCCTGACATCGCCTCGAAAAACGCATCGACGGGGCGCACCTCACCGGGGCCAAAGGCAAAGGGCACAGCGCCGAAAACCGGCAGCGCCAGCCAGACGCCGGTGGTCAGCAGAAAGGTCTGTTGGATCGACAGGCGCGGCCCGACCCCGTTAGAGGACGCAAGTGCCACCAGCCCGCCAATCAGTGCCGTGATTATCGCCGAGACCAGGAAGACCGTGGCGTGGCCGTTCGCCATCCACCAGTCCAGCGCCATCGGGATCAGCATCGACGCCCCGAGGATCGCAACCATCAGACCGACGACATAACCGACTGGACGCAGATCAATCATGGGGCGCAGGCTTGGGCCGGGCGCGGGACGGTGTCAACACAGAGCGGTGTTTGAACGCTCTCCAGCGCGGAATTCAGAGCCATCTTCATCCGCCAGAAATCAAGCCCGAAAGGCGCCAGGCGGGCGTCTGATTGTCCGCATTATCCCCGTGGCACCAGCGTATCAAACAATCGCGGATCAATGCTTTCGTTCGCAAACGTCTCACCCTCGGTCAGGATCGAGACTGCGTCATGGCTGTGCAGGCTTTCCAGATGGCTGGCGACCACGCGGAAATCGCCGATCCGGTTGTCCGCCAGAAGCCGGTCCGCAAACAGCCGTGCCGCATCTTCCACGAACATCGGATTGGCGGCGTTGAGCTCTGCGAACGCCTGCTCATCCTCGCGCTTGACCATGACTTGGGTTTCCGTTGGCACAGCGGCCCGGCACAGGTCGATCAGGTCTTCGAACCAGACCCGGCTGTCGCTGACCAATTCCATTGAAATCCGCGCTACTGAACGTTGCGAATGCGGCGTCGCCAATTGCACGCGATGCTGGCGGGCATGCTCCGACAGTTCCAGCGAACATGGGCAGGTCGACGAATAGACATAATCGAAATGGTACACCCGGCGGCGCACCCCGGCGCGTTCGATCAGCTCCATCGCGATGTCGTAATACTGGAACCCAGACAGGCCGGAGCGCAGGCTTGCAACCCGCGTCGGGAACGCAAACCGCATCTGCAGGCGCGCATCAATGCTGTCGTGATCAGCCTTGGTGTCATCAAGTGCCGCCGACATCACGCGAAAGCTGAAATCGCTTTCCGCATGGGCATAGAACGTCCGCATGATCCGCGACATGTTGATGCCTTTGCGGGTGCCTTCCAGGCTGACGGTGCCGGTCACGCTGGTCTCCAGCGTCACGTCGCCGCCATCGCGCGTGCGATACCGAATCGGCAAGCGGAAGTTGGAAATTCCAACGTGCTGGATCGCCTTATGCGCCCCCCGGATCAGCGAGGTCGGACCGTTCTGCAAATCTGGCATCGAGGCGAGGTAATTCGCATCCGGCGTGAACTCCGCCGGGTAATCCCTTGCCAGATCTGGATAATTTGTAACCGCCGAGTCAGGCAGCAACCGGGCAATCGCCGGATCCAGCGCGGCAACCTCTTCCGGGGTTGCGGTGCTGGCCCAGTCGCGCAGCGTGCTGAGCGCACGTTCTGCGCCGTCGCGGTCAACCTCGGCCTTGGGCGTATCGAGGGTCATCGCGGCCCCTCCTGCAAAATGATCTTGTGACCAGATAGGCGGTTCAGGGTGTCATTTCCATGACAATCGCCTCAGATCGCGTCCAGCGCCTGTTTCAGATCACCGATCAGGTCGTCCAGATCCTCGAGCCCCACGGACAGACGGATCAGCCCCTGCGTGATCCCCAGCGTCGCGCGCAGTTCTTCGGTCAGCCGCTGATGCGTTGTCGTCGCCGGATGGGTGACGATGCTTTTCGCGTCGCCAAGGTTGTTCGAGATTGTGACGATCTTCAGCGCGTTCAGCACCCGGAACGCTGCGTCCTTGCCGCCTTTGATATCCAGCGACAGGACCGTTCCGCCCGCCGACATCTGCCGGCGCGCCAGGTCGTATTGCGGGTGGCTGGCCAGATGCGGAAAGATCACCCGGTTCAACCGCGCGTCGCCCTCCAACGCTTCGGCAATCGCCTGGGCCGAAGCCGCCTGTGCCCGACAGCGCAGATCCAGCGTTTCCATACCCTTAAGCAGCACCCAGGCATTGAACGGGCTGAGCGCGCCGCCAGTGTGCTTCAGATAGGGCTCCAGCGTCTTTCGAATGAACTCCTGCGTGCCAAGAACGACACCGCCCAGAACACGGCCCTGCCCGTCGATATGTTTGGTTGCGGAATAAACGATGACATCCGCGCCGAGATCCAGGGGGCGCGCAAACATTGGTGTCGAGAAGACATTGTCCACCACAACCGTCGCGCCTGCCTTATGCGCAATGTCGCAAACCGATTTTATATCAATCAGTTCCAGCGTGGGGTTCGCAATTGACTCGAAGAACACCGCCTTGGTGCCGGGCGTCACGGCCTTTTCCCAGGCCGCCAGATCGGTGCCGTCGACAAACTCAACCTCGACCCCGAAACGCGGCAATACGTCTTCCAGAATATACAGGCACGACCCGAACAGCGCGCGCGACGACACCACGCGATCCCCCGCCTTCAGCATCGAAACCAGCGCCCCGTTCACAGCCGCCATGCCGCTGGCAGTGGCAAAGGCGTCCTCGGTCCCTTCCAGCGCGGCGATGCGGTCTTCGAACATCCGCACAGTGGGGTTGCCATAGCGGGCATAGATGAACTCATCCGGGCCGGATTCGATGAACCGCGCCTCGGCCATCTCGGCGGAGTCATAGACGAAACCCTGGGTCAGGAAGATCGCCTCGGAAACCTCGCCATAGCCTGAACGCCGTACGCCGGCGTGAACCAGTTTGGTCTTGTCGTTCCAGTTATCAGTCATGGGGTGCAGTCCTTTCCCACAAGAAAACCCCCACCGCGGTTGAGCGTCGGGGGCACTGACCCTGACCTCTTTAGCGGAATGTTTTACGTGGCCCGCAATCCGGTGAACAAATCGCCACGAAGCCCGTATTGAATGCGCCGATGTCACAGCAAGGTCAAGGCCCCTTGCACTTGGCGACGCGTCGCCCATGTTGGTGGTCAATCCCGGAGGATCCCATGACAGACCCGATCGCCCTATATTTCTGGCCCACCCCGAACGGCCGCAAGATCACCATCGCACTGGAAGAAATGGGCCTGCCCTATGAAATCCATCCGATCAATATCAATCAAGGCGACCAGTTCGCGCCCGAATTCCTGGCCTTTTCGCCCAACAACCGGATGCCCGCGATCATTGATCCCGACGGGCCGGATGGCAAACCCATCTCGATCTTCGAAAGTGGCGCGATTCTGCAATACCTCGCCCGTAAGACCGGGCAATTCTGCGGCGCGACGGAACGGGACCGCATCGCCGTCGATCAATGGCTGATGTGGCAAATGGGCGGCGTAGGCCCGATGGCGGGTCAGGCGCACCACTTTCTGAAATACAGCCCCACCCTGACGCCACTGCAGGTTCTGCCCTATTCGCAGGATCGGTATCGCAATGAAGTCGAGCGTTTGTACGGCGTTCTTGACACACAACTTGAAGGTCAGGATTTCGTCGCCGGGGATTTCTATTCCATCGCCGACATGGCCATCTGGCCCTGGGCAAAGGGATGGGAAGGTCAGGAACAGACGCTGGATGACAAACCGAACTTTGCCGCCTGGCTGGACCGGGTCGGCGCGCGCCCGGCAACCGCCAAAGGTCAGCAGGTTGGAGAGGAGCTACGCTCGGACAAGCCAATGACCCCAGAGCAGCAAAAAATGTTCTTCGGGATCAAGGACTGACGCCACTCCGGCCCATTATCAGTCTCTAAATACCTCCGCCGGAGGCTCCGAATCGCACCTCAGGCACTGTCGTCAGGGGCGGTCGAATAGGTTTGCAACAACTTCCCCTGCGACATGAAAAACCCAAAGATTGCAAGGGTTAAACCGAAGGTCTTGAAGTTGACCCAGGCGTCGGTGGACATGGTGCGCCAGACGAATTCGTTGGCAATCGCAAGGCCAAGGAAGAACAGCGCAAAACGCTTGGTCAGGATCATCCAGCCTTCGGGTTTCAGGGGCATCATCTCGTCCATTACGGTTTGCAGATAGCTTCGCCCACGCAGCAGGCCAAAGCCCAGGATGCCTGCGAATATCAGGTAGAGGATCGTCGGTTTCATTTTGATGAACCGCTCGTCATTCAGCCAGACTGTCAATCCGCCAAACACGACCACCAGCACCAGCGTGACCAGCTGCATTTTCGAGACCGCGCCGGTCAGCCGCCACAGCAGGAAGGTGGTCAATGCGATCAGGGGGACGAAACAGGCGGTGATCAGGATGAAACCGTCATATTCAGTCCCCCCGATGGTGAAGCTGCGGTCGCGCAGCGTCAGGTAGCCGAGAAAAAACGCTGCGATTGGGCCGAAATCCAGCAGAGCTTTCATTTTCGGGTCGATGGTTTTCTCGGTCATTCCTGCGTCCTTGTTCATCCGCCCAACTCTACTAACACGGCACCCGCTGCGATCAATGCCATCAGCGCGGCACGGGTGCGCCCGACCCGTTCGCCCAGCAGCAACCAGCCGATCAACGCCGCGAACACGGTCGAGGTTTCGCGCAGCACGGCAGCCTCACCCACTTTATCAAGATAGGTTGCCAACATCACACCACCAAAGCTGAAAAATGCGATCAGCGCGCCGGTGAACCCCTTCAGCATCAGCCCCGGCGGCGGCGGTGGCCTGCCGCGCTGACGCACCCAGGCGATCACCGGCATGTCAACCGAGGTGACAAGGAAGAACCACGCCAGAAAGGTGAACGGATTCGCCGTCGCGCGGATCCCGTATGCGTCGTAGGTGGTATAGAGCGCCACCAGAACGCCGCCCAGCACCGCCCAGGCAATCCCGATCCGCAGGGTGGCGACATCCACCGATTTCGCATTCAGGTTCACCGCCGCCAACGTGAAGATCGCCCCGGACAGCAGCCCGACACCCGCCCATTGCACCCAGCCGTAATGTTCTGAAAAGACCACAGCAGCCACCGCCACGGTGACCAGCGGGCCGGTGCCGCGCACGATTGGGTAGGACACGGTATAGGGCGCGCGGGCGTAAGACAGCGCGACGACGATCTTATAGGCCATATGCAGGATCAGCGCGCCGCCCAGCAGCCACCAGATTTGTCCTTCCGGCCAGGGCACCAGGAACAGGGCCACGGGCAGCGACAGCAGAAATATCCAGGCATCAATCGCCCCGCGCGTCGCCCATGGGTCGTGCCGGCCTTTTTGCAGCGCGCCGAACAGCGCGTGCGCAAAGGCGGACATCAGCGCCAGCAGGGTCGCCAGCCGCGCGCCCTCGGGCGTGCCGGCCAGCGCGATCAGGGTATCACTCACCCCTCAACATCCAGCCCGGTCAGTGCGGCGGCGAATTCTTCGGGGTCGAAAGGTTGCAAGTCGTCGATCTGTTCGCCCACGCCGATGGCGTGGATCGGCAGGCCGAACTTATCGGCCAGCGCCACCAACACACCGCCCTTGGCGGTGCCGTCCAGCTTGGTCATCACCAGCCCGCTAACGTCCGACAGTTTCTGGAACGTCTCGACCTGAGACAGCGCATTCTGCCCCGTTGTCGCATCCAGCACCAACAGAGTGTTGTGCGGCGCGTCCGGGTCGATCTTGCGGATGACGCGAACGATTTTGGCCAGTTCCTCCATCAGATCGGCGCGGTTCTGCAACCGCCCGGCGGTGTCGATCATCAGCAGATCGGCGCCGTCCGCCTGCGCCTTTGTCAGCGCGTCGAAGGCAAGGCTGGCGGGGTCGGTCCCTTCCGGCGCGGTCAGCACCGGCACCCCGGCGCGATCACCCCAGACCTGAAGCTGTTCGACCGCCGCAGCGCGGAAAGTATCGCCCGCCGCGATCACCACCTGCTTGCCCGCGGCGCGGAACTGGCTGGCCAGCTTGCCGATGGTCGTGGTCTTGCCCGAGCCGTTGACCCCGACGACAAGCACCACCTGAGGCGTCTTGGGATAGATCGGCAGGGGCCGGGCCACCGGCTCCATGATCCGCGCGATTTCCGAGGCAAGCGCCTGCTTGATTTCTTCCGTCGACATCTTGCGGCCCATCCGCCCTTCGGCAAGGTTTGCCGTCACGCGCAGGGCCGTATCGACGCCCATGTCGGCGGTGATCAGCAATTCCTCCAGGCTTTCCAGCATGGCGTCGTCCAGCACCCGGCGCATGACCGGGGCGGCGGTTTTGCGGCCCAGCAGTCGGCCCAGAAACCCCGGTTTCGCGGCCGGTTCGGGCGCGGATTCCGTTTGTGGTTGCGCTTCGGGTGCAGGTTCCGGTTCCGTTTGTGGTTGCGGTTCGGGTTCGGGTTCGGGGGACTGTTTTGCCGAGGCAATCTTGTCAATGGCTGTCTCGATCTCGTCCAGTTCGGCATCAAGGAATGCGTCGATGCTGTCTTCGCCCTCGGGGTCGACCCAGGGCATTTCTGCTTCTGCCGCTGCCGCCTGTTCGGGGGTGACGGTGGCTAATTCGGCCATCAGGGCGTCGTATTCAGCCTGGTCTGCGACGGGATCATAGGGGGCGGGCTCAGCCTCTGGCTCTGCCTCAGGCGTCGGACTGACATTCGCTGGCTCTGACTCTGGCTCAACAGGCGCTTGCGCGTGCTCCGGTTCAATGGGCGTAGGCGCTGGCTCAACTGGCGCTTGCTCCGGTTCATCGGGCGTAGGCGCTGGCTCAACTGGTGCTGGCGCAGGTTCAGCGGGCGCGGGGTCGATCGCTTCCACAACCTCCTCTGGCGCGGCCACTTCCCCGCCATCCTCGACAATCGCGTCCAGCCCCTCCTCGATCTTCGAGGACGACTTGAACAGCCGGTCTTTCAGTTTGCGAAAAAAGGCCATGGCGTGCGGGTCCGTATGCTCGGGGTTATCGGGGTCATCCCCACCTAAGTCAGCCGCAGCCCGGATAAAAGGCCATTTGACGCAGCCCGTTGGGCAATCCTGCGATTGTGTTTCGCATTCCGCGCCCTAATGTGCGCGCCGATGACCGAGATGACCCCACCCGACGACGGCCTGATCAACTGCGCGCGCAATACCACCCGCCGGATCGAGCAGTTCAGCTATGGCGGGGCGGCCTATTGGGTGAAACGCCCCGAAACCCTGAAACCGCGCATGCGGATGCAAAAGGGCAGCCCCGAAGCCGCGTTCGAGCGTGAGCGGGATGCGCTGCGCAAACTGGGGCCGATGGGCGCGCCGGTGCCGCGTCTGATGGTCGATCTGCCCGGGTTGATCGTGGTCGAGGATTGCGGACGTGACCTTCTGTTTCATCGCCGGTTCAAGAAAGATGACGCGCTGTGCGACAAGTTTCACGACGCGGGGCTGGCGCTGGCCCGGTTGCATGGCATGGACCACACACACGGGCGACCGGCCCTTCGCGATCTGTGCTGGCGCGACGGGCGGGTCACCGTCATTGATCTGGAACGTTCGCATCCTTCGCTGGATCATCCGCGGGGACGGGCGCGCGATGTGGTTCTGTTGTTCATCAACGGGCTGATGGCGATGCAGGGCCCCTGTGCAGAACTGGACGCCCTGCGCGACGGATACCGCGCCGGTGACAGCGCCAACACCTGGGACGACGCCCTGCGTTGGAGCCGTAATCTGACCTGGATGGCGCTGCTGACGCGCCCGCTTCACCTGCTGTCGCTGCCGATCCGCGAGGTTCGCACCCTGCCCGTCGCGCGGGATTATTTTCGCGAACAGCGGCGATTGCGGCGCGCCGAGTAACCGGCGCACGGCCTGCGATGCTGTGCCCTCAGGGACGTCCGGGCGCGGTGAGCGCCCGCAACCTCAGAGAAGTTTGCGGACAATTGCGACCAATTCATCATGCGCGCCCGCGAATCCGCGAATGCCTTCGGCCAGTTTTTCGGTCGCCATGGCGTCCTGGTTCATTTCCCAGCGGAATTCAGCCTCGGTCATTTTGGGTTCAGGCGTTTGTGAGGCACCGTTGTCTTCCAGCTTGCGCGGCAGCGGGCCTTGCGCGTCGTCAAGTTCAGCCAGAAGGTCGGGGCTGATCGTCAGGCGATCACACCCGGCAAGCGCGCGAATTTCGTCGGAATTTCGGAAACTTGCGCCCATCACCACGGTCGCAAAGCCGTGGTCCTTGTAGTAATTGTAGATCTCGGTGACCGAGGCGACGCCGGGATCATTTTCGGCCGTATAGGTCACATCCGGGTTGGCCTTTTTGTACCAGTCGAGGATGCGCCCCACAAAGGGCGAGATCAGGAAGACGCCTGCCTCGGCACTGGCGCGCGCCTGGGCAAAGGCGAACAGCAGCGTGATGTTGCAATTGATCCCCTCGCCTTCCAGAATCTCGGCGGCGCGGATGCCTTCCCAGGTCGCGGCGGTCTTGATCAGCACCCGGTCCGGTCCGATCCCGGCATCGGCGAACAGGCCGATCAGCTTTTGCGCTTTGGCGACGATTGCGGCGGCGTCATAGGACAGGCGGGCGTCAACCTCGACCGAGACGCACCCCGGAATGATGCCAAGGATTTCGGTCCCGAACCGGACGGTGATCCGGTCGATGGCATCGTCAATGATCTGGTCTTCTGTTTTCCCCTCGCGCTGGGTGGCGGCGATTGCTTCGGCGATCAGTGGCGCATAGGCTTCGACTTTGGCGGCCTTCAGGATCAACGAGGGGTTGGTCGTGGCATCAATCGGTTCGGCCTTGCGGATCGCCTCGATATCGCCGGTATCGGCGACGATCACGGTCATGTCGCGCAATTGGTCGAGGTGGCTGTTGGTTTGGCTGGTGTCGGGCATGGCAAGGCTCCGCAAAGGCAAGGATTGGGTTCATCTGTCGATACGCCTGTGGCGGCGGGCTTGCAACGGGTGGGCGCGGGATGTGATCGCGGCGATTGCCCTAATGCGGCGTCAGTCGCGCCTGTAGCGGGCGGCGAAATTGGCCAGGATGCGTTCGGGTTGGGTTACATCCGCGGCCCGGCACAGGGCGATCAGGCGGTCGGCATCGCCGGGCGGGAAATAGCCTTTGTCGCGGTACAGCCGGATACGAGTCTCGAACACGGCGCCGTCCGCTTCCGGGTGGAATTGCGTGGCATAGACGTTTGATTTGTAACGGATCATCTGGAACGGACATGGGGCCGAGGTCATCAGATGCACGCAACCGTCAGGCAAGCTTTGCACCGCTTCCTTGTGGCCGACGAATGTGTCGAACTGGCCGGGCAGCCCCGCCAGAATCGGATCGCCAATTGCCTGGGGCGTCACGTTGCAGCGCACCGGCCCGACAGGTTCCGCGAATTGCTGTTTGCCGACCGGCGCGCCCAGATGATGCGCCAATATGCCGATACCATAGCAGCAGCCCATGAATGGCACGTCGCCGTCAGTGACTGCGGGCATCAGCGACAGCACGGCGGCTTCGATGCGGGCCTCGACCGCGGTCTTTTCATCCGGCGCATCGCTGACGCAGCCCGGACCACCGCCGACGATCACACCTGAATAGGACGCCAGATCCAGCGCGTCGGGCAGCGTTTGCTGATCCAGCCGGATGCGATGAGTGTCATCCGCCACCAACGCCGCCTTGTCGAGGATCGCCAGATACTCGTCATCCGAAGCTTCGTCTTCGGGCCTGAGTTGCAGGATCAGAAATGGTTTCATTGCCTTGGAGTGCCGGATGTGATCGCGCGGATCAAGGGGCATGCGTCTGGTGCGCCGGATCCGCCTGTCCGACGCTATCATTGGCACGCCCACTTGCGGCCCGTGGCCCCGGCGCGTTAGGCCGGTCGGACGGAGTGATGAGAATGGAGATCGCGATGCCCGCCAATGAGATATTTGAAGACCGGATGCTGTCCCTTGGGTTGGCGCGTGTCAGCGAAGCGGCGGCGCTCGCCTCGGCCAATCTGATCGGGCGCGGGGACGAGAAAGCAGCCGATCAGGCGGCGGTGGACGCGATGCGCACGCAATTGAACCTGCTGGACATCAACGGCGTCGTCGTCATCGGAGAGGGAGAGCGTGACGAGGCGCCGATGCTTTATATCGGTGAAGAGGTTGGCAGCGGCAACGGCCCCGCCGTCGACATCGCGCTTGATCCGCTTGAGGGGACGACCCTGACGGCCAAGGACATGCCCAACGCGCTGGCGGTGATCGCAATGGGGCCGCGCGGGTCGATGCTGCATGCGCCCGATGTTTACATGGACAAGCTGGCGATCGGGCCGGGCTTTCGCACCGGGGTGGTAACGCTGGATATGTCCCCGTCCGAGCGGATCACGGCACTCGCCGCCGCCAAAGGGTGCAGCACGCGCGATATCACCGTCTGCGTATTGGAACGCCCCCGTCACGAGGCAATGATTGCAGAGTTGCGCACAACCGGGGCGGCGATCCGGCTGATCACCGATGGCGACGTGGCCGGGGTGATCCATTGCGCAGAAGCCGAAAAGACCGGGATCGACATCTATATGGGGTCTGGCGGCGCGCCCGAGGGTGTGCTGGCCGCAGCGGCGTTGAAATGCATGGGCGGCCAGATCTTCGGCCGGCTGATGTTCCGCAACGATGATGAACGCGGCCGCGCGCGCAAGGTCGGGATCGAAAATCTGGACCGGGTCTATACCCGCGATGACATGATCACGCAGGATGTCATCTTTGCCGCCACCGGCGTGACCGACGGATCAATCCTGCCGGGCATTCAGCGCGAACCGGGGTATCTGACGGCTGAGACAATCCTTATGCGGTCCAAGACCGGGTCGGTGCGGCGGATTTCCTATCGTCACAAGCTGGACTGATTGACCGGCTCAGGCTGTTTGGATGCCTGTGCGGATCGGAACGCTGCGCGACAGTTTGTTGGCCAGATCCTTGTTCAGCTGTGCCAATAGCGCGTTACGCAAACCTGTCGAGCGTGCGAACACGCGGTGGAGCTCTGCCACATCCCAGGCGAAATACTCGGTGCCCGCGTCGACTGATACGGTCGCCGAGGCCGGCTGATCGGTCAGAAATCCGATCTCTCCGACAAAGGATCCGGATTCCAGGGGGAAAACCTCGTCATTTTTCTCAAGCCGGGCGGTGTTGTTGATGACGAAATAGACCGTGTCGATCGGTGCCCCTTCGGTCACCAGAACCTTGGGGTCGATGGTCGTGGCGCGTGCTCCAAGCCGCAGCAGGCGGCGAAACTGGCCCGGCGACAGCATTGTGAATTTTTTGTACAATTGCGCTGTTTCGCTGGTCATCGAAAATGTCGTGCGTTCGGCAATGACAACGAAGATCATGGCCAGATTGACCGCAGCAAGTGTCCCGTTGGTGATGATCGCATCCCACAGCGGGGCATCCGCAACCAGGTAGTAATAGATGATGTACAGCATCATGGCCGCCATCATCTGCAGGCGCAACCAAAGCTCGTCACGCGCGAGAAACCCGAAAACATCAAACACGAAAGCGGCATAGACAAATACCGCGACCGACAATCCAAGCATCAGAACCCCCATGGCCGAATGACCAGTTTCGGGGATCGTTCATTCAGGCCACCAAGTCAATGAATTCAGGGTGTTGCCCCAAGGGGAAGCATCGGGTCGCCCCGCAGTATTGCCTTCGTGATTTGCGTCCGCCCCGACGGGTCAGACCGTGGCCGAGATCGATCCCAAAGGAACGCCCCGCGCAACCTTGCCCACCAGATCCAGGTTGAACTGCGCCAGCATCGCTGCGCGAAGCGCTGGCTGCTTGTCGAACGTCTGTTGCAGCTTGCCGACATCCCAGGACAGATACTCGGACCCGGCATACAGCGTCACGTCGCCGGTTGCAGCGTCACCGGTCAGGAACCCGATCTCGCCCACGAACTGACCGGCATTCATCGAATAGCGCGCGCCGTCTTTGACCAGGGTCGCAGACCCCTCAACGATATAGGTCAGCCGCTTTACGGCCTCGCCCTGGCGGCACAGCACAACCTCATTGGGGGCAATTGCGTAGTGGCTGAATTTATAAAGCTTTCGGAACTGCCCGGGCGTCAGCATCTCGAACTTTTCAAACAGGCGCACCCGGTCCGAATTCATCGACAGCGTCGTTCGTTCCATTGTGATGATGATGATCATCGCGATGTTCACAACCATCAGGACGCTATCGGTCATGATCGCCTCCCAAAGGGGGGTATCGGTTACGAACAGGTAATAGAGAATGTAAAACACCATCGCGGCCAGCATCAGCACACGCAGCACCAATTCGTCACGGGCCAGAAACCCGGACACGTCAAAGGCAAACGCGACATAGACCAGCAATGCCGCCGACAATCCGTATAATTCCATCTGTGCCCTCCTGATTATAGCGTGATTTTCCGGGTCGGATCGCTGCTTGTCAAACCAAGTTGGGCTTTTCCTTCGCCCTGCGCTTGCGCTAGGGCTGTGGGATGCGCCGCGCCGATCATACAACGCCACCCTGATGAGCCATTTTCTGGGGGTTGAGGCGTCTTTGTCGGGGCGCAGATGGGTGGGTCCAACGGCCGAGGATGATCGCCAGGCCGAAGCATTGCTGCAGGCGACCCGGCTGCATCCGGCCATTGCGCGCATACTGGCATCAAGGGGCGTCAATGCGGCCGAGGCTGAGGGGTTTCTGACCCCGGCGGTGCGCGATCTGCTGCCTGACCCGCGTGGTCTGAAGGACATGGAACAGGCCGCCAAGATTTTTCTTGCAGCCGTCGCGGCACAGCAGAAAATCGCCATCTTCGCGGATTATGATGTTGATGGCGGTGCGTCGGCGGCGCTGATCCAATGGTGGCTGCGCGGGATCGGCCACCAGGCCACGCTGTATGTCCCCGACCGGATTGATGAGGGGTACGGCCCGAATGAGGGCGCGATGGCAGCGCTGGCGGCGGACCATGACCTGATCATCTGTGTAGATTGCGGGACGCTGTCCCATGGTCCGATTGCGGCTGCGACCGGGGCAGACGTCATCGTGCTGGATCACCATCTGGGCGGCGAAACGCTGCCCGCAGCGGCGGCGGTTGTGAACCCGAACCGGCAGGACGAAGACGGTGCGCTGGGGCATCTTTGTGCGGCGGCAGTTGTCTTTCTGATGCTGGTCGAGGCCAATCGCCAATTGCGCGCCAGCGGCGCGGCGGGCCCTGATCTGATGGCCATGCTTGATCTTGTGGCACTGGCCACGGTTGCGGATGTGGCGCCGCTGATCGGGGTGAACCGGGCCCTGGTCCGGCAGGGGCTGGTTGTCATGGCGCGGCGTGAACGCCCCGGGTTGGTGGCATTGGCTGACGCGGCCAAGCTGAACCGGGCGCCGACCTCCTATTCTCTGGGCTATGTCCTGGGGCCAAGGATCAACGCCGGTGGCCGCGTCGGGCGGGCCGATCTGGGTGCGCGGTTGCTGTCGACACCGGACCCCCACGAAGCGCGGGCGCTGGCCGACAAGCTGGAAGAGCTCAACGCCGACCGCCGCACGGTCGAGGCCGAAGTTCAGGCCGCCGCCTTCGATCAGGTCGAGGCGCGCGGGACCGATGCCGCGCTTGTCTGGGCGGCGGGCGATGGCTGGCATCCCGGTGTGGTGGGGATCGTCGCCTCGCGCCTGAAGGATCGGTTTCACCGCCCCGCCGTGGTGATCGGCTTTGATGGTGAAGACGGCAATGGGTCCGGGCGTTCGATCAGCGGTGTCGATCTGGGTGCCTCTGTCCAGCGTTTGGTGGCCGAAGGGCTGCTGGAAAAGGGTGGCGGGCACAAGATGGCCGCCGGGCTGAGTTTGTCGCGCGATCAACTGGACGCGGCAATGGCGCGGCTGGAAGGCTTGCTGGACAAACAGGGGGCGGGCGTCGGTGGCGCGGCCGATCTGCGTATTGACGGGTTGCTGATGCCGGATGCCGCCACGGTTGACCTGATCGAGGCGATCGAGGCCGCTGGCCCGTTCGGCGCCTCGGCCCCAGCCCCGCGTTGGGCGATGCCCGATATGCGGATCACCCATGCCCGGCGCGTCGGCGCAAATCACCTGAAGCTCAGCGTCAGTGCAGGCAGCGGCCCGACGCTGGATACGATCACATTCGGCGCATTCGATGGCCCGCTTGGCCCCGCGCTGGAGGATCACGGCGGGCGGCGGTTCCATCTTGCCGGTCGGCTGGAGGTCAACCACTGGCAGGGTCGCACGCGGGTTCAGATGCGTCTGGAAGATGCAGCACCGACGGCGTGACGGCGCAATCCGGCACCGGATTAAGGGGGATGAAAATCGCCCAAAGAATCCCCTTGCCCTTGGCAGCCGCGATCCCTAAAACCCCGCCCACAAAGAGCGCCGTGGCCCGTTCGTCTATCGGTTAGGACGCCAGGTTTTCAACCTGGAAAGAGGGGTTCGATTCCCCTACGGGCTGCCACACTCTTACCCGCCAGATTTCCTTACGTTGCCAAACTTATTCGCCCCATTCCGGGTGCTAAGATTAAGCAGGTCCGGACGTGGTCCGAAAGATGGCCATCCCGGCGGGGATTCAGGGTGGTTTTGGCAAGAAGGCATTCCAAACATCGCTGGCTCAGAGGTTGCTGCTGTCCGACGGTGCGGTCATCATCGACCAGTTCCCGCGCAATGTGCTGGTCACCAATTGTTTGCAACCAGGCATTAAGCGCCTTCAATCCACTGATATCTCGTCTTTTTTATTGTCACACATTATATTGATTTTGTAGGACATTAACTATATCCAGTCTAAAAACCGCAGCAATCAAGATATCGGCGCGCACCCATGGGTCCAGCTTCAGAACCGGAATCGGCCGATTGTGTTGAAAAACTCCGTTTTAGGGCCTGAACGATGATTTTTCTTTCCATGCAGCCCGATCCTAAATTTTTGGCGCGGGGGTCGGCCCAAATCGCCTACATGCGCTCACGCGCAGCCATGCGCTGTCTCGTGGTCAAAGCTTTCCGACTATTTCGCTTCATAGGTTTTCGCAAGAAATCCGCGACGCTCTGATTTCGGAGTTTTTCAACACAATCGGCCAAGACCGGTGCTTCGGATGCGCTTGCACATCTTGAAGGCTCCGGGCGCGACGTGCTTGAGGCGCTGTCGCTGATGATTGAGCGTGCGGGTCTGGGGATCGGGGACAAGCTGCCGCCGGAGATTGAGATTGCCAGAAAGCTGAACGTCGGACGCTCCAAAGTGCGCGAGGCGCTGATCGCGTGGCAGAACATGGGCATCGTGACGCGCAACAAGAAGGCCGGCACGCGGCTTGCGGTTGAGGTGTCGACAAAATCCATTCACCTGCCCGTCACGCTGGTTCTTGAAGCCGAAAGCCTGCTGCGCACCCACGCGGTGCGCAGACCGTTGGAGATTGAGGTGGTGCGCCTTGCTGCGCGCCAGGCGGATGCGCAGCAGCGTCGCGCGTTGATCGCGCGGGCCGCAGAACTGATGGCCGTGTTTGACTCGGGCGAGGATTGGCGACCAGCGGACTACAGGTTTCATCGCGCGATATACGCCGCCTCTGGCAATCCGCTGTTTGAACAGTTGATCCGCCAGATCCAGGACGCTTTTCACGCCATCTATCAAGCGCCATTTGATCAGCCACATCTTGGTCTGGCGACCATCCCGCTGCATCCGGGGCTGGCGCAGGCCATCGCGGACGGCAACGCCGATCAGGCTGCAAAAATCATGACCCAGATCATGGACATGGTTGAAGCCGAGGTTCTGAGTTTCATGGAGGGTCAGAATGACTGACGACAAAAGCCTCGCCACGCTTCTGGCCGGAGTTCTGGAAGACGGCGACGGGTCGATTACGCCGCCGATTGTCCAAACCTCCCTATTCGCGTTCAATGATTATCAGGCTTTTGAAGACCGCATGGCCGCGCGGACAGATCAGCCGATTTACACCCGCGTGCAGAACCCGACTGTTGCGGCGTTCGAGGGGCTGATGGCCAAGGCCGAGGCTGGCGAAGCGGCCGTTGGGTTCGCATCCGGCATCGCGGCGATCGCTTCGACGCTGATGGCGTTCCTGAGGCCCGGCCAGCGCATTGCCTGTGTCGAACATGTCTATCCGGACACCTACCGGTTCATGGAGGAAATCCTGCGTCCTTTTGGTGTGGACGTCACCTATCACCCGGCTGCGGCCTTCGAAACGGATGACGCGCTTCTGGACGGTGTTGATCTGGCCTATCTGGAAAGCCCAAGCTCGATTGTGTTCAAACCGCTAAATCTGGCGCGCGTCGCCGGTCGCGCCCGGCGGCACGGGGTGACGACCATCGTTGACAATTCCTGGGCAAGCCCGGTGTTCCAGCGCCCGCTGACAGAAGGGATCGACATCGTCGTCCACTCGGCCTCGAAATATATCTCGGGTCATTCGGATACGGTGGCGGGTGTTGTTATCGCCTCAGACAGCCGCATTGCCCGCATCCGCGAACTGACGTTATCGCTGTTGGGGGC
Source organism: Paracoccaceae bacterium (assembly GCA_012103375.1). Lineage (NCBI taxonomy): Bacteria > Pseudomonadati > Pseudomonadota > Alphaproteobacteria > Rhodobacterales > Paracoccaceae > Paracoccaceae bacterium. The sequence continues at coordinate 3,756,130 of WLWX01000001.1, forward strand.
GAAACTCGCCCCGTTCGAGGCGTTCCTGCTGACCCGCGGATTGCGCACCCTGCATGTGCGGATGATGCAGCATCAGGCGACCGCAAACCTGTTCGTGGATCGGCTGGCCGCGATCCCGCAGGTGCGCACAATCAACAGCCCCGGCGTGAATGTGGTGCCGGGGCTGACCGGGCGGTCCGGCCTGTTGTCGATCGAATTCGACGACAGCGTCAACATCCCAAGGTTTGCCGACAGCCTGCGCTGTTTTCGTCTGGGTGTCAGTTGGGGCGGCTTTGAAAGCTTGCTGTTGCCCGCGCGTGTCGCGCTGGCACAGGCGGGCGAACAGAATTCGATGCAACGGTTCGGCGTCTCGCCCAATCTGGTCCGGCTGAGCCTTGGTTTAGAAGACGCCGAAGACCTTTGGGCCGACTTCACGAACGCGCTGAGCGCTGGTACGGCCTGACATGCCGGGGAACCGACGCGGCGGATGAACCACGGGCCAAAATTGCCCCTTGCATCATGAAGCGCGATCCAATCATATTCAGATAATCGAATTCGATGGAGGTCGCGGCATGATCAACCGGCGGAAATTCGTGGCCGGTGCATTGACGGCGCCACTTCTGGGCGCAGCCACGCAAACCCTTGCGCAGGTTCAGATCGGCGCCGGGCGGCTGACAACCCTCAGCGATGGTAATCTGGTTTTGCCGAGCGGCTTCATTTTCGACCCGATGCCACAGGATCAACTGGGGCAATTGCGGGCCGAGTTTGGGCTGGGCGGCGATACGTTGCTGCCCGATTGCAACCTGGCCCTGTACCGGGACGATGATCGGACGGTGCTGTTCGACGTCGGCTCTGGCCCGGATTTCATGCCCTCGGCGGGGAAATTGCAGGACAGTCTTGCCGCGATGGACCTGACGCCTGACGACATCACCCATGTGCTGTTCACCCATGTGCATCCCGACCATATCTGGGGGCTGCTCGACGATTTTGATGATCCGATGTTTGCCAATGCCGCCTACATGATGGGCCGTGCGGAATGGGATTATTGGTGGAACCCCGAAACCGTCGATACCATTGGAGAGGCGCGCGCAGTCTTCGCAGTTGGGGCCAAGCGGCGCATGCAGGCCATTGAAGACGCAGTAGAATTCTTTGACGACGGGGACGAGGTGTTGCCGGGCATCGCCGCGATTGCCAGCTATGGGCATACGCCGGGACACATGGCCTTCGAAATCCGCGCCGGCGGCGATGCGGCGCTGATCGTCGGAGATGCCATCGGCAATCACCATGCCGCCTTTGCCCACCCGGATTGGCCAAGCGGGTCCGATCAGGATCAGAACAACGCGATTTCGGCGCGCGGGATGCTTCTGGACAGGCTGGCCAGCGAGCAGACGCGCCTTGTCGGTTTCCACCTGCCGCAGGGCGGTATCGGCCGGGTTGAACGCGCTGGCGATGGCTTTCGGTTTCTGGCGGGGGGTGCATGATGCGCCATCTGACGCTTGCGCTCGCCCTGCTGGCCGCTCCGGCACTGGCCAGCGAGGATATCGCCGATCAATACCCCGGCTCGGCCCTTTACCAGAAACCGGTCGAGGTGATCCCGCATGTCTGGTCGGCCATCGGGGCCACCGCGCCGCCGACCTATGAGAACAGCGGCCACAACAACAACCTTAGCTTCATCGTCACGGGCGACGGGGTGGTCGTGGTGAATGGCGGCGCGGCCTATGTGCTGGCCAAGGCGCTTCATGCCGAGATCAAGGTGATCACCGACCAGCCAGTGAAGCTGGTGATTGACGAAAACGGTCAGGGTCACGCGATGCTGGGCAATTCCTATTGGGCCGAACAGGGCGTGCCGATCCTTGCACATGAAGATGCCGCTGCCGAGTTCGAGGAATACGGCGGCCAGATCCTTGAAGGCATGAAGCGCTATAATCGCGACAAGGCCGAAGGTACGTTTCTGGCCGGACCGACCCAGACCTTCGAAGACAGCCGCATCATCGAGATGGGCGATTTCCGCATTGAGGTTCTGCACCTTGGCCCGGCCCACAGCCCCGGAGACATCTCGGTCTGGTTGCCCGAACAGGGGTTGGTCATTGCCGGCGATATGGCTTTCCATGAACGCATGTTGCCGATCTTCGACGACACGATGACCGCCGACTGGCTGGACACCTGGGATACCGCGTTCGAGGCGCTTGGCGCGACCTATGTGATCCCCGGTCATGGGCATCCGACGAACATGGCGCAGGTGCGCCGCTATACCCGCGATTATCTGATCTATCTGCGCGAACAGATCGGCGCGCATCTGGACGCTGGCGGTGACCTGGCCGAGGCGTATTACGTCGATCAATCGCCCTATGCGCACCTCGACACGTTCGAGCAACTGGCCACCCGAAATGCCGGGCGCGTGTATGAGCAGATGGAGTTTGAGTGATTAGGAACGGCGGTTCCGTCGCAGCCGCCGCGCCCGAACCGATCTCTGACAGATCACGACGATCCGGCAAACCGTCCCGATAACCCGCGCCGCGAAGGAATTTTGTCCTTTGCCCCTCCATTGACTTGGCAGCATGGCGGAAACATGTCCCTATCAAAGAGACGAGATGGGGCAAGAACATGCTGCTTGAACTGTATGATTTCGGACTGGAACCGCGCACCTTGCACCTGATTGCGGGCGCGCTGCTTGGGCTGATTTTCGGCGTCGCCGCCCAGATCACCCGGTTCTGTTTGCGCCGGGCGGTTGCCGGACCATCGGACGAGCGTGCATCAGCCGGAGCGGTTTGGCTGACGGCACTGGTGGCCGCTGTTGTCGGGTTTGCGCTGGCGGCAACATTCGGTTTTGTCGATCTGTCTGGTCACCGGTTCCTGTCAGCCGACCTGCCGCTGGCCGCATTGGTCTTTGGCGGGCTGGCGTTCGGGGCGGGAATGGTTCTGACGCGCGGTTGTGTGTCGCGCCTGACAGTCCTAAGCGGGACGGGAAACCTGCGCGCGATCTTTGTGCTGAGCGTTTTTGCCATCACCGCCCATGCCACGCTGAAGGGTGTTCTTGCGCCACTGCGCACGACACTGGGCGCCTTCACCGTTGATACGCCCATCGCCAGCCTTGCCGCTGCGCCAATCGGGCTGGCCGTTTTGCTTCTGGTGGTGATCGGTCTGGCCGCAACTTTGGTCATCCGGGCCAAGCCCAGCGTATTGCACCTGACGTTTGCCGCGCTGATCGGGTTTGTGGCCGTGGGCGGCTGGGCGGCGACCAGCGTCTTGCTTCTTGACGAATTCGATCCCCTGCCCGTCCAGTCCGCGGCCTTCACTCTGCCGTGGAGCGACACGTTGTTCTGGACCATAGCCTCATCGGCGATTCCGGCTGGCTTTGGCGTTGGCTTTATCGGTGGTGTGCTGGGGGGAAGTTTCCTCAGCGCTGCGGCACGGGGCGAGTTGAAGCTGCACAGCTTTGAAAGCCCGCGCCAAACCCTGCGTTACGGTGCGGGTGGCGCGCTGATGGGCGTCGGCGGGGTGCTGGCGGGCGGTTGCACCGTGGGCGCGGGCCTGTCCGGGATTGCATCGGGCAGCGTTGCGGCGATAATCGCACTGTCGGCCATTGCACTGGGCGGCTGGGCCACGGGCGTGGCCCTCAGCGGCACCAACCGCGCTGCTGCCCTCGCGGCCTGAGGGCCGCGCGCGCTCAGTTCTCTGCCGCTTCGGCGATGATGCCGTCAAGCAGCGCTTCGACCTTGTCCATCGGACCGTCGGGATAATCCCGGCGCCCGATGGATACCCCGCCCGCAGTTTCGGTAACGAAGATGCCATAGGGGCAGTGGGCGATGTTCATCGGGTCCGCCTCCATCACCTCGCGGCTGACCACGGCCGAGCAGAACAGGAAGATATCGGCGTCTACGAACAGCTGCTGCGCGCTGCCCACATCCGCGCCGGTTCGCGCCAGCATATCGCCAACGTGGCTGACATAGTCGATCACCAGCCCCTGGCCGATGATCGCGTTTTCGACCGCAAAGGTCGCATCGTCAAAGCTGCCCTCGAATTCCGTCGTGACCGCATCCTCTGCCAGCGCAGACAGCGGGAACGATAGCGCGATGATCGCAACTGCGTGCTTGAGCATGCCGCACCTCCTGTTTTCTGCGATCAATCTTGCACGTCACGCGGGCCGCGTCTTGATCCATGTCACACGGCCCGGGTCTGTTTGCGGATCAGCCGAACATGTCGGCAGTAATCCCGGCGTACCAGCCTTCGGATTCGATGTACGTCGCCTCGCGCAGCTCGGCACTTTCGCCGGTCTGGCTGACAAAGCCGTCCACCTTGGCGATCTTTTCGGGCGTCGCTTCATAGGTTGCGCCGACCTTCACGCCGTCATTAGTTTCAATCAGCGACCAGCAGGTGTTTGCGAATTTCGCCGGGAACACCCGTGACCCGGTCAGCGCGCCGCGCACCGCATTGGCGCAGACTTTTGCCTGACTATTGGCCGAAAAGCCCGATTTCGGCATATCACCCTGCTGACTGGAATCGCCCAGCACGTGAATATCCGCATCCGCCTTGGTGGACATATCGGCGGCGTTGACCGGGGCCCAATTGCCATCCGTCACACCGGCGTCATGGGCAATCTTGCCCGCCATCATCGCCGGGATCACGTTGCAGACGTCGACATTCTCGACCTCGCCATCGATTTCCAGCGTCATCGCTGCGGGATCGACCGTAACATTGCCGCCGCCGAAATCCGGGCCGATGCGGGTGATCATGCCGGGGTAGTGCTTTTCCCAACCCTCTTCGAACAGACCCTGTTTCGAGAACCCTTCTTTCGGATCAGCGATCAGGATTTTTGCGGTCGGATTGTTGGCCTTCAGCCAATGGGCGACCATGGACACCCGCTCATAAGGTCCGGGCGGGCAGCGGAACGGATTGGGCGGGGCGACCATCGCATAGGTGCCGCCTTCGGGCATGGCGCGCAGCTGCGCGCGCAACAGCTCGGACTGCGATCCGGCTTTATAGGCATGGGGCATGGCGTTCTGGGCTGACAGATCCCAGCCCGGCACCGCACCATCGACGAAATCAATGCCAGGCGACAGGATCAGCTTGTCGTATGGAACATTGCCGCCCCCGGCCAGCGCCACGGTTTTGGCATCCCGGTCAACGCCGGTCGCCCAGTCATGCACCACGTTGATCCCATATTCACTGGCCAGCGTGCCATAGGAATGGCCGATATCGTCAATCTCTTTAAAGCCACCGATATAGAGGTTCGAAAAGAAGCAGGTGTAATAGGTGCGCGTTGGTTCGATCAGCGTGACATCAACCGCCCCGTCGCTGTCCTTGGCGATGTAACGCGCGGCGGTCGCACCACCTGCACCCCCGCCAACCACAACGACGCGCGGTTTGGCGTGTCCGGCGGCCATCACCATCGGTGCCGGCAAAGTTGCAGCCGCAGCCGCACCAAGGAAAGTTCTTCTGTTCAGTGACATGGTCTTCCTCCCTAAAGTTGACCTCAGTCTTTGAGGCTTTCGAAATATGCGGCCAGCGAGGCGATTTCCTCGTCCGAAAGCCGCCCGGTAATCATCTGCATGACCTGATGTTCGCGCGCGCCTTCGCGGTAAGCGTGCATCGCGGTCACGAATGTTGCGGTATCCAGCCCTGCAATCGGCGGGATGCCATCGGAACTGCCGTCCGCCTGATGGCAGGTCGTGCATTCGCTGGACAGGTATTCACCATATTCGGTGTCGCCTTCGATGGCGAGTGTTTCTGGCGTCACGGAAAACTCTTCCGCGCGCGCATCGGGTGCCGCAAATGTCGCCAGATAGGCAATTACGTCGGCGCGATCCGACGCCTTGCGCAGCCCCGCAAAGGTCATTTTTGTACCCGGAGCGTCGGCCCGCGGCCGTTCCAGAAAACGATCCAGATCCGCGCTGGTCCAGATCGCGCCGTCTGCGCCGCGCGCGGTCAGTACATCGGAATAGGCATAGTCATCGCGCGCCGCGACCTCTGCCCCGACAACACCATTCAGGACCGGGCCGACGCGGGTTTTCGCGCCCTCGCCCACCTGATGGCAGGCCTTGCATTTGCGAAAGACCTTTTCGCCGGACGCCGGATCACCGGATGCCCAGGCCCCAGCTGCCAACGCGCAAAGCGCCACAACACTCGCCGCCATCACCCGGCATCCGCTGGCGGACCTCATTGCGAAATTGCCTTGAGGTAGGCAATGATGCCCGCAATATCAGCTTCGTTTTTCAGGCCCGCGAAGGTCATTTTCGTGCCGTCGATGTAGGACTTCGGCTTGGCGAGGAAGGCGGCAATGCTGGCATCATCCCAGACGCGGCCAGCCTCGGCAGCGGATTGAAAGGCGCTGGAATACTTGAAGCCATCCAGCCCGCCGATGGTGCGCCCGAACACGCTGTTCAGATGCGGACCGGTCTTATTTTTGGCGCCCGGACCGACCGCATGGCAGGACTTGCAGCGGCGGAATGCCTTTTCGCCCTGGGCCACCAGCGCCGGGTCCGCGGCCTCTGCCGCTTCAGCTGGTGGGTCCAGACTGGCGATTTCCTCGACCGGCTCATCCTCGGCCACGCCGCCCGCGCCCATGAACACGCTTCCGGCAACCCGTTCCTTGCCCCATTCGACACCGCCCAGAAGCGCAAGCTGTTGTTCCATATGGCTTTCCGCCATCGAGCCGTCATCCGCAGGTGTCACACCCACATCCGTGGACCGGCGCGTGATCTGCGCCGCAGCAGTCTTGCAGTTTTCCATGCAGGGTTCCGCGCGCCACTGGGGATACTCAACCTCTGCCCGGTCATCCACGACGAAACCATCGGCATTGCCCAGTGTCACATCAGCGAATGTTTCCTGGCTGAGTGTGAAGTCATCGCCCACCAGATCGTTGGAGAACAGGATATAGGCGGTGATTGCGTAAACCTCATCATCGCTGAGCGTGCCTGCATTTCCGAATGGCATCGAGCGGTGAACGTAATCCCAAACGGTCGAAAGGTACGGCCAATACGACCCCACGGTCTTGACCGGGTTTTCATCGGCAAGCGTGTCGAAGCCGCCCGCCAGCACCGGCCAGTTGTCGCGGCCTTCAGCGAAATCGCCATGGCACGACGCGCATTTTTCACCGAACACCTCTTCACCTGTCCACACATCGCCCGCGCCTTCGGGCAAGCCGCGCCCATCAGGCAGGACGTCGACGTCCCATGCGGCGATTTCCTCGGGCAGCGCGGTGCGGCCCAGGCCGAAACCCTGATCCGGCTTAGGCGCCGCCGTCACAAGGGTTGCGGCATCGGTGGCGGGCGCATCGGACGTCTTTGCCTGCGCAGTTTGCAGTTGTGTCTGAAGCGCCGCGATCTGACGCTCGGCAGCGTTGGCCTGCGCGCCAGCCTCTGCACGCAGCGCGGCCATCTGTTCCTCGGTCGTCGCGCTCAAGGCTTCGAGCGCGGTTCGCAGCTCACCCGCTTCGGCCACCTGCGCAGAGGCAACGGCCTGCGCCGCGGTCAGGTTGGCCTCCAGCACGTCGATCCGGTCATTGCCATAGCTGCTGGTCGCGATGCCGTAGGCCCCGCCAAGCACCAGCGCGGTGCCACCGGCGGCGGGCAGTGCAAGGTTAAGAAACTTCGACATTTTCGGCCCTCCCATCCGTGCTCAGCGCCCAAGTCTGAATGGCGTTGTTGTGATAGACCGAGTTCTCGCCGCGCACCGCGCGCAGTTGATCCTTGGTCGGCTGTACATAGCCGGTGTCGTCCATCGCGCGGGCCTGTAGCAGCCAGGGTTCGCCGTTCCATTCGGTGTCCAGATAGAACCGCGTCAGCGCCTTGGCGTCGCCCTGCCGCCCCAGCCGCGCCGTTTCCCATGTCATGCCACCGTCCTTGGAAACGTCAACGCGGGTGATCTGCCCGTGGCCCGACCAGGCCAGCCCGGTGATGACCAGTGGCCCGGCCCCATGGGTGATCGGTTGCTGCGGGCTGGGTGAGGTGATGATGGACTTCGCATCCATCACCCAAGTCCATTTCCGCGCCGTGCCGTCCGCCAAAACGTCGGTGTATTTACTCGTTTCCTCACGGCTTTCGACCGGCGCATCGGTCACTTCGATCCGGCGCAGCCACTTGACCCAAAGGTTCCCTTCCCACCCCGGCACAACCAGTCGCACGGGGTATCCGTGTTCCTTGCGCAGGGCTTCGCCATTGGCCTTGAAGGCGACCAGCACATCGTCCAGCGCTTTTTCCATCGGGATCGACCGCCCGTTGGAGGACGCATCGGCCCCTTCGACATAGACCCATTTGTCGGCTGACACATCTGCGCCCGCCTCGGCCAGCAACCTGCGCAGCGGGATGCCGGTGTATTCCATGTTGTGGATCATGCCGTGGGTGAACTGTGCACCGTTCAGCTGCGCCCCGGCCCATTCCATGCCGGAATTGGCGGCGCATTCACAGAAATAGACGCGGTTTTCGCGCGGGAAACGCTCCAAATCCTCGTAGGTGAAGACCAGCGGGCGGTCGACCAACCCGTTGATCATCAGGCGATAATTCTCTTTCGCCAGCTCAATCGCACCGGAATGGTGGCGTTCAAACGCGCAGCCCTGCGGTGTGATCGTCCCGTCCAGCGCATGAATCGGCGTGAAGTTGATCGAGCTGATCGGGTCCGCCGTCAGCCAGGGCACATTGCGGCGGATCACGTCTGCTTCAAACCGGATCGGCAGGCCGTAGGGCGTCGCGTCCACCGGGTCGCCGGGAAAGCTCGCCCAGTCCTGCAGGTCGGTAATCAGCGGGTCGGGCGCAGCGGCGGCGCGCCCGGCCATCATCGCGGCTGAACCGGCAAGCGCGCCGCGCAGCAGGCTGCGTCGGGTTGTGTTGTTTTCGCTCATCGCGTCCTCCTCAGGCGTTGATGATCTCGACAGAGTTGTTCGGTGCAAGCGATACGGTGCCCTGGGCCTTGATGTGTGCTTCGACCACGTCCCAGATCGGCGGACCTTCGGTGTCTTCGTTGACGCTGGCCCAGCCCGCGACGACATAGGCGCGCGCGGGATCAATCGCCTCACCAGTGGACAGCAGGGTCATGTCGCTGATCCGTTCCCCCTGTGGTTTCGCGATGTCGATCCGATAGCCGAGGCCGCCGGTGCGCACCATGTCGCCGCCCTGCTGGAAGAACGGGTCGGGGTTGAAGATGTTGTCGGCCACGTCTTCCAGAACGATTTTCAGAAACTCGCCCGTCATCTCGGTCCGGTAGGCTTCGGGGTAAGTCATCGAAGTGACGTTCCAGATGTCTTCGCGGGTGATAGCCTGCCCCGGAATGACCGACGGCCCCCAGCGCACTCCGGGGGACAGCGCAATCTCTGCATCGCGCTGGGACAGCAGCGCATCGCAGATCAGATCGTCCCAGGTGCCGTTGAAGTTGCCACGGCGGTAGAGCAGCGTATCGGTCTGGCCGATGACCTCGGTCAGCGCGTCAATGTGCGGCGCGCGCTCCGCCTCGATCACGGCTGCAACCTCGGCGTCCGGTTCGATCACGTCCGAGAATATCGGGATCAGCTTGTGGCGGAAGCCCATCATCCGACCGTTCTGAATATCCAGATCGACGCGGCTGACGAACTTCCCGTTCGAGCCTGACGGCACAATGATCGTTTCGCCCGCCAGCACCGGTTCGGGCAGCGCGTCATGGGTGTGGCCCGACAGGATTACGTCGATGCCGCTGACGATCTCCGCCATTTTCTTGTCGACGTCAAAGCCATTGTGGCTGAGGCAGACGACGCATTCCGCACCCTCGGCCCGGACCTGATCGACAATCTCTTGCATCCGTTCATCCCGGATCCCGAAGGAGTATTCGGGGAACATCCAGCGCGGGTTGGCGATGGGCATATAGGGGAAGGCCTGACCGATCACGGCAATCTTGACGCCGCCGCGTTCGAAAAATTTGTAGGGCGGGAACAACTCGACCGGTTCGTCCCATTCGACATCGAAGATATTCTGACCCAGGGCGGCGAAGGGCAGCCCCTCGACCAGTTCGGTCACCCGGTCGGACCCCAGCGTGAATTCCCAATGAAAGGTCATTGCGTCGGGCTTCAGCGTGTTCATCACGTTGACCATATCCTGCCCGGCGGTTTGATAGCAGGTGTAGGACCCGTGCCAGGTGTCGCCGCCATCCAGCAACAGCGCGTCGGGCCGGTCGGCGCGGATCGCGTTGATCACGGTGGCCACCCGGTCGAGGCCACCCATCCGGCCATAGCCTTCGGCCAGCGCCGTGAAGTCCCCGGAACTCAGCGCGTAATGCGACGGGCTGCCATCGTCGATGCCATAGAGTTTGCGGAAATCCGCGCCCGTGACATGGGGCACCACGCCCTTGTTGTCACCGACGCCGATATTGACCGAAGGTTCGCGGAAATAGATCGGCACCATCTGCGCGTGGATGTCCGTGACATGGATCAACGAGACATTCCCGAAGGTGTCAAACTGCAACAACTGGTCCTGTGTCAGGCGCTGCTGTGCGGCCAGTCGCGCCCAGTTTCCGAACCCCGCCCCCCCGACAATCGCCGAGGCGGCCATGGACGCTTGCAGAAAATCGCGACGCGAGATCATCGGAGGGCTCCAATCATATGCGCATTGTTGAATGCGTGTGCTTAGAAAAAAGCCCGCCCCCGACAATTCGAGGGCGGGCCATATGGCTTAGTTGCGAACGGCGGGTGTTTCGACCGACAGCCCTTCGCCGCGTGAAGCGATGTAAAGCTCCAGCGCCTTGAATTCGGGCGAACCTTCCTTGTAGGGCGTCGCGCGAATGTTGCTCATGCAGCCTTTGAAACGCCCGTGGGTCGTGTTGATCTTGGCGTTCTTCAGCCGGTACAGCGGAAAGCCGTTGATCTGGCCCTGGCTCAGGTGATCGGCGCGGATCATGTTGCCGTAGTTGTCCTCGTGACAATTGGAGCACGCCATGTCGAGCTGGCCAACGCGGGTATAGTAGAGGTCCTTGCCACGTTCCCAGAAGGGGGCGGCGTCACCGTCGATGGCGACACTCATCGTCATGCCGCGCGATTGGTGCGCAATCAGCGCGGTCATGGCCGACATTTTGGCGCCGGAGTATTTCCACGCCTCGCCGCCCATACGCTCGGTCACGCATTCGTTGACAAGGTTGGTCAAAGTGACCAGCTCACCATCTTCGACACGCGGCAGCGATGGCTTCAGACCCGCGAAATCGGCCACATCGTCGTGGCAGCTTGAACAGGATTTGCCCTCGCTCCCCTCAACCGTGTCCCATTGATCAATGGCCTGATCGAGGAACAGGAATGACGGGTTGTCGAAGTCATCAAGCTGCAAGGCCTGGGTTTCGTCGGTTCGGTAGGTCCAGCCCGAATAGATCGTGCTGACATTTTCCATATGCGCCGGGGCGTCCACTTGGGTCACGAAGACCTCACCCTCGATTTCCAGCGTCGAATCCTCGCCCGCGAATGCGACCGAGGCCGAAAGCATGGCTGCCGTGGCTATCAGGTATTTGTTCATTGTTATCCTCCCTGTCGCGTCAGCCATTTAGCTTACGTCGATGGATTTGGTCGTCTCATAGACCGAGCCATCGTCGTCATACCAGGTGAACGTAAACTCGCCCGATTCCGGCACGATCGCGTCGAACTGGAAATACGGATTGGTCGAGATTGCAGGCTCTAGCGTCACGTCGATGACGTTCTGGCCGTTGAAGTCCGCCGTAAACCGATTGATGATCGACCGCGGGATCGGGTTGCCATCGCCATCCTTGCGCTGGCCCGATTCCATCTTGTGGCTGATCAGAGTCTTGATCGTGATCGTTTCACCTGCCGAAGCGGACTTCGGGACTTTGACGCGGGGTTTTACACCGTCTGCCATTTAACTTCTCCTTCGTCTCGCTCAGCCGCCGCAGCCGCCGATGGTTACTTTCACGGCCGCTTCGGCACGCACGAACGATCCGTCTGCCATCTTCGCAATGGCGATGACGTTCTGGCTTTTGGCCAGACGAATACGGGTCGAGACACTGCGCGACGGGTTCAGCGGGCCGAAATTGACGGTCGCGACCGCCGGAACCGGGTTGCCATCGGCGTAGATCGCCACCGCAACCGCACCGGGGGCTTCGACCTCGATGGGCACTGTATTGCCGTTCTCGGCAATCTCGGGCGCGGTCAGAACCAACGCGCCACTGCCGGTTTCCGCACCGCCAGTGAACTCGGCGATCAGATCATCGGTTGCCGACGCGAAGGCAGGCAGACCGGCGAAGGCCGTGCCCGCAAAAGCGGCGGACCCCAGTACAAATACGTCTCGACGTGTGAGTGTCATCATTCCCTCCCCGACGTCATTCTTTGAGTGTCAACAAATAGGCAACCACATCTTCGACCTGTTGGGCGGTCAGGATGGATTTGCCTGCGAATTTATCCAACGGACGCTCGTACCCGTCGTCGATGTAAAAGGCCGGCATGATCGTGCCTTCGAACATCTGCTTGGAGTTCGTCACGATGCCGCGCAACTCAGCCTCGCTCCAGCGATCGGCGACACCGTCCAGCGGCGGGCCAACTTCGCCATGGAATGGCTGTTCCTCCATGTCGGCGTTCATGTGGCAGGCCAGGCAATTGCCCAGTTTGCGCCCCATGGCCACCTTGCGCCCCTCGGCGGCGTCACCCGCCTGCCCGGTCAGCGAGTCTTCCACGGCCCCGTCAGCGAACGCCACCATCATCGGCTTCACGTCTTCGGCTGCCAGCGGAAATGCGAGAATTGCGGCGAATCCGGTCGCCAATCCTATGCGTTTCATGAGCCCTCCCTAAGCTCGGATTTTACGTAGACTACGGTACACTATCCCGTGATCGCAACAACAAATTCGTTTTTTTGAATTTTAGAGCGTCTCAATCCGTGAATCCGTCATCTCGTTCCTTGATCCGTCGCGCATGGTAGCGTTGGAAATCCTCCTCGCTATCAAGCAGATACCGCTTTTCGTGAACCCAGGTCATCAGATCCAGAGTAGTGCCTTTGGAAAACGCGCCCGGCATGGCGGCAACGGCAGCTTGTGTAGCTGACATCCCCGGCGGCACCGCTTCGGGCAAATACATGATTGTCGGCGTGAACAGGATGCCCCACTTACGGGCCATTTGCTTTTCGCTTAGCGTTTCGCCGTCGAAATCAGTGACCTCGGTATCGCCATGGAGATTCAGCTGAACGACGAAAAAATTAGCTTCAATCATCTGCGTCACGTCCGGATCCGGAAACACCTCATTATGCATTTTGGCACAATAGCCACATCCGCGTTGTTCAAACATGATCAGCAGGCGCTTGCCTTCGGCATTGGCCTCGTCCAGGTCTTTGAAGGTGTCGCGCATCCAGGGCGTCTTGTGCAGCCCGTCATCGCCGACTTCGACGGCCGCGACGTTGGTGGCAAATGCCACCGCGAGTAGTGCAAGGATCAAACGTTTCATAAGAAGTCCTCCGGTGGTCAGCCCACGGCGCTGAACGACGGGAAGGTGTCCAGCATCCATTGAGCAATGATGTTGATTGTATTGGTGGCGATCAAGATGCCGAAGACGATCAGCAGCACGCCCATCAGCTTTTCGACAAGACCCAGGTGGCGGCGGAACCGCGCCATCCAGGACATGAACGGGCCGATGAACAGGGCGGCGACGACGAACGGCAGTGTCATGCCAAGACCATAGGCAAACAGAAGATAGGCCCCCTGCCCGACCGTCTCCTGACCCGCAGCGGTGAACAGGATCGCCGCCAGAACCGGCCCGACGCAGGGCGTCCAGCCAAACGCAAAGGCCAGCCCGATGACATAGGCCCCGACATACCCGAGGTTCGAGGTATCGCCCGCGTCCGAGCGCAATTGCCTGTACAGCAGCCCGATCCGGACCACGCCCAGAAAGTGCAGCCCCATCGCGATGATGATCGCTGCCGCAGTCCAGCGCAGAATGTCGAAATACTCTCGCACCACCTGCCCGAAGGCAGTGGCGGTCGCGCCCAGCCCCATGAACACCGTGATGATGCCCAGTGCAAACAGGACCGACGCGAAAAACGCCCGGCGGCGTACGGCGGGGGTGACGCTGGCCCCCTCGGCGATCTGGTTCATGCCGACGCCAGCCAGATACGACAGGTAAAACGGCACAATCGGCAGGATGCAGGGCGACAGGAACGATAACAATCCTGCGATCACGGCGCCAAAGAAGGTGACATCGAACATGACGGCGGCCCAGGATTGTTGAAGAATTCAAATATTAGATTATGATTGAGCAAGCTGATCGTCAATCGGAGCGTTCTTTGACCGCAGTAAGAGCCTTCCTGCTGGCCGTCCTCGTCGCGTTGCCAGCCACAGTGCGCGCCGAAGCCATCCTGCTGATGGCCGAGGAAGACGGCTGTTTCTGGTGTGAGCGCTGGAACACGGAAATCGCCGTGATTTATCCGAAGACGGCGGAAGGCAAAGCCGCGCCGCTGCGCCGCTATGATATTCACGACACGCCCCCCGATGGTATTTCACTGACATCAAGTGTCCGCTTCACGCCGACCTTCCTGCTGGTTCAGGACGGTGTCCAGGTTGACCGACTGGAGGGCTACCCCGGCGAAGATTTCTTCTGGGGCCTTTTGGCGATGATGCTGGAACGGGCGGGGATCGCCCAGAACGAAGCGGGGTAACCGATATGTCGCTGGAATCGCACGCAAATAATCCGACCGCAGCGCCGTCTCGCTTGCCGGTCTTTGACGAAAACACCTGCGCTGAGGATATGGAGAAGATGATGCGCAACGCGATGCGCGCCTCTGCCTTCCTCAAAGCGATCAGCCACGAGGGGCGCCTGATGATCCTGTGCCATCTGGCGTCGGGCGAAAAATCGGTGACCGAGCTGGAAGACCTTCTGTCCGCGCGCCAGGCAGCGGTGTCCCAACAACTGTCGCGGTTGCGGCTGGAGGGTTTGGTGACCCCGCGCCGCGAAGGCAAGGCGATCTATTACCGGCTGACCGACGACCGCCCGCGCCAGATCATCGAGATTGTCTACGATCTGTTTTGCAGATCAAGCTGAGCATCGGGGCACGCCCGCCCCGCCCCTTGCAATCTGGATGGAACTGATATGCTGGAGGCTTTCGGAGAAGAAACCGCCGCCGCGCTGATCGGGCTTGCCGGCGGCATTGCACTGGGTCTGGCAGCCCGGATCGGGCGGTTTTGCACGCTTGGGGCGATCGAAGACGCGCTCTATTCTTCGGATGATCGCCGGTTGCGCATGTGGGCCATCGCGCTGGCCGTTGCGATTGCGGGAACACAGTCGGCCCTGCAAACTGGCCTACTGAGCGCGGCGGACACGGCCTATCTGGGTCAGGTCTGGAACCCGCTGGCGGTGATCATCGGGGGGCTGCTGTTCGGCTATGGCATGGCGATGTCGGGCAATTGTGGATATGGCGCGCTGGCGCGGCTGGGTGGTGGCGACCTGCGCTCGCTTGTGATTGTCATCGTCATGGGGCTGTCGGCTTATGTGGTGATGTCTGGTCCGCTGGCCCATGCCCGCGTCTGGCTGTTTCCGGTCGATACCAACCCGACCGGCCCGCAGGGGTTCAGCCAGTTGGCAACCAGCCTGCTTGGCTGGCAACCGCTTGTCACCGGGTTACTGTTTGCGGGCGTCCTGCTGATCCTTGGGCTGGGCAGCCACGCGATGCGACGCTCACCCGGTCACATATTCTGGGGTGCCGTCGTCGGGCTTGCCGTCACCTCTGGCTGGGTCGGCACCGCGTGGATCGCCCGAACCGGCTTTGGCATCGAACCGGTCGAAACCCACACCTTCGCCGTCCCAATCGGCGACACGCTGCTTTATGCAATGACCGCATCCGGCGGATTGTGTTGAAAAACTCCGAAATCAGAGCGTCGCGGATTTCTTGCGAAAACCTATGAAGCGAAATAGTCGGAAAGCTTTGACCACGAGACAGCGCATGGCTGCGCGTGAGCGCATGTAGGCGATTTGGGCCGACCCCCGCGCCAAAAATTTAGGATCGGGCTGCATGGAAAGAAAAATCATCGTTCAGGCCCTAAAACGGAGTTTTTCAACACAATCGGCAATACGCTGTCGTTCAGCGTCGGGTCGGTCACCGGCGTTCTTGTCGGGGCTTTGCTGGGATCATACTCGAAAGGGCATTTCCGATGGGAGGCCTGCGAGGATCCGCGAGAGTTGCGCCGCCAGATCGGCGGGGCCGCAATGATGGGCGCAGGCGCAGTGCTTGCGGTTGGTTGCAGTGTCGGTCAGGGGATATCGGCCTTTTCGACGCTGGCGTTCAGCGCGCCGCTTGCAGCGTTGTGCATATTCCTTGGCGCGGCATTCGGGCTTCGCCAACTGATCACCGGGTATTTGCCCGCCGAATAGGACGCCACCGCCGCAGGTGCCCATATGGGCACCCCCTGCCCGATCTTGGCGGCTGTAGCCGCCGCTTCCGGGTCAGGACCGGGCCTTCAGATACATCTGGATAAGCCGGTCCAGCATCTGTTCCAGCGACAACCCTGCGACCTGACGTTCGGAGTTGGCGACGCCGAATATCCCGGTCAGACTGGCCCACAAAACGGCCATATCTGCCCCGTGATCCGCTTGTTCGCCCGGACCATAGAACTGGCGTGTCGCCGCCTCCATCAGCCCAAACAGGCGCATGATTTCATCGTTGTAGGCGTCAGACGGGGAATGCCCGGGCTTGAAGCGATAGGACATGATGGCGTCCCACTGGTTCGGATGCGCCTTCACAAACTCGATGAACAGGATACCGAAAGCGCGCAATTGATCTGCGACGTTGGTCTGTTCGGCGCCTTTGCGGCAATGTTCGTACAGCGCCGCCAATGTCCGCGCATTCATTTGCTCGACCAGATCGTCCATGCCGTCAAACAGCTGATACAGCGTGCCGATCGTGTACCCGATGCGGTTGGTCACCTTGCGGCCCGACAAGGCGTCAATCCCACCCTCGACAACAATCGATTCCGCCGATTCCAGCGCCAATTGCCTGAGTTCCGTTCGCGTATGATCTGATCTTCTGGCCATAATTCAGCATGTTAACCCATTTCCAATAAAAATCGCAAACTGGTTATTGAGCGGTGCTTATTTACTTACTATCTAAATTAAGCGTCGCTTATCAAAATGGAGATTCCCGTGAGAAACCCGATAGCCGCCCCACTGGACGCCTGGACCGCCGCGCGGTCCCGCGCCTCGGTCATTGCCTGGTGTTCGATCCTCGCCGGAGTGCTGAGCGGGATGCTCATGGGGCTTTGGTCCTTCAACGGCCCATTTCCGACGCCCGAGTGGATCGGCGATTACGATGCCTTGCCAAGGCGATTCCTGCGCCTGGCCCATGTGGCGATGTTTGCCCTGGGCATCCTTCACATGATGGTCGCCCGTCAGATCACCGCAGCACCAATTCAACCCGCGCTCGGGCGGTTGGGGCTGGTGGCAATGGCCTTGGGCAACGTTCTGATGCCAACCATCCTGATCGCCGCCGCCGTGGCTGAGCCGTTTAAATACCTCACCCCAATTCCCACGACAGCAATCGCCGTGGCGATCACCGTCGCCGCCTTCAGTGCAATTCGCCAACATCAAGGAGAACCGGCATGAACCGCAAGGATATTGAGGCCGAGATTCGAAGAACCCTCACCCGGCTGACCGAAAAGGATGCGTCCGATCTGCGGCTGGACGACGATCTGGGCACCGCAATCGCGTTGGACAGCCTGGGCCGACTTGAGCTGCTGTCAGAGATCGAGGAACGTTTCGACCTGACCATCCTTGACCTCGACAGCGACAAGGCTTCGACCATCGGTGGAATGCTCGACATTGTCGAACAGGCGCAAACCAAAATCGCGAAGGTGGCGTGATGCGGATCGGATTGATCGCGATGAGTGGGGTCCGCGTGCGCACGCAGGAACTGGCCGAACTGGGCGTGACCCTTCCGGGGTTCGTCAACCGGGGCAAGGTCATCGCCTCTCTGCCAAGTCTGGGCCCGCTGACGGTGGCTGCCCTGACCCCACCGGATGTCGAGGTTGAGTACCTCGAATTCGACACCCTGCCGGATGAAGACGAGCCGTTAGAGCGTTTCGACCTTGTCGGCATCTCGTCCTTCACGGCCCGGATCGAGGCGACCTATAAGCTGGCCGACAGGTATCGGGCCATGGGGGTGCCGGTCGTTCTGGGCGGTCTTCATGTGACGCTGATGCCTGATGAAGCGCAGATGCATGCGGATGCCATCGTGCTGAACGGGGCCGAAGGGGCCTGGCCGCAGCTTGTCGCCGATTTCAGGGCGGGCCGGATGCAGACGCGATACCACGGGTTGCGCAAGGCCGTTTTCGCACCCGAAAATTATGCCAAGCCGCGGTTCGACCTGATGGAAGGACGCCCCTACAATCGCGTCACCGTCCAGACCTCACGCGGTTGTCCGATCGCCTGCGAGTTCTGCGCCGCAAGCCTGCGCATCACCTCTAGCTTTCAGCAAAAGCCTGTGGACCTTGTGATGGATGAGTTGCGCAGCGCAACGCAGGTCTTCGACAATCCATTTGTCGAATTTGCCGATGACAATACTTTCATCAACAAGAAATGGGGCAAGGCACTGCTGCGGCAGATGGAACCGCTCAACCTGCGCTGGTTTACCGAAACGGATATATCCGTTGCCGACGACCCAGAGCTACTGGACCTGATGGCCCGTGCCGATTGCAAGCAGATCCTGATCGGGTTGGAAAGCCCCAGCCAAAGCGATCTTCTGGATCTGGACCCGCACAATTGGAAGGCGAAGCGTTTCGACAATTACCTGTCGGCAATCACGCGCATCCAGGCGGCGGGGATCACCGTCAACGGCACCTTTGTTCTGGGTCTGGATTCCCACACCAATGCCGTCTTTGCCGAACTGCGCGATTTCATCCGCACATCAAACCTTGTTGAAGTGCAACTGACCGTGCAGACCCCCTTTC
This sequence comes from Paracoccaceae bacterium, assembly GCA_012103375.1. Taxonomy (NCBI): domain Bacteria; kingdom Pseudomonadati; phylum Pseudomonadota; class Alphaproteobacteria; order Rhodobacterales; family Paracoccaceae; species Paracoccaceae bacterium. Next base: position 3,774,982 of record WLWX01000001.1, read on the forward strand.
TCGGGACCCCGCTGTTTGAGCGGCTGAAAAACGCAGGCCGCCTGCTGGAGGAGCGTTTTTGGGACAGATGCACCCTTTTCGACGTGAACTTTCAACCTGCAAAGATGAGCGTCGAGGAACTGGAACAAGGGTTCATCTGGCTGGCATCCGAAGTTTATAATGATCGTGAATTCAGTCGGCGAAAACGCCACTTTATGGACCTCAGCAAGGCCCGGATGCAGCCTGACCAGAACGCTGCGTGATGGATGTCCATGCGCGTTTCTGGCTTCGCAGTGTCATCCGATTCCGGCCTGACAGCGCCATCCTGAATACCTGAACCGCTATCGGAATGGTCTGCGCCCGGTGCCCGCCGCAGGCGCAGGCCGCGTCCTTCGCGTCAGCTTTTCTCTGACGACAGGCGCGGCACCAACGCTTTCACCAGATCGCGCATGTGCAACTCACCCACGGCTGTGTCGCCGTCCATGACCCGGTAGTGCAGCGTCGTATCACCGCCCGAACGGGCGATCATCGATTCCAGGTTGTCGTGCAGGCTGACATCGCCGGCGAAATCCGACCCGGTCAGCGGTCCCATCACCGACTTCACGCGCAACACGCGGGCGCGATTGATGTCGCTGACGAAATCTTCGATGTAGGGATCGGACGGTTGCAGCAGTATGCCCTGCGGCTCCCCCTGTTGGATGACCGCGCCATCCTTCAGGATCACCAGATGATCTGCCAGCTTCAATGCCTCGTCCAGATCATGTGTGATGAACACGATGGTCTTTTGCAGTTCCGCCTGCAATTCCAGCAGCAGGTTCTGCATGTCGGTGCGGATCAGCGGGTCGAGCGCCGAAAAAGCCTCATCCATCAGCATGATGTCAGTGTTCGCGGTCAGGGCGCGCGCAATGCCGACCCGTTGCTGCATTCCGCCGGACAATTGCGCCGGATAGTGGTCTTCAAACCCCTGCAACCCGACACGGTCCAGCCATTTGCGGGCCTCTGCCTCACAGGCGGACGCATCTTCGCCGCGCACCGCCAGCGCCAGCCCGGCGTTCTGCAAAACGGTCCGGTGTGGCAAAAGCGCGAACTTCTGAAACACCATCGACATCTTGTTCTGGCGCAGACGACGCAACCCGGTGTCGGACAGCCCCGTAACATCTTCGCCGTCGACCAGAATCTCACCCGCGGTTGGTTCGATCAGTCGGTTCAGGTGCCGGATCAGGGTTGACTTGCCCGACCCCGAAAGCCCCATGACGACTGTGATCTCGGCCGCCTGCATGTCGACGTTGATGTCCCGCAGGCCAAGAACATGGCGGTGTTTGAGCAGCAAATCCTCTTTGCCCATCCCCGCCAGAACATGCTTCAGCGCCGCCGTATCCCTGTTGCCAAAGATCTTGTAGAGCCCGCGCAGGCTGACTTTGGGTTCCTGGGTCATGGTCGGCCGATCAATGTTTGACGCGGGTCATGTCGACCCGTGAAAGCGCCGCTTTGGAGACCCGGTCCAGGATCACCGCCAGCAGCACGATGCCAATGCCCGCCACGATCCCGACGCCCAGTTCCAGGTTCCGAATTCCGCGCAGAACGTTCACGCCCAATCCCGGTGCCGACACCAGCGACGCAATCACCACCATCGCCAGCGACATCATGATCGTCTGGTTCACCCCGGCCATGATATTGGGCAAGGCCAGCGGCAATTCCACCTTCACGAGTTTCTGGCGCGCGGTCATGCCGAACGCATTCGCAGCCTCGATAACGTCTTTGTCCACAAGGCGGATGCCCAGATCGGTCAGCCGCACAACCGGCACGATAGCATAAAGAATGATCGCGATTCCATAAAGCTTGGATTCCGTGACCGAAAACAGGAAGATCAGCGGGATCAGATAGACGAAGGTCGGCAGAGTCTGCAGCAGATCCAGCACCGGGACCACGCCGCGTTGCAACCGGTCCGATTTGGACATCGCAATCCCGATTGGAACGCCCAGCAGCACAGATATCCCGGTACAGACAAAGATAATCGACAGCGTCTGCATGGCAACATCATAGTGATCGACCAGCCCCAGCAACAAAATCGAAAACAGCACAAACCCCGTCACGGCCTTGGAACGCGAAGCATACCAGGAAATCGCCACCAGGATCGGCACCATGATGAACCAGGGGATCGTGTCGAATGTCCAAAGCGCGCCGTCCAGCAACCAGCTGAGCGGCTGCGTGATCGGGTCCAGCACCGTTTTCAGAGCTGGCTTGGCCGCCAGAAATCCATCTTCGATGCCTTTGGTGACATCGCGCGACTGGATGATGCTTGAACAGCTTTCGTTGAGGTTGTCGAGCGACGGGAAGGGAAAGACCTCGCCCCTGGCATCCTTGCCACTGCTTTGTGCCAGAAGATCGGCCATCGACATCGGGGCGTCCGAACTTCCCGCACCGCACCAGTCAGATAGTCCAAGTGCTTTGAACAAACCGTCGTAAAATGCCATCCCGTGTCGCCCCCAAACCCCAAGAAGCCTCCCCGCCGGTCGGGCGGGAAGGCTTGTGTCTCGTCGAAACGATTAGTTCAGGACCGCTGACAGCTTGTCCCGGGCCTCATCGCTCAGCCAGGTCGCCCAAACGTCCTTGTAGCTGGTCAGGAAATAGACGGCGGCTTCGTCATAGGATGCAGTGTTGTCCAGGCGCCAGGCCAGAACATCGCCCATCTGCGCATTGGTGAAGGACATATTCTTCATCAGCGCAACGACCTCTGGCTCGCGCTCAAAAAAGGTGTTGGACACGGCAGTGGTCACCTTGGATGCCGGATAGGCCGAAAACACCGGGTTTGCACAATCGACATCGCCGTTGCAGGCGTGCCCTTCTTCATTGAAGTCGGGAACAGCGACCTGAACCATCGGATACTTCCCAAGCACCGCAGTCGGCGCCCAGTAGTAGCCAAACCACGGCGCCTTGTCGGCATAGGCAGCCGCGATTGAGGTTTGCAGCGTCTCACCGGACCCGTGCTGGAACCGCTCTAGCCCGGAATTTTCGTAGCCCGCAGCGATCAGGTTGTTGTTGTTGATGACGTCACAGCCCCAGCCCGTCGGGCAGTCGTGAAATCTGCCACCGACAGCGTCCGGGTTGGCCATGATGCCTTCCCATGTGGTCAGCTCGGGGTTGGATTCGGCCAGATACTCAGGGATCCACCAAGCCTCGATACCGCCATCAGACAGAACGTGTGTCAGCTCGACCAGTTTTCCATCGTCAATCATGCCCTGATACGGCGGGGTCGTGTTCACCCAGATTTCCGTCAGGATGTCCGGCTCTCCGGTTTCTGCGAGTGAGGTCAGTGCCGGAACAAGCGACGTTGGCACCTTTTGCACATCGCAGCCATAGCCCTGTTCCATCAGGAAGGCGGCGACGGCGGTCACAACGGCCGAAGATGCCCAGTCCATTTCGGTGATCGAAACCTTGCCACACTCGGCCTGCGCGGCATTTGCACCCATGGTGACCGACGCCGCAACGACTGCGCCTGCTAGATAGTTTTTCATCAGTATTCTCCCTGTGGTTCTCATGCTGTTTCGCACGGGATCAAATTGTGCGCAGCACCAAACATGAATATCGCCCCAATACGAGCGGAAAGCGACGGATACGAGAGGAAAGCGACATCGTCGGGAGGTTTTTTTTGGGAGCCCTCAGCCCGTGATAGCGCGGACACTTCGCAAGCACTGAGTCCCTAAAGCGTTTCGACATTAACCTGAGACATATCCGGCGGCCTTAAAGTAGTTCCAGCATTCTACTGGGTCGTAGAGATCGCAGATTGCTCCGATTGCTTCGAAGACCTGGGTAAAGGACCTGGCCCCGATCCGTCGCAAATGGGCTTTCAGTTTAGAGAAGGCCTGCTCGATGGGATTCAGGTCGGGCGAGTACGGTGGCAGGTAAAGGAACCAGCAGCCGTGATTGCGTAAAGCCTGCGTCGCCTCCTTATTCCGGTGGGTTGCCAGGTTGTCGAGAATGACGACAGTGCCGGGGTTGATCTCGGGGACCAGCACTTCGCGGATGTAGGCCGCGAAGGCGGGGCCATCTATCGCTCCCTTGATGACCCAAGGTGCGATCAGCGCGCCTTGGGTCAGGCCCGCGATCAAGGTTTGGGTTCCCCAGCTTCCGAAGGGCGCATCCATCGTCAGGCGCTTACCGCGCTTGGCTCTGCCGCGTAGGCGCGTGAGGTTTGTCTTCACTGCGGTTTCGTCAATAAAGACAACGCGCTCAGGAAAGGTCGCAATGGCTGGCGAGCGGTATCTGAACCAGTCGGCCCGTTGCTGCCTTACCTTGGCGCGGCGGCGCTCGGTTGCGACCAGCGACTTTTTTTGTACGTGAAGCCGAGCCGGGACAGAAGGTTGGCGATGGAGGAGTGATGCACCCGCACACCCTCTGCATCGGCCAGCGCATTACGCAACTCAAAGAGCGTGATGTCAGGGTCTTGTGCGATCAACTCCTCAAAGAATTCCCGATGCGGAGCCAGCTTTCCCTTGCCGCGCGGCGGTCCCTGCCGGGCAGGTTCCGCATGACCCTTCATCCTCACCTGACGCGCCCACCGCGCGCCTGTGGCAGGCGACAGCTTCAACCGCAACGCCGCCGCGCGCCCGCTCAACCCTTCTTCAATGTATCTCTGAAACCGTATCCGAAGCGCAGATGGCAAAGGTGCTGACATGATCCATCCTCCCAAACAGGATGAATCACAGATCAGGTCTCAAGGGAATCCCTCGCGATTCAGGTTCAAGCCGAAACGCTTTAGCAATACCTTGGCGATGTCGTGACGATCCTCCTACCGCTGCGATCAGCATTGGCCGCAGGCTGCTGTTCTGGCTGACCAACGGCGCCCACCCACCTTTTCATCGGTTGTTTCGGGCAAAGTTGACCAGTTTGACGACTATTCGTCCACTAAAAAGCCCGATTGCACCAGAGCAGCGTCATTTCGGCAGGGACGTCAGACTGGCGACATTCCGGCGTTGAATCTTGCCTGATGGACCTTTTGGCAACGCATCCAGAAAATGCACCGCATCGGGGCATTTGAAAGAACCCAGCCGGGATTTGCAGACCTCCAGAAGGTCAGTTTCCGACAGGGATGATCCGTCGCGCAACACCACCGCAGCCTCGACCGTTTCACCGTAAATATCCGAGGGTCGCGCGAAGGCCGCAGCCTCGACCACATCTGCGTGGGAATAGAGCGCATCGTCGACTTCACGGGGCGCAATATTCTCGCCCCCCTTGATGATCAGCTCTTTCAGGCGGCCGGTGACAAAAACATAGCCGTCGTCGTCCAGATGACCCAGATCGCCGGTACGCAACCACCCGGCGGCGTCAATTGTCGCAGCCGTTGCATCGGGGTTCTTGAAATACTCGACCATGACATTGGGGCCGCGCACGGCGATCTCTCCCTGTGTCATCGGCGGCACCGGGTGTTGATTGTCATCAAGAATTCTAACGTCATTGCCAAACGCCACCCCCGGAGAGCCGATTTTCTGCACCCCCGGCGGCAGCGGGTTCGACAGGATCTGCGCCGCTGTTTCAGTAAGCCCCATGGTTTCGATCACACAAACCGCGAACCTGTCCTGAAAGGCCTGATGGATATCGGGCGACAGGGCCGAGGATGCAGACCGCCCAAAGCGCAGGCGGCGCTGGCATTCCACGCTCGGGTTCGCATCGCCATGCAACAGATGAGAGATGATGGTCGGCACCACCGAAAACCATGTGGCCTGCGCGTCGGCAATCTGCCCCCAAAATTTGCGCGCCGAAAACCGCGGAGCCATCGCGATGGTCCCGCCAGAGATCAGCCCGCCGATTACGGTCACACACAGACCGTTGATATGGCAGATCGGCAATACGCATAGCCCGCAATCATCCGGGCCGAGATCATGCGCGATGGTCGTCGTCCACCCGCCGGCCAGCAGGCTGCGATGACTGTGCAAGACACCCTTTGGCCGCCCCGTCGTTCCCGAGGTATACATCAAAAGGGCAGCGTCATTGCCCGACACAGGGTGCAGCGCCGCCGCCCCGGTGGCGCCATCGAACGTGTCGATGTGCAGGCCCTTTGAACAGGTGGCAAACTGATCCGTTTGCGCCGCCCCCACCAGCGCCACACGCGCCTCGGAATGTTCCAACGCATAGGCAATCGCGTCATCCCCGGCGGCAAGGTTCAGAACCGTCGCCCGGAACCCGCCGTAAAGCGCGCCGTAGACGGCAATCACGCCAGCGCTGCCATTGGGCATCATGATGGCGACACTTTCGCCTTTCGCATATCCTGCGGCAGTCAACCCTGCCGCGAGTCGGCGCGCGCGGTCACGCAGCTCGCCCCAGCTGAGCGTGGTTACCGCGTCATCAAAGAAGCGAAACGCCAGCCGATCGCGCTGCGCGCCCTCGGCGCGATCGTCCAGCCAGCTGCGCACAGTACCTTCGGGTGGCGCGATCATTGTCCGGCGCTGGCCCAGTAGTCGGCGAATATATCCTCAAGCGCGGGTTCACGCGGGGGGATTTCCCGAACGATCCTGGTGCTTTGCAGGAAATGCCGCCAATGCAGATTGTCGTCGATGGCGTTGCCGCCCCAGGTGCCACAGCCCATCGACAGCGAAAACGGCATGCCGTTGTTGAAGGCCCCGCCGACCGCAAAACAATGCGCCTGATTGACAATCACACGGCAGGTCGGGATCGCATTGGCCAGTATCATTGCGCGCGTGTCATCGGCCGAATGCAGGCCAACGGAATGCCCTGCGCCCTGATGCAGCTGGATCTTTCGGGTGATCGCCACCGCGTCGTCGAAATCCCGCGCGCGATAGAAGGCCAGCACACGCGACAGTTTTTCCCCGCTCAGCGGATGGTCAGGGCCTATGCCACTGGTCGGTACGGCGACATATTCGGTCCCCTCCGGCACGTCGAGGTCGAGTGCCGCGATCATCTTGTCAGCGTCCTGGGCAATTACCGAGCGGTTCAGATGTCCATCCGACCACAGTTTTGCGACGATCCCGGCCTCATCATCGACCACCGCGCCGCCCGCCCGGGCCATGGCGGCAACAAAGGCGTCATAGACGGCATCCACAACAACGACAGAATTCTCGGACGAACAGGAGGTCGCATTGTCAAATGTTTTCGAGGCGCGGATCTTCTCGGCTGCGGCGTCCAGATCGGCGGTTTCATCAACGATGACGGTGGCATTCCCGGCACCAACCGCAACAGCAGGGGTTCCAGCGGTCTGCGCGCGGTGGACATTGTTCTGGCTGCCAGTGCAGATGATCTTGTCGCAGGCCTCCATCAGGCGTTGGGTTTTTTCCTTGCTGCCCGGCGCGGGAACCATCTGGACAAGGTCCCTGTCCGCGCCGATCTTGGCGAATTCCGCGTGAATGAAGTCCAGCAACCGTTCACAGCTGGCCACGCCTTTGGGGGATGGCGCAACCACGATGGCGTTGCCGCATTTTACTGCGTTGATGATGTTGTTGGCGGGGGTCGCGGCGGGATTGGTCGAAGGGACGATCGCCCCAATTACACCAACGGGCCGGGCGATTTCGGTGATGCCGCTTGCCTTGTCGTCGCGCACAATGCCCTGGGTGCGCACGTCCTTGATGTCGCGCATCAGGCCAAGCGTCTTTCGATGGTTCTTGGTAATCTTGTCGGGCACGTTGCCCAGACCGGTTGTGGCCACGGCAAGCGCGGCCAAATCGCGGTTGCGTGCGGGTTCCATGATGGCCCAGGCAACGGCCTGAGCGACGCGGTCATAACGGTCCTGCGTCGCGCCATCTTCATACCGCGTCTGGGCGGCGCGGGCGCGCGTCACGACGTCATCAACGCTTGCAAGATCGTCAGTCATGTCAGAATTCCTTGGGTGTCGGGCGGGGCACCCATGCGCCCCGCCCCTGTCACTGCTCAGAGGCCTGCCAAAAGCTCTTTCAGGGTCGCTTCGCGTTCGGCCCACATCGCCTGAACCTCTTCACGGGTCATGATGTGCATCGGCGAACCGCCCGCCTTCATCTTGCCGGCAACGCGACCATTGGCGAACATCTCTGGCACGGTGGCGGCCAGTTGATCGATAATCGCCTGAGGGGTGCCCGCAGGCACCATCACGCCGCGAAAGTTGACCGAGGCGTTGTCGATGTCAAAACCCTGCTCTTTCAGGGTCGGGACGTCAGGCAGGAACTCGTTCCGCTCCAGGTCGAACACGCCCAGGATCTTGACGTTCCCAGCCTCAGCCGCGCGGAAACCGTCGGACAGGTTGTTCACGCCGCCCATAACCTCACCAGCGATCACAGCCTTCATGGCGCCCGCACCGCCTGCGTTGTTCGGGATATAGGCCAGCTTGACGCCCGCTGCTTTCTCTAGCTGTAGCGCCGCGATGTGGTGACCCACAAACAAACCAGCGCCCGAGAATGTCAGCTTACCGGGGTTCGCCTTGGCCCAGTCGACAACCTCTGTCATCGAGTTGAACTCGCTGTCTGCCGGAACCACGAAGACCGCCGGGTCTGCGCCCCAGTTTGCAATCGGCTCAAAGCTTTCGGTGGAATATTCCACACCGCCTTCAATCGACTGCGCGATGAAATGCGGAACGTTGTAAGCACCCAGCGTATAGCCATCGGCATCGGCCTGCGTGGCCAGCCAGTTCCAGCCGACGCGCCCACCGGCCCCGGCCTTGTTGAGGATCGCAATCGGCATGCCCAGCGCGTCTTCGTTACCGGCGGTCATCGTCACGATGCGCGCCTGAAAGTCCGTCGCCCCACCCGCGCCATAGCTGACCATCAGCATCACCGGGCGTTCAGGGTAATTCGCATGACTGTCGGCAACGGCACTACCGCCCATGGCCATCAGGGCCATTGCGGCGCCTGCAAGTAGTTTCTTCATCGGTGTTTCCTCCCTTGGAAATTTCCCGCCAATTCAACGGGTTAGAACAGAACCTCTTTCGGGGTCCAGACTTTCAGAACCACGGCGAACAACGCGTACATGACCGCGATGAAGCCCACCGTGATGACGAGGCGTTTGACCCAGCTTTTGACCGCTCCGTGCGGGGCCGGATCATAAAGTGACAGGGCCACGAAAAACGCGATGGCCGTGCCTGTGTAAAACCCAAGCCCCTTGGCGGCCCAGAAGACATAGACCACCATGACCAGCAGCCCCGGCACCAGATTGCGGCACATCGCAACCGAAACGCCGCTGCCCACCTTGGACAGTCCAAGCACCGCCTTGCCAAAGGTCCAAAGCGCCAGGATCACGAAGACGGTCGCAATCAGGCGCGGGAACAAGAAGGCCTCGGCCGGGGTCTGCGTGTAGCTGACATAGGCGACCCAGATGCCGACCAAAGCGACGATGCCCGAAGGGATGATGTGCTGCATGCGGTTCATGTCAGGGCATCCTCTTTGGTGGTGACGTGGCGGTGGCGCAGCTCCATCCAGATCGAATAGATGATCGAGGCGACGACAACGCCGATCAGAACCAGGTTCAGTGGACCACCGAAGAAATAGACCCCAAGCCCATCGGTCGCATTGGCAATCATCGAGCCCTGGATGAAGTTCGCCTCGGCAATCGGGCCAAGGATCAGGCCCAGAACCAGCGGTGCTGCGGAAAAGCCGAAGCGTTCAAGGAAGAACATCATCACGCCGAGCGATGCCATCACATAGACATCCCCCATCGAGGATTGCACCGAATAGCTGCCGAACACCGCCAGCCCCAGAACAACAGCGGCCATGACACATTGCGGCACCTGTGCGACCCGCGCGGCCAGTCCGGCGACATAGAGGCCGAAGATGCAAATCAGCACCTGCCCGATCAGCATCGAGTTGATGAAGGTCCAGGCCACATCCGGGTGATTGTCGAACAAATCACTGCCCGGAAAAATCCCGTGGATCAGCAGCCCACCCAGCAGTACCGCAGCCGTGGGTGAGCCCGGGATCGACAGCGTCAAAAGCGGCACCAGCGACGGGCCGACCATGGCGTTATTGGCACTTTCGGCGGCGATCACGCCCTCGGAATGGCCAGTGCCGAATTTTTCCCGTTCCGGGCTGAATTTCTTCGACTGGTCATAAGCCACCAGCCCGGCAATCTGTCCGCCGACACCGGGGATCAGTCCGATGACCGATCCGACGGCGGTGCCGATGGACAGCGCGCGGGCGCGGCGGAAAACCTCTCTGAAGGCGTCCCCGATGGCGTGCTTTTCGACCTTGATGACCTCCATGTTCACCTGATGCCGCCCTTTGGCGAACATGGTCAGAACCTGGGGGATTGCGAATAGCCCGATCAACGCGGCGATGATGTTGATGCCGCCGCTCAGACTGTTGTGAAAGATGAAGCGCTGCGCACCCATGATGTCGTCAAACCCGATGGTTGCCAGCCACATGCCGATACAGCCCGACAGCAGCCCCTTGACCACGGACGACCCATCGAGCGAGCCAATGATCGTCACCCCCAGGATCGCCATCCAGAACAGGTGCGACGGCCCGAAGGCCAGCGCCCATTCCGCCAGAACCGGCGTCAGGAAGATCAACAGCAGCACTCCGAAAATGCCCCCGACGGCGGATGCAAGGAATGAGATTTGCAACGCCTCGGCCCCGCGCCCCTGGGTGGCCATCGTATGCCCGTCCAGCGTCGTTGCGATATTCGCCGGCGCGTCCGGTATCTTCAGCAGGATCGCACTGACAGCGCCCCCCGCCACAGTCGAGGTATAGGCCGCCCCCAGCAGAATCAGCCCCTGCGTCGCCTCAAGCTTGAAGGTAAACGGGATCAGCAACGCCACAGCCATCGTCGGCGACAGGCCCGGCGTCGCGCCAAGGATCAGCCCGCCAATCGTGCCGATCAGCAGCAGGCCAAAGGATAGTGGTGTGAAAACCTCACCAAAATATCCAAGAAACTCCATGGCCCCTCCGCATGATGCCAATCATTGACTGATGCATCAGGCTATGGGATGAAAACAGTAATGCAAATGTTTTCATAAAATGAGCGGAGGCATCCAATATTACCACATTAAAACAGCATATTAAGTCGGACATCCATGCCGTTGCACGGGCTGCGGGCGTGTCAATTTCGACGGTATCGCGCAGCTTCAACCACCCCGATCTGGTGAATCCGGCGACTCGGAAAAAGATTGATCGGGCGGTGCGAAAGCTGGGGTATATCCGCAACCGGGCGGCGCAGGCGATGCACGGAAAACGCTCTGCCACCATCGGCGTCGTGGTCCCCACCATCGACCACGCGATCTTTGGCGAAGTGGTGCAGGCGTTCTCGGACGCGGTGGATGACGAAGGGTTCACAATCCTGATGGCCAGCCATGGATTTGACCTGAAACGCGAATACTCGGTGTTGCGCAAATTTCTGGAACACCGCGTCGATGGCATCGCCCTTATCGGGCTCCATCACGCCGATGAAACCTTCCAGTTGATCGAGGAACAGAAGGTTCCCACAATCTCGATGTGGAACTTTGATCCCGACAGCGCATTGCCCTGTGTCGGGGCCGACAACCGGCTTGCGGGGAAACTGGCCGCGCAGCATCTGATCGACCTTGGCCATCGCAGGATCGCGACGCTGTTTCCCGACACCCACCAAAATGACCGTGCGCGGGATCGGTGGCAGGGCGCGGATGATACGCTGCGCGCGGCAGGCATTGACGTGCCCGAGATCTGGCGCTCGCGCGCGCCCTATCTGATATCCGAGGCCAAGCGCGCCTGTCTGGAGATCCTGGCCCTGCCCGATCAGCCAACCGCGCTGCTGTGCGGAAACGATGTCATCGCCCAGGGTGCGATATTCGCGGCCCAGCGCCACGGGCTGCGCCTGCCGCGCGACCTGTCGATTGTCGGTATCGGTGATTTCAAGGGCTCGTCCGAGATTGAGCCCGCGCTGACCACCGTCAGGATTCCGGCGCGCACCATAGGCACCATGGCCGGTCAGGAACTGCTGCGCCTTCTGCGAAGCGAAACCGACGAGGTGACGCGCCAGCGCTGTGATCTGCGCCTGCTTCAGCGCCACTCGACAGCGCGCGCCTGACGGGTCCGCAGCGCGCAGTGGCTGGTCCGTAGCCCCGCGCGGGGGGGCGCCCGTGAACGCCAGAAAACCATTGGCCCTGGCGGCGCGTTGCGCCAGAACGGACCCCGAACCGGGGCTTGGGAAACAGGGCGAGGATGCCAGAATGAGACCGAACCAGATTCGCGCCGCCGACCATCTTGTTGACCTTCTGGTCGGGCAAGGCTGCACCCATGTATTCGGCGTCCCCGGCGAAAGCTATCTTCCGGTTCTGGACGCCATGCACGGGCGCGGTTCCGAGATCGGATTCATCACCTGCCGCCAGGAAGGCGGTGCTGCGATGGCCGCCGATGCGTATGGCAAGCTGACCGGGCGGCCCGGCATCTGCATGGTCACCCGTGGTCCCGGCGCGACGAATGCCAGTGCGGGCCTTCACATCGCGTTTCAGGATTCGACGCCGATGATCCTGTTCATCGGCCAGGTCGCCCGTAGCATGGTCGAGCGTGAGGCGTTTCAGGAAATCGACTATCGCCGCATGTTTGGCCAGATGGCGAAATGGGTGGCGCAGATCGACGATCCGGCGCGTATTCAGGAATACCTGATCCGCGCTTATCGCACAGCCATGTCCGGGCGGCCCGGCCCGGTCGTTCTGGCGCTGCCTGAAGACATGCTTTATGACATGCTGCCCGCGCCAACGCCCCCGCGGCGGGTCGAACCGCCTCGCTTTCAGCCTTCGCCAAAGACGCTCGGGGCGCTGCGGGACCGGCTTTCTGACGCCCAACGCCCCATGATCATCGCAGGCGGTGGCAGTTGGACGGCGCGCGGCATCGAAAGTCTGGAACGCTTCGCAAAGGTGCAAAACCTGCCGGTCGCCGCCTCGTTCCGCTGCCAGGCGCTGATGAACAACGATCATCCGAACTATGTCGGCCACTTCGCCGTCGGGCGGGCCGGGTTTCTGGATATGGCCGTGGCAGAAAGCGACCTGCTGATCGCCATCGGTCCCCGCCTGGGCGAGATCACGACCGGCGGCTACAAGCTGCTGAATGCCCCCGTGCCGCACCAGTCGCTGGCGCATGTGTTTCCCGCCGCCGAAGAACCGGGCCGCGTGTTCGAGCCCGAGATCTCGCTGATCGCGGACACCGAAAGCTTCTGCAACGCCGTGGCCGAGTGGGCCCCGATTGCGCCCGACCGTTTCGAGCCGCGCCGCAACGGACTGCGGCGCGCGTTCGAGGCCTATGGAAAACCCGACGCGGGTGATGCCCTTGCAGCGATGTTCGCCCATATGGCGGCCGACCTGCCCCGCGACGCGATCCTGTGCAACGGTGCCGGCAATTACGCCGGCTGGCTGCACCGCTATTTCCGGTTCCGCGAACCCGGAACGCAACTGGCACCGACCTCTGGTTCGATGGGATATGGTCTGCCAGCCGCCATTGCCGCTGCCACCGCCACGCCCGAACGCGAAGTCTTTGCGATTGCGGGCGACGGCTGTTTCATGATGACCTGCCAAGAGATGGCAACAGCCTGCCACCACGGCCTGCGCCTGACCGTCATCGTCATCAACAACGCCCGTTACGGCACCATCCGCGCCCATCAGGAGCGTGAATTTCCCGGCCGCGTCTCGGGCACTGACCTCATCAACTCCGACTTCTGCGCCTTTGCCCGCTCGTTCACGGCCCATGCCGAAAAAGTTGATGATCTGGCGTCGTTTCAACACGCGCTTGCAGCCGCCCGCGGGCGCGGCGGCGTGAACCTGATCGAGGTTGCCGTCGATCCTTCCCTGTTGGCGCCCGGCGTTCCGCTGACGTCCTAGGGTCAGGACCCATTAATCCGGCACCGCTGGCGTCAAATCCGCGAAATATCAGTGGTTTGGGACGCGCAGGGAAGTGTGGTTCACTTTTCAAGCGGCCTGAACCGCTGAGATGAAGCAGATTTGACGTCCTTCGGATTTGACGGATTTCCAGCCTGACATCGTCTTAGATCTTTGAAATAGAAACACTATTCCTTCAGCCTAATCCTTGTCAGACAGAAAATCTGTCAAACCAGCGGTGTCGGATTAAATCGCAGACAGTGCAAATCGACCGCATGGACAGGCACATCGCTTCCCGCTAACCGGGTGCAAACCAAAACCGGAGATCTGCCATGCCCGCCCTGCGCAACGACATCGACCCTGACGGCTTGCTGGAATACTCGGTCGTCTTTACCGACCGGTCGCTGAACCACATGAGCGCGCAGTTCCAGACCGTCATGCGCGATATCTCGGGGATGCTGCGCCAGGTCTATAACGCTGACGCGGTGGCAATCGTTCCCGGCGGCGGCACCTACGGGATGGAGGCGGTCGCGCGCCAGATTGCCACGGATGAAACCGTGCTGGTCGTGCGCAACGGCTGGTTCTCGTACCGGTGGAGCCAGATTTTTGAGGCCGGGTCGATCCCGTCGGAAGAACATGTGATGACCGCGCGGCGCACCGGGAACGAGGCGACAGCGCCCTTCGCGCCGCCCCCCGCAGCCGAGGTTGCCGCGAAGATCGCCGAGGTTCGGCCCGCAGTCGTGTTCATGCCGCATGTGGAAACCTCGTCAGGGATTATCCTGCCGGATGACTGGATCAAAGAGGTGGCGGCGGCAGCCCACGCTGTCGGCGCGCTTCTGGTTCTGGATTGCATCGCGTCGGGTTGTGTCTGGGTGGACATGAAAGCGTTGGGTGTCGATGTGCTGATCTCGGCCCCGCAAAAGGGCTGGTCCGCGTCGCCCGCCGCCGGGCTGGTGATGCTGTCGCAGACCGCCGTCGAGCGGGTGAAAGCGCGCGCATCGACCAGCTTTTCGGCCGATCTGGGCAAATGGTTGTCGATCATGGAGGCGTTCGAGGGCGGCGGTCATGCCTATCACGCCACCATGCCCACCGACGCGCTGCGCGGCTTCCGCGATGCGATGGTCGAAGCGTCAGAGGTCGGCTTTGAAGAACTGAAAGCGGCGCAATGGGATCAGGGGAACCGGGTCCGCGCAGCGCTGAGCGCGCGCGGCGTCCGGTCTGTCGCCGCCGAAGGCTTTGGCGCGCCGGGCGTTGTGGTCAGCTATACCTCGGACCCCGAGGTTCAGTCTGGCCGGGCCTTCGCTGCCGAAGGGTTTCAGGTCGCCGCAGGTGTCCCATTGCAGGTGGGTGAGGGTGAGGGGTTTTCGACCTTCCGCATTGGTCTGTTCGGGCTTGATAAGCTGGCAGACGCGGACGCCAGCGTGGCGCGGCTTGAAGCAGCCTTTGATCGGGTATTCTGAAGCCGCCTATCCGCCAAGTCCGGCCCGGATGACCGCGCGCCGGACCGGCGCCAGATCATGCACCAGCCGCAATCCTTCGACCCGCACCTTCCGCACCCAGCCCGCCCCTGAGCGGCAAATGCGGTTGTAGGCGTCGATTGCCGCCATCCGGGCACGTATGTCGACCATGCGGGCACGTTCATAGCGTTCCAGCATCGCGGAACTGCCAAGGGCAACGGGGTCGCTTTTCGCCAGATCGACCAGCGCTGCAACATCTTTCAGTGACGTATTCAGCCCTTGTGCCCCGATTGGCGGAATGACATGCGCAGCCTCGGCAATCAGTGCCACCCGTCGTGCCGTCAGCATGGTCGCGCGCTGACTGACAACCGGGAACACCGCGCGCGCGCTGTCCAGTTGCAGCGCGCCCAAAACCCCGCACGACCGGGCGGTTGCGGCGGCTGAAAATGCTGCGTCCTCCAAAGAGGCCAGATCAAGCGCGCGCGGGCCGTCCTCCATCCAGACAACGGCCGAGGCGGGCCGCCCATCCCGGTCTGGCAGCGGGACAAGCGTAAAGGCCCCGCCACTCGCATAAACCTCGGTCGAGATATCGCTGTGCGCCAGTTCATGGGTTACATCAAAGGCCAGCGCCTTCTGGCCGTAGCGGGTGGTCGCAACCTCGATCCCGCAGGCCTTGCGAACGGCTGACGCATGGCCGTCTGCACCGATCAGCAACCGGGCCTCGATCCGCTCTCCGGTATCCAGCGTTGCCCGGACCGAGGCATCGCGCGCCAGAAACCCGCGCAGCGCGGTGCCAAAACGCAATGAGGCGTTTGGCATATCCGTGATCGCCCGGCACAGGGCGCTGCGCGTGCTGGCGTTGGGCAGGTTCCACCCGAATGGCCCCTCGGCCTCTGGCTGGAAGGTGCGGCTATCGACGGCGCGCGGCGGATCGCCCGCAGTGTCGATGATACGAAGCTGCGCCAACGGGGTCGCAAGCGGTGCAAGCTGATCCCAAAACCCGATGTCGTCCAGCAGCGCCTGCGCCGGGCGCAGATAGGCGGTTGAACGAGTGTCTCCACCAGCGTCAGACCCATCCGCGCCGGGATCGACCAGCATGACCTCGAACCCCTGATCCGCCAGCGCCGCTGCCGCGATCAGCCCGGCCAGACCACCGCCGGCAATCAGGATATCGCAATGCTGCATCGCCTACGCGCCGCCGCCCGCGCCGCCCGGGGGCGGAGCCACGCGGGTCAGGAAATCCGTCAGATCGGTGGTCTGATGGTGGATGTGGTCGGCAGGTTCGGCCTGGCCGACCAGCACGCATTGCATGCCCAGCGCATGCGGCACGGCCAGATTGCGCGGGTCATCTTCGAACATCGCGGCACTGGCAGGATCCGTCCCGTCGAGGCCGAAGATAGCCTCGAACGCGGGGGCTTCGGGTTTGGGGATAAACCCCGTCTCTTCCACGCCATAGACGGCATCGAAGGTCGCGCCCAACTCGCGCGCCTCTAACACGTTCTGCGCATAGGCGACATCACCGTTGGTAAACACGATGCGGCGACCCGGCAGGGCCGCGATACGGTCGGCCAGCACAGGGTCGGGGGTCAGGTCGTCAAACGAAATGTCGTGCACTTCGGCCAGATAGGGCACCGGGTCGACATCGTGATGCGCCATCAGCCCGGCCAGCGTGGTTCCGTGCTGCGCCCAATAGCTGGCGCGCAGATGGTTTGCGCGATCATGGTCCACGCCCAGTTCACGCATCACGTAGGCGATCATCCTGACCTCGATCTGATCGAACAGGGCCGCGCTGGGCGGATAAAGCGTGTTGTCCAGGTCAAAGACCCAATGGCGGAAATGTGCAAAGGCGGATGCTGGCATGGGCCGGACGCTATCCCCGCGCCGGGGCCGCGACAAGAGCGCGTCTTGCCGCGCCCTGTTCACGCCGCCTAGGGTGGCGCGACACTGCTTTGAAAGGTCTGGCAATGGCCCGCACTCCGACACCCAAAGACGCCTATGAAATGATCCTTGCTGCGATCGACACCGGCACGTTCCGCCCCGGCGACCGGCTGGTCGAAAGCGATCTGGCCGACCGGTTCGAGGTTTCCCGCACCCCGATCCGCGAGGCTCTGCAGCGGCTGGAAACCCAAAGCCTGCTGGTGCGCGACGGGCGCAGCCTGATCGTGGCGTCGCTGGATCACAACCAAATGGCCGAGCTTTACGCCGTGCGCGCCGAGCTTGAGGCCCTGGCCGCAAGGCTGGCCGCCCGCCATGCCACCGTTGAAGAGGTGCGCGTTTTGGCCGGTCTGGTCGAAGAAGACCGCCAGTTACTGGGCGATCCTGACGCTTTGGCGCGTGCCAATCGACGGTTTCACGAACAGGTGCATCTGGCCTCGCACAATCGCTATCTGGTGCAGCAGTTGAACCTTGTGCATCGATCAATGGCGCTGATGGCGACAACCTCGCTGGCGGTGGAAGGGCGCGGCGCGGTGGCGCTGGACGAACACGCGGCGATTGTCGCCGCAATCAGGGCCGGAGATGGCGATGCGGCGGATGCAGCGTTGCGGGCGCATATTTCGATGGCGTTTGAAACCCGCCTGCGCCGCGTTGCGGGTGTCGTGCAATAGCGGCGATCGCGGAGCTGAGCGGACCGGCCAAACCGTTGTCGGACGCTGATTTTCGGGGCGGGCCTGGGGGCTGGTGGGCACTTCGATCAGATCGCGATGCCGCCGCACAAAGGGAGGCGCGGCTCCTGACCAGAGCCTACCCAATCGGCCCTGTCAGCCGCTCTTCGCTCAGCAGCACGTTCGCCTCAACCTCTCCGACGCCCGGCAGGGTCATGATGCGGCGGCGCAGGATGCGTTCGAAATCTGCAATGTCGCGTGCCACGACGCGCAGGCGGTAATCGTAAAGACCAAGGACGTGTTCGACGGTCTGAACCTCGGGAATTGCGCTTAGCGCGCGTTCAACATCGCCCAGCGCGGTGCGTCCGCGCAGCGCCAGTTTGACGCCCAGGAACACGGTGACGCCAAGGCCCAGCGCTTCCAGATCCAGATCAAGCCGCTTGCGGGCGATCAGCCCCGCCGCGTTCAGACGTTTCAGCCGCCGCCATGCAGCTGGCTGTGACAGGCCGACCGCACGCCCCAGCGCCCCGGCCCCCTGCCCCGCATCGCGACGAAGTTCTCGCAGGATCGCCCGGTCGGTATCATCCAGGTCGATCATATCGGCAGGTCCGTCGCGGTCTTGATCGTAGCGACATGCATCAATGCCTCGATATCCGCGATATGGGGAAGGCGTAGGATGCGGGTGCGCCAGACCTGCTGATAATGGGTCATGTCGCGCGCGATCACCTTCAGGCGCAGATCGACGCGGCCCAGGAAGGTCTGGATTTCCAGCACCTCGGGGATCCGCCGCGCCTCGGCCATCACATCGTCGAAGGCATTGGCGGCGGTTTTGTCCAGCGTGACCCTAAGCGAAACCTCAACCGAATAGCCCAGCGCCGCCCAGTCGATATCGGCCACCGTCGCCCGGATCACGCCTGCGTCCTTCATCCGCTGCACCCGACGCCATGCAACAGCGGATGAGGTGCCGACCCGTTCGGCCAATTCCGCAGATCCGATATCCGGGTCTGCCTGCAGATTGCGCAGAACGCGGCGGTCGAGATCGTCTAGCATGGTTTTTTCCAGTTTTTGCGATATTGCGAATGATATTTCATTCCATCTGATGAATTTGTCAAACCTAACACTGTGTTCCCCCGCACAGACACCTATGCTGCCGCCAGATCCAACGCATCCAAGGGAGCATCCAAATGCGCGTTTACTATGATCGCGACTGCGACATTAACCTGATCAAAGACAAGAAAGTGGCCATCCTCGGCTATGGCAGCCAGGGCCACGCCCACGCGCTGAACCTGCGCGACAGCGGCGCGAAAAACCTGGTCGTTGCCCTGCGCGAAGGCTCGGCCTCGGCTGCCAAGGCCGAAGGCGAGGGCCTGAAGGTCATGGGCATCGCCGAGGCCGCCGCCTGGTGCGACCTGATGATGTTCACCATGCCCGACGAGCTTCAGGGCGAGACCTATCGCAAATACGTCCACGACAATATCCGTGAAGGTGCGGCCATTGCCTTCGCCCACGGTCTGAACATCCACTTCGGTCTGATCGAGCCAAAGGCCGGTGTCGACGTCATCATGATGGCCCCGAAAGGCCCCGGACACACGGTGCGCGGCGAATACACCAAAGGCGGCGGCGTGCCCTGCCTTGTGGCCGTCGACAACGACGCCAGCGGCAAGGCGCTGGAGATCGGGTTGTCCTATTGCTCGGCCATCGGCGGCGGGCGTTCGGGCATCATCGAGACCGATTTCAAAGAAGAATGCGAAACCGATCTGTTCGGCGAACAGGCGGTTCTTTGCGGTGGCCTGGTAGAGCTGATCCGCATGGGCTTTGAAACCCTGGTCGAGGCTGGTTACGCGCCCGAAATGGCCTATTTCGAGTGCCTGCATGAAGTGAAGCTGATCGTGGATCTGATTTAT
Organism: Paracoccaceae bacterium; assembly: GCA_012103375.1. NCBI lineage: Bacteria > Pseudomonadati > Pseudomonadota > Alphaproteobacteria > Rhodobacterales > Paracoccaceae > Paracoccaceae bacterium. The sequence continues at coordinate 3,794,684 of WLWX01000001.1, forward strand.
GAAGGCGGCATCGCCAACATGAACTATTCGATCAGCAACACGGCGGAGTATGGCGAATACGTCAGCGGCCCGCGCGTGCTGCCCTATGACGAGACCAAGAAGCGGATGAAAGGCATCCTGGACGACATCCAGCAGGGCAAATTCGTCCGCGACTTCATGGCCGAAAACATGGTCGGCCAGCCCATGTTCAAATCCACCCGCCGTATGAACGACGCCCACCAGATCGAGGAAGTCGGAGAGAAGCTGCGCGGCATGATGCCGTGGATCAGCGAAGGCCGGATGGTCGACAAGGCGAAGAACTAAGCAAGATCAGATTGACCCCGGCCAGGCGCCGGGGTCTTTCGTTTGATACGACGCCCACCTCCCCGATCCGCTGTTCCTGGCTGAGGCCCTCGCTGTGGCCGGCGGCAATCTGAGTGGCGCTGCTGGGTAGGTGCTGGACCGGCTGTTGGTCGTCGCCATGGCCTGATAATGAACGGCGAATTGCTTAGGGTCAGGACCCATTAATCCGACACCGCTGGCGTCAAATCAGGGCGCTGTCACCACACAATGTCCCGGATGAAAACAGCGCGCCGAATCGGCGCGCCATTAAATCGGCACATTCAATGAACGGGCGTCAGCTGTTGGCGGCACCAACGACGACGCCCTGATCTTCCAGCGCGCGCAGAATCTCGGCATCGCGGCCATAGATATCGCGGCGATAATGCGCCTTGCCGCGCGCGTCGGTAAAGACGGTGCGATAGACGATGTGAACCGGGATTTTCTGGTCCAAATCGACCCGTGCCTCGCGCCCGGATTCAAGGCGCGTGTGGAAGAACTTGATCGGGTCATCGGTCTGACGCGCCAGCACCGTATAGGCAAAATCGAACGGATCGTTCAGGCGGATACAGCCGTGGCTGAAGGCGCGGACCTCACGCTCGAACAGGTTTTTGGCGGGGGTGTCGTGCAGATAGATGTTGTGCTTGTTCGGGAACATGAACTTGACCCGGCCCAGCGCATTGCGCGGCCCGGACGGCTGGCTCATCGCGAAGGGAAAGCTGCGCGCCGAATAGGCGTTGAAATTGACCGAGCCGCGGTTGACCACGCGCCCACGCGAATCCGTCACCCGCAGATGGCTGACCGCATAAGGGTTGGCCTGCAGTTTGGGCAGGTATTCCTTGGTTACGATCGAGCGGGGCACGAACCACTGCGGATTGATGACCAGATGCTCCATCTCGTCCGAAAACTCTGGGCTGCGACGCCCTGACTGATCCTTGCCGATCACGCTGCGGGTGCGGAAAGTCACCTTGTCATCGTCGATGATCGCGGCGCTGAAATCGGTGAGGTTGACCCAGACATGCCGGTCGCCGCGCGGGATGTTCATCCAACGCTCACGCTCCATCGCGACCAGGATCTGGCCAAGGCGGTCCTTGGCGGATTTGTTCAACTCGGCAATGGTGCTGGCACCGGCTTCGCCATCGGCTTCCAACCCGTGGTCAAACTGGAACCCATAGATCGCACGCTCGATGTTTGCGTCGAATTCGGTACGGGCGTTGTTTTCCAGATACCCCATTGCGATCAAACGGTTACGAAGCGCGATCACGGCCTCTCCGGTGTCGCCGCGCGACAGGCTGGTGCTGCCGATTTTCGGGCCCCAGCCACCCTGCTGGATCAGCGTCTCCAACCGCAGCTTTTCTTTCATCAGCCGCGCATATTCAGGCGCGCGTGGCATCAGGGTGCGGAAGAATGTCGTCGGCGACGAATCGAGGAACGTGTCCAAGATCTCGCGCCGGTCACGCACCGGCACGTCGCGCTTGATATCGCGCACAACTTTGCCCGGCGTCAGAATTCCGGTCTGAATGTCCTGAGCGTAGCGCAGGAACGCAATGGTCAGATCAACCTCCAGGCGACCCCGGTCGCGGTCACTGCGCGCGGCCGCCATCTGCGCTTCCAGCGCGTCCGGCTGGTAACGCCCCGACGGCAACCCGTGGATCGACGCTGAGGAGACTGCATACAGCAACGCCGCCCGGCGATCCCGGTCATCTTCGTCCGCACCGGTCCAGATCGCCTGATACCCGGTGTCGCGGTAGAACTGCGCCACAACCTCGTCCCCGGAAGCGCGCGCCGCGACGGCCTGTTTGAAAGCCGTCACCTCGGCATCGGTCACCGAAATGGCTGGTGTCGGCGAAGAATGCGTTGATTGCGCGGCACCCGGCGCGGGAACAAATGCCCCTGCCATCAGTGCGGCAGTCGAAACGAATGTGAAGCGGCGTATCAGGGACGACAGATGCATTGTGACTCACTCGGCTAACTGTGCGGACAGGGCGATTCCTCTGTCCTATTACAGCCAGTTTACACAGCCGTCCAATAGAGACGGATCACGGTTACGCCAGCAGCATCATCATCAGGCCTCACTGCCCCCGGCCCCGGCGAAATACAAGCCCAACCCGGGTATGTCGTTGCGCCTGAACCGCAGGCACAATTGCGAATATTTCAAATCACTTGCCAGATCAGCAATTTTTCGCCTATCTTTCGCCCCAATCGGTGATATGGCCCCAGCCCCCTTGGTCAATCGTTACGCTTGTGTCATAAGCCGAGAGCACCTGGGGATGAGGTGGTAGCAACGCTGCGAATAATGCGGCAACAGGTAAGCGACGGGACACGCTGATCATGACAACGAACGAATGCCTGAGCAGGCGCAAACTTCTAAGCATCTTCGCAGCGACAGCGGTTGTCGCAGCCCCCACATACTCCAACGCATTTGGCATCCTTCGCGGCGCAGGCGATGTCCGCCGCGTCCGCATGTACAATGGCCGCACCGGTGAAAGCCTGAATTCGATCTACTGGGTCGACGGCAAATACGTCAAAGAGGCGTTGCGCGAAATTAACTTCTTCATGCGCGACTGGCGCACCAACGACATCCGCAATATCGACACGCGTTCGATCGACATCATGTCAGCATCGCATCGCCTGCTGCGTGTGCGTGAGCCGTATCTGCTGCTTTCGGGCTACCGTTCGCCAAAAACCAACGCGATGCTTCGTTCGCGGTCGCGCAACGTTGCAAAGAATTCTCTGCACATGAAAGGCCAGGCAGCCGATCTTCGGATGAAGTCACGCTCGGTCTCGCAAGTGGCGCGTGCAGCGGCGGCCTGTAACTCCGGCGGTGTTGGCCGGTATTCGGGCAGCAACTTCACCCATGTCGATTGTGGCGCAGTGCGCACCTGGGGACGCTGAACCCAAATCCAGTCCGGCAATCACGATTTAGCCCGCGCAGGAAACTGACGCGGGCTTTCTTCTGCGCGGAATTGCGCAATCTAAGGATGATACACACAGCAAAAAGGCCGCATAAGTGCGGCCCATTCTTTGACGTGCACGACATATGCGCACATCTATCACTGTGACTTGGCCACCCGCATAGTTCCCGGGCAGGTCAAATCAGATCAAACGCGGCTCAATTGCCTTGTCTAAGGCAGAACTTATTATAGCTGATGCAGCCCTGGGCAATCCCGGAAAGGTTGGCAACGCGCACCGCGGTCGGTTTGATATAGGCTTTTTTCATGTCGCAGTCTCCAATTGCCAGCAATATTGCCGACGGTCGGCCATCAGGTTATTGCAATCCAATTGCAAAATCCGAGGCTTTCGGGCCTCAATTCATCGTTTGTTAATATTGGTTGCCAAATCGCCACGAAATCTGACGCAAAAGGGGAAGAATGAAGTGCCTCTACGCCATTTTTTAACCATATCACACGCTTAACGTCGGCAAGCCGTTGCCGTTGCGACCGCAAGTTGATTGAACCTCTGGTGAACGACTGCGGGCGCATCTATCGACAGGGCATCATGTAAGCCCGCTCTGCCAGGTCGGCGCGACTGTTGTTTAAGGGTACCCGAGTTCAGATCAGACTGAAAACATTACAGGAACACGTGCTTTTGAAACCGACCAACGCCCGCCCCGCGCAACCCACCAACCTGCTGGCCGAAGCCCGAGCCAATTGCCGCGGCCAGATCACCGCAGTGCTGATATTCAGCGTTTTCGTGAACCTGCTGATGCTGACCGGGCCGCTGTTCATGCTTCAGGTCTATGACCGCGTTCTGGGCAGCCGGGCCGAGGAAACGCTGGTCGCCCTGTTCGGGCTGGTGGCGGTGCTGTTCCTGTTTTACGGGCTGCTAGATTTCGCGCGTGGGCGCGTCATGGCCCGCGTCGGCGCACGGATCCAATCACAGCTGGACGATCAGGCATTCCAGGCGGTTCTGGCGCGCAGTGCGCTTGTCCGGGGTCAGCCGAAAGGCAACAACGCCATTTCGGATGTGGATTCGATCAACGCGCTGTTCACCTCGCCCATGTTGCTGGCGCTGTTCGATATGCCGTGGACGCCGGTGTTCCTGGCCGCGATCTATATCTTTCATCCCATGCTGGGCGGTCTTGCGCTGGTGGGGGGGGCCATCCTGATCACCTCGACCCTGATCAACCAGGTGATGACGCGCAAGAAAACGCTGGAGGCGGCGCGCATGAACGCCCAGGCCGCGCGCTTTGCCAAGCAGGTCGAAGACGGTGGAGAGGTCGTCTGGGCCCAAGGCATGGGCCGCGCGATGGCGGACCGTTGGGCGACGATACGCAACGGTGCCCTGGCGCAAAACATTCATTCGGCAGACTGGACCGGATCCTTCGCCTCGTTCAGCCGCGCGTTCCGCTTCTTCCTGCAATCGGCCATGCTGGCGGTTGGCGCATGGCTTGTGCTGCAGAACCAGATCACCGGCGGCGCGATGATTGCCGCGTCGATCCTGCTGGGCCGCGCCCTTGCCCCGATTGAACAAGGGCTGGCGCAATGGCCGGTGTTCCAGCGCGCAACTGCAGGCTGGCGCAGCCTGTCCGAGACGCTGTCCACCCCGCTTGGCGAAGATCCGGCGACCGAACTGCCGCCGCCCGCTGCCAATATCGCAGCCACCCAGATCACCATGATCCCCCATCCCGGCGCGGATCCGGTGCTGAACGGTGTCTCGCTAAGCGTGGCACCCGGTCAGGCGCTGGGTGTGATCGGCAAAAGTGGTTCGGGCAAGTCAACGCTGGCGCGCGTGCTGGTCGGGCTGATACGCCCGAACGCGGGCGAGGTGCGGATCGGCGGCGCGACACTCGATCAATACAGCGCCACGCGGCTGGGCAAATTCGTCGGCTACCTGCCCCAATCCGTGCAGCTTTTCGACGGGACGGTGTCCGAGAACATCGCCCATATGGCGCTGGACCCGGATCCGGCGCAGGTGATCGCAGCGGCAAAGAAAGCGCGCGTGCACGACATCATCCTGAAGCTGCCGAACGGTTATGACACGCCCATCGGACCGGCCAATGCGGCGCTGTCTGGCGGGCAGCTTCAGCGGGTGGCGCTGGCCCGCGCCCTCTATGGCGATCCGGTTGCGTTGATTCTGGACGAGCCGAACTCGGCACTGGATGCAGAAGGGTCCGAGGCGTTGAACGCCGCGATCACCCAGATGAAGGCAGATGGCAAGGCGGTCATCATCATGACCCACCGGCCGACCGCAATCTCGGCCTGTGACAATCTGGTCGTACTGGATAACGGCAAGGTCGTTGCCGCCGGTGAACGGGATGAGGTGATCCGCGCCATCATGAAAAACGCCGGTGACGTGCAACGTGTCGTCGATCCCGCAGCAAATAAAAAGGCAGCCTCATGACCCCGCAACCCTGGCGCGCGCGCCTGCCCCTGACCATCGGCTTCGCCACGATCTTCCTGCTGGTCGGCGGGTTGGGCGCCTGGAGCATGGGCACCAAAATCGCCGGCGCCATTGTCGCACAGGGCACAGTGAAGGTCGAGATTGACCAGCAGGTGATCCAGCACCCCGATGGTGGCGTGGTCGGTGAAATCCATGTGCGCAACGGCGACACCGTGGCGGCAGGTGACGTCCTTGTCCGGCTGGATGATACCTTCCTGAAATCCGAACTCGCCATCGTGGAACGCCAGATGTTCGAGATTGCCGCGCGTGAGGCGCGCCACATTGCCGAACGCGATGGTGCAGAAGGCCTGGATCTGACCACCCTGCCCCCGGCCCTGTCGCTGGATGCGGATTGGACAAGGGCGCAGATCGACGGCCAGCAGAACCTGTTTCAGGCGCGTCGAACCTCACTCGCCGCCGAGGTCGAGCAATTGGGCGAACAGCGCTTGCAGATCGAAAACCAGATCGTCGGGGCGCAGGCACAGATCGCCGCGCTGAACACGCAGCTTGGGGTGGTCGAAGCTGAACTGGCCGATAAGACCGCCCTGTTCGAAAAGAAGCTGATCCCGGTCGGACGGGTGCTGGAGCTGCAACGCGATCAGGCCCGGCTTGCAGGCGAGATTGGGCGCCTCGACGCCTCGGTCGCGGAAGCACGCGGCAAGATTGCGGGGCTGTCGATCGGCATTCTGAAGCTGTCGGACACCCGGCGCGAAGAAGCGATCAGCCGCCTGCGCGACCTGCGCTATAGATTGTGTTGAAAAACTCCGAAATCAGAGCGTCGCGGATTTCTTGCGAAAACCTATGAAGCGAAATAGTCGGAAAGCTTTGACCACGAGACAGCGCATGGCTGCGCGTGAGCGCATGTAGGCGATTTGGGCCGACCCCCGCGCCAAAAATTTAGGATCGGGCTGCATGGAAAGAAAAATCATCGTTCAGGCCCTAAAACGGAGTTTTTCAACACAATCCTATAACCAGATCGAACTGGAACAGCGCGCGTTGTCGCTGAAAGAGCGGCTGGCGCGGATGGATGTGCGCACGCCGGTGGATGGCGTCATCTTTGACACCCGTGTCTCGGCGTTGAAGTCCGTGGTGCAGCCTGCGGAACCGATGATGTATGTCGTCCCCGGCGATCAGCCATTGCAGATCCGCGCGCTGATTGATCCGATTCATGTGGACCAGGTCTTCGCGGGTCAGCCCGTCGGCCTGCGATTCACCGATTTCGATCAGCGTACCATCCCGGAAATCGCGGGCATCGTCCTGCGTGTTTCAGCCGATTGTGTTGAAAAACTCCGTTTTAGGGCCTGAACGATGATTTTTCTTTCCATGCAGCCCGATCCTAAATTTTTGGCGCGGGGGTCGGCCCAAATCGCCTACATGCGCTCACGCGCAGCCATGCGCTGTCTCGTGGTCAAAGCTTTCCGACTATTTCGCTTCATAGGTTTTCGCAAGAAATCCGCGACGCTCTGATTTCGGAGTTTTTCAACACAATCAGCCGATACCGTCACCGACAAAGTGACCAATGCCCAGGCTTACGAGGCGATCCTGCTGCCCGATCCGGAAGCGCTGGCCGCCCAGCCCGCGCTGAAGATCGTGCCGGGCATGCCGGTCGAAGCCTATCTGCGCACCCAGGAACGCACGCCGCTGTCTTATCTAACGCAGCCACTGACCAATTATTTCAGCCGCGCCTTCCGCGAAGGTTGAGGGGAATTTCCGTAATCCGCTGCGCCTGCGGGTCGGCCGTTGGTACGCTCTGCGCTGTGCGGCAGCAGTTATTGCGAATCAACCTAAGGTTGTATTTTAATTCGCATTTCCGGAACAATCCGCAGTTTCTGCATTAATTGCCGGTCTGACGGAACCATTTACTAATTTGACCGCGTGAAATATGAGTGTATTTTCGTGAAAACTTTTCCCTCATTAATGTATATCACAGAATCCGTTCTATTTTTTCTTGTTGATTTTCTGTCAGTTACGAATCCACCAAGCAAGTATTTGCCTGACCCGATATTCCATGGGCGAAATAGCGAACACTCCGTCAAAATGGTCTTTATTTTGACACAAACGACCATACCCTGAGGGCGGGAAACAGCCTTAACGTAAGGCAATCTGATCCGGTGGGAGAATTGCGCGGGCCGGTCAGGATTTTACGAACATGCGCGACACACACGCAGAACGTGCGCCGATGAACCGGCGTGCGCACGAAAGGGACATGCCATGACCACCTATATCCCAACCTTCGAGCCTGGCGTCGTTGATACGCCCGCCGGAATGACCACCGCCGTCGCGTTGGGTGGGTTCAGTGGCATACCGGGTTCCGGCACAGGACTTGCCGGGGCGGTCTATGCGCCGGGCGACCCCATTCGGTCACTGGCTGATCTGGCCGCAATCATCGGCGCACAGGATCCCGATCTGACCTTCACCTCGACCGAAGTATTCTACATGGCGCGCCACTCGGAAACCAGCGTGGCCGAATTTCTGCGCGACGATGCAAACAGCCTGTCGGGCGACGGCACGGGGATTGAAATGGGCCCCGCGGGCATCACACTCAGCGGGTTCATCTATATTCCGCCCGGCACCCACGCGATCACCGTCTATGCCGACGATGGGTTCGCCCTGTCGCTGGGCGGGGTCGAATTTGCCGCGGCAGATGGTGTCACCCACGGCGAATCCGTCACCCGCGTCGCCGAATTCGATGGTGGCCTCTACGCTGTTGAGCTGGCCTATTATGACGCCTACAGCGCGATGGCGCTTGGCCTGGCGATTGACGGTCTGCCGGTGGATCAAAGCGCGTTTTATCAATCGGTTGAGGATTTCACCGATCCGCCTGCGGATGTCCCCCTGGTCCCGGTCGCCGAATACCACCCGTCCTATTTCCTGGGCGAAGAGACGCTGGAAACCCCGGTCGACGGCAATGGCACCGAAGGGCGCGACGTCATTGATGGCAAGGGGGCTGATGATACGCTTATCGGTGGCGGAGGTGATGACGAATTGCGCGGCGGCTATGACAACGATCAGTTGCTGGGCGGCGACGGCAACGATGTTCTGGAAGGTGGACGCGGATCGGACCTATTGGACGGCGGTGCGGGCGATGACCTGCTGATCTCGCGCTCGGACGCGGGCGAACAGCGCATCGGACAACTGGCGATTGGCGCCCCGACGCGCCCCGACCCGGACGGAGAGGTTGATCCAGACCGCCAGAAGCTGACCGCCTATCTGGGTCAGCCGCTGATCGGCGACGACCTGTTGATCGGTGGCGAAGGGCGCGACACCTTCCTGATCGCACCACAGATCAACGCCAAGGCCGACATTATCGCGCAACATATCAAGGATGACGGGTCCATCGACTGGTCGGGTGGCGGCATTGCCGGAGAGAACGACGAGGTTCACGACCACTGGGTCGACAGTTTCGGGATCGACGTGGTCGCCGACTATAACGCCGAAGAGGATACAATTGCCATTATCGGCCACACGGCAACGATTCATATCACCTATGCCGATGTCTGGGGCGATGAGGCGGAAGAAAGCATCATCACCGTCATTTCCAATCAGGGCGGCGGCGGTGGCGCGCACACCCAGGATCTGATCGGCCAGTTGATCGTGCACGGCGACCGAGTCGAACTTGGCGACGTTCAGACCGACGCTGGTGTCACCTATGGCATTGTAGACGACATCACCGGCCTGCCCGAGGCGCTGTTCCCCAAGGGCGAACTGAAGATGACCGAGATCGAGGGCCAGACCGTCTATGGCTATGACACCCGCGACGATCAGGGCAACCTCGGCCCGGTCACCGCAAACCCGGCTGCGTATTTCGACAATCCGTTTTTCACCGAAGACATGCTGGTCACCCCGGTTCATGGCGACGAGGCAGAGCTGACGCGCGGACCCTTCGATCAGCTTGGCACTATTGCCGTGGCGGGCGAAGACAACACCGCCCCCGGCGCGGCCAAGGCGGCCACCGCCAACGATGATATGATTGCCCCGGATGCCGCCCCCGCGCCTGAAGGTTTGCAAGGCGCACTGGCCTATTGGACGCTGGCAGGCGGCGCGGACGGCGTTTTTGATGATGCCCGCGGCGGCCAGGAACTGCGCGCGTATACGCTTTACGAAAACCAGGCTCTGCTGCGCACTGATGGCGCAACCGCCGGGCGCGACGGCACCGAAGGCACCGCGCTATATTTCGATGGCGAAGATGACTTTGCCTTCATCAATCACGATCAGACGTTCGAGGTTAGCCAGGGCACCATCGCCCTGTGGGTGCGCCCCGATAATCTGGTGGGCGGCAAAGACATCTTCCTTTCAAAGGATAACAGCGGAACCGTTGACGGGGGCCACTTCCGGCTGGGCCACGCCGAAGACGGGCGCCTGTATCTGCGGACAGCACCCGGCGACGGCGATTCCAACAAGGCGTGGATCAGCAACGATGTGGTCTTCACCGAAGGTGAATGGGCGCAAGTCGCAGTGTCCTATACCGCCGAAGGCGTCACAGTCTATGTGAACGGCGTGGCAATCGGCGCGGATGGCTGGACGGCGGTTGAAGGCGATGTTCCCTCGCCCAATGAATTCACCGGCTATTTCATGCTGAACAACGAAGAACCCTGGGTTCTGGGGGCGGATACGCATCGGACAGAACGGAACGACACGGCGCAGGAATTCGGCATCGACCACGAAGACCTGGCCAGCGCCTTCGAAGGCGCGATCCAGGATGTTGGGATCTGGGGCGGTATGAACGCCGAAGACGCGCTGAACGCCGCCGAAATCGCCGAGCTGATGGCCAACGGCCCGGGCGCGGCGCTGACCAACCTGTCCGGTCCCGCCCCGATGCTGGCGGGTGACGATGTCTTCGCAGGCGGCGCGGGCAACGACACGCTGGATGGCGGGCGCGGCTCGGACAAGTTGGAGGGTGGCGCGGGCGACGACCTGCTGATCAGCCGCGCGGATTCGGGCGAACAGCGCGCCGGACAGCTAGTGCTTGGCGAACCCTCGCGCCCGTTCCCTGATCCCTCGATCAGCAACGAATACCTCAAGCTGATTGACTGGGTGGATCAGCCGATTGTCGGCGATGACCTGATGATCGGCGGCGAAGGCGCCGACCACTTCTACTTTGAAACCGTCATCAACGCCAAAATGGACATCATCATGGAGCATATCCAGGATGACGGCCGCACCATCAACTGGGCCGGTGTCGCGGGCGAGAATAATCGCATCCACGATCACTGGGTCGATACATTAGGCATTGATATCATTGCAGATTTCGATGCGTCCGAAGATTCGATCTCGGTCATTGGCCACACCACCCAGATCGAGGTTAGCTATAAGGCCATCGACACCAACGGCGACGGTCTGAATGACGACATCGTGTCGATCATCCACGCCTATTCGCAGCAAGGCGGCGGCGGCGGAGCGCATGACGAAGACAGCCTGGGCTATATCGTTGTCTATGGCGATCTGGTGGAAGAAGGCATGGTCCAAACCAATGCCGCAGTGATGTACGGCATTGTCGAAACCATCGACGATTTGAACGAAGCGTTGGCCCCGACCGGAGAGACCAAGACCTCGATCGGCCCTAACGGAGAGGCGCTGTTCGGCTATGACAGCCGCGATGTGGATGGCGACCCGATCGGCGCGGATCCGGCGAGCTATTCTTCCAACTCGTGGTTTCAGAACGGCGATGTGGAATTGGCATCCGCCATTCCCGAAGGGGTTGATCCCCCCGCCATCGTGATGACGGACGTTGGCGGCACATTTGACGGCAGCGGAGCGGACACCAAGAAGATCGACCATACCACCCCGATGGCGCAAGCCGAAGGGACATGGGCGTTTTCCTTCACAGCCGATGACCCTAACGGCGCGACCTGGCAGGCACTGCTGTCCAAGGATCACAGCGACTATAAGGATGGCGGCCACCTGACCGTCTATCTCAGCCCCGCAGGCCAGCTGAAGGTCCGTTTCCAGAGCGAGACCGAGACGCGATACCTCTATGGTGAGACGGTAGAGGCTGGCGTGGAAACCCAAATCGCCTTCACCTTCGAAAACGGTGTGCTGAAGCTCTATCAAAACGGTGAACTGGTCGCCGATGCGGATGGTTTCCCGGCCGGAATGCTTGGCAACTCGGAAGATATCGTTCTGGGTGCTTCCACCGAAACACGGGTCGGCGCGAACGACAACCTGCGCTATTTCTTCACCGGAACTATCGGCAATCTGGCGGTGCTGGACCGCCCCCTGACCGAATATGAGGCATTCTTCCTGTCCGACGCTGGCGGCGATCTGGACGCGCTGGCGGCCCTCTATGATGGTGATCTGCCGTTGGTGGAAAACCCCGGCGATCCTGGTCCGAACCTGCTTGAAGGTGATGAGGGCAACAACAGCCTGCATGGCTATGACGATGCCGATCTGATCCTGGGGCATGGCGGCGACGATCACCTTTACGGCTATGGTGACGACGATGAAATGGACGGCGGTGCCGGAAATGACCGTGCCTTCGGCGGCGACGGCAATGACACCATGCGTGGCGCCGCGGGCGACGACAGCCTTTATGGCGACGCCGGCGACGACGACCTGGACGGCGGCGAGGGCAATGACCACTTGCGCGGCGGTGACGGCAACGACCAGATCACCGGTGGCCTGGGCAATGACCGTTCGTTCGGCGAAAACGGAAATGACGTCATCAACGGAGGAGAGGGCGACGACAGCGCCTACGGCGGTGCCGGGGAAGACACAATCCTAGGCGGCGCTGGCAATGACTGGATGAAGGGCGGCGACGACAATGACACGCTCAGCGGCGGCGCGGGCAATGATTATGCCCGTGGGGGTGCCGGGGCGGACACCGTGGACGGCGGCGAAGGTGATGACCGGATGCTCGGCTATGCGGGCGAAGACGTCGTGACAGGCGGCCTTGGCAATGACAGCCTCTATGGTGGCGACGACAATGATCAGCTTGACGGCGGTGACGGTGATGACCGTCTGTCCGGCGGCGGCGGCGATGATACGCTGAAAGGCGCGGCCGGAAACGACAGGATGTATGGCGGGGACGGTGACGACGACATGGAAGGCGGCGACGGCGATGACCGCTTGTCGGGCGGCGACGGCAACGATCGCCTTGTCGGCGGCGCGGGCCTGAACAGCCTCTACGGCGGTCTGGGCGCGGATACCCTGATCGGTGGTGCAATGGCCGATATCCTGCGCGGTGGCGAAGGCAACGACATCATCACAGGCGACGGCGGCGACGATCTGACCGGCGGATTGGGCAATGACTACGTCAGCGGCGGCGACGGAGAAGACACTGTAACCGGTGGCCTGGGCGATGACCGCCTGCGTGGCGGCGGCGACAATGATGTGCTGATCGGTGACGACGGCAACGATGATCTGCGCGGCGGCGAAGGTGACGATGACCTTGACGCCGGCGAAGGCGATGACCGCCTTTATGGCGACGGCGGCGACGACGAAATGGATGGTGGCGACGGCGCAGACTATATGCACGGCGGCGACGGCAACGACATGATGAGCGGCGGCGACGGCGACGACAACATGTATGGTGATGCCGGAAACGACACACTCGTCGGTGGCGACGGCAATGACAATCTGCGCGCCGGAAGTGGCGACGATGACCTGAACGCAGGCGCGGGCAATGACCGCCTTTTTGCCAACGAAGGTACGAATACGATGGAAGGCGGCATCGGCAACGATCTGCAATATGCAGGATTGGGCGCCGATACCTTCGTATTCCGCGAATTCGGGGCCGCCAACGAAGACCGGATACGCTATTTCGATGCCGGAGTAGACAAGATCGCGCTGGACGCGGCAGCCTTTGACGTTGGCCCGGCCTTCGATGCGGCCCTGTTCGAATTCGCCAGCGCCGCATCGACGGCAGACACGCGGTTCACCTATGACCAGGCAACCGGTGACCTGTTCTTTGACGCGGACGGCAATGGTGCCGGGGCGGCAGAGCGGATCGCCGAACTGGACAACGGCACCGCGCTGACAATCGACGACTTCGTGTTCGTGTAAAGCAGGTTCAAAAAAAGCGCCATGATCAGCCCGAACAGGTCGCCTCAGCGCCGCCGATCCGATCCTGACAAAAAGCTGACATCGCCGTTAAGCGGATTGTTTGCCTGACTGTCCGATAAAGGCGCGACAGGTGCAATTTGATCAGCGCCTGCATGAATGGAGGACAGCATATGACAGACAATCCAAACAAAAAGCTCGACCGCCGCAAGGCCCTGGGAACCATCGGCGCGCTGGCGCTGGGCGCCTATGCCGCGCCGTCGCTGACCCAGCTGAGTGCCGCACACGCATCCAGCGGCGCATCTTCATCCAGCGGCTCGTCACCCGCCAGCGCGGCCTCACCCGCTTCTGCGGCTAGCGCGGCCTCGGGCGCAAGCGGTGCATCGGGGGCAAGTGCGGCGTCAGCGGCAAGCGCGGCTTCTGGGGCCAGTTCTGCATCCGGCCCGTCAGGCGCCGAAAATTGCAACCCTAATGAGACTGATCCAAACGCACCCGGATTCTGCACGACCTGAGAATTAACCGGGACCGATACAGCCACCTGCCACACCTTGGTCTGGCGGGTGGTCGTACGTATAGTGTGGCGCGAAATGCCGACAGATCCCTGTCGGAAGATCGTGATCGGGTTGGCCAAGTGTCAGAACTGCTTGAATTTGCGGAATTGAACGCGCCGTTGAAACTCGACGGTGGGTCCGAACTATTGCCGCTGATCGGGCAGGTGCTGGCGCAATGGCCGCATGCACCCGCCCGTGACCCAGCCGCATCGAAACCGCCGTTCATGACGATCACCGGGGACCGCACCGGCACCTATGCCTGCCAAAGCGCCGACAGTCCGACTCCAACCCGATGGAATGCGCTTAACGCCGTCTGCGACCTGATTGCCGAGCTGAGCTGGGAGCAGATCCGAAGCCATCCAGTGCGGCTTTGCATCCATTGTGCCGCTGTCGAAATCCATGGCCGCCTGGTGATCTTCCCCAATCGCCGACGCGCCGGAAAAAGTCAGTTGGCGGCAGTGCTGGCCCATCGTGGCCACAGAGTGTTCACCGACGATTTCCTGCCCGTCGATGCCGCGCATTCCGGCCACATCGAAGGTGTTGCGAATGGCATTCTACCCCGCATCCGCCTACCGCAACCTGACGAGATGTCGCCAGAATTCACGCAATGGGTGAAGCGGAATCCCGGCCCCAGCAATTCGCAATACAAATACCTTGAAACCGAACCCCTCGCACCGCGCAGCACACGTCTTCCGATCGGCGCGATCGTGCTGCTGGACCGCCAAGCAGACAACGCAACCGCGCTGAACCCGATCGACGCAGCCACCGCATTGACCGAGGTTGTCAGCCAGAACTTTGCCCGCAGCACCCACGCCGGAAGGATCCTCAGACTGGCCAGCGCTGTGACCGACGCGGCGGAATTGTATCAGCTTAGCTATGCAAATGCCGAACAGGCGGCTGATCTACTGGAACGCAGCCTGACATGTTGGAGGCACGATCCCCCGGTTGCCATCGACGCGGCAGCGTCAACGCCACCTGACGCCGATCTGGAACGCCTGGCCACGCCCGCCCCCCCATTTCAGGCCCACCTGCCCTATGTGCAGGCCCGCGAAACGACCTGCGTGACAGTCGGGGAAGCGACCTATCTGGCCGATGCCGATGGGTTGGGCGTCCACCGGCTGAACCCAACATCCGGCGCGATCTGGCATCTTCTGGAAGAACCGACAGACCTGGCCGAGGTCACGACCCTTCTGTCCCGGGCGTTTCCGGACGTGCCCGAACAACAGATCGCGACGGACTGCCGCGCCACGCTCAGCGATTTCGCCGCGAACCGTTTGATCGTCGCCTGCGATCTGGCCAATGTGGCGGCGCAATGATGAAATCCGCATCACCCATATCCAGACGTCAGGCGCTGGCGCGCCTGGGACTGGCGGCAGGGGCCGCATATGTCGCCCCGGCCATGACTGGCCTCAGCCGCGCACAGGCCTCATCCGGTTCCTCCGGGTCGTCGGCTGCGTCACCGGCTTCGCCAGCGTCACAGGCCAGCACGACTTCGCAACCCTCGCAGCCTTCGGGCGCCGAGGATGATGGCTGCCAGCTTGGCACCGTACCCGAACATGCCACGATCAGCCGGTCGGACATGCGCGATGCCCAGCGCGCAATCTCCCAAGGCAGGGCCTTGCCCCTGCGCGAGGTCGTCAACCAGGTCAAGAAACGCCACCCCGGCCGTCTGATCAATGTCGGCTTCTCGGAGATACTGTTGAAAAAGTCCGTTGATTGGCCGCGCACGCTCTGATTCACTTGTTTTGAGGGTGGAGGGTTCGGCGATGATGGGTCCAAGGCAAGTTGCGCAAGGCGCGCTGTTCTATGAGTTCTCGATCGAGAGTTTTGTGCCGAAGGATCATCCCGTCCGGGGAATTGATCGCTTCCTTGATCTGACAGGTGTGCGCCCCTTGCTCGCTTCATACTACAGTGCCAATGGCCGCCCTTCGATTGATCCTGAACTGATGATCCGCATGCTGTTGTTGGGCTATTGTCAGGGCATCCGTTCCGAGCGACGGCTTTGCGAAGAGGTTCATGTCAATCTGGCGTATCGTTGGTTTTGTAAGCTTGATTTGGCTGATCCAGTGCCCGACCATTCGACATTCTCTAAGAACCGGCATGGCCGTTTCCGCGAGAGCGGTTTGTTCCGACATTTGTTCGAGGTCGTTTTGCAGCGCTGCATGGATGAGGGGCTGGTTGGCGGCCACAGCTTTGGTGTTGATGCCAGTCTGATCCCCGCGAATGCAAACCAGACGCGCGGCGTTGAAAGCAAAGACGGACTGCCAGCAGATCTGACGTCCCGTGCCGTCGACGAATATCTCGAGACGCTGGATGATGTGGCCTTCGGTGCTGCGACCAAGGTCGTCCCCAAATACATCTCACCGGCTGATCCAGCAGCGCGTTGGACTGGGGCTGACGGGGGAGCCGCCTACTTTGCCTATTCCACTAACTATATGGTCGATTTGGATAATGCAGTCATCGTGGACGTCGAGCCGACGGCTCCGATCCGGCCTGCAGAGGCGCGGGCAGCAAGGGAGATGATCGATCGTGTACATGAGCGGTTTGGCATCAAACCTGACAAGCTTGTGGGTGATACGGGTTACGGATCAGCCGAGATGTTGGGCTGGCTTGTGGACGAACGTCAAATCGAACCCCACATTCCGGTCTGGGATAAGTCAAAACGAACTGACGGCACATTCTCACGCGAAGACTTTGTCTACGACCCGGCGACCGACAGCTATACTTGCCCGACCGGCAAAGCCTTGCAAACATATCGGCGGAACTTCTCAAAACCGCGAAAGCCCAATGGCAGCAAAGACGGGTTCATCAGATACCGAGCCTCAAAGCACGATTGCGACGCATGCCCTCTGAAGTCGCAATGCTGTCCGAAGGACGACGGCAGACGCCTTATGCGGTCCGTTCACGAAGCCGCCCGAGACGTCGCTCGCGATATCCGAAAAACAGATGCCTACATGACGTCGTTCATCCAAAGGCGGAAGGTTGAAATGCTCTTTGCCCACCTGAAACGATACATCGGCGTGCAGATGATGCGGCTTCGAGGACCCAAAGGCGCAACCGAACAGTTCCAACTCGCAGCAACAGCTCAAAACCTCCGGAAACTGGCGAAGTTGGTGCCAGCAACAGTGCCAACGTGAAAGAAAACGGCGCGCGGCCGCCTCTCGCTCAACAACGCGCCGACCAAAACATCGACTTCTTCAACAGTATCCGGACAAAGGCGCAAAACCGCTGTACCGGTTGAAAATGGTCTCGACCGGCGGTGCGGTGCAGACGATCTCGGTACATGCCGGTACGGGCCGGATCGCCAGCGTGAATGGTTGCTAGATGCGGATTCTGATCGTCGAGGATGAACAAAAGATCTCCGATCTGCTGTCGGATGTACTGGTCGCTGAAGGCTTCGTTGCCGAAGTTGCGCACGACGGCCACGAAGGCTGGGTCATGGGCGGGACCGAGTTCTATTCGGCCGCCATACTGGACATCAGCCTGCCCAGGCTCGACGGGATCAGCGTTCTGCGCAAATGGCGCGAAGAGAATGTGAACATGCCGGTCCTGCTGCTCAGCGCGAAAAGCTGCTGGAATGAACGTGTTGATGGGATCGACGCGGGCGCCGACGATTATCTGACCAAACCCTTTTATATGGAGGAATTGCTGGCGCGCCTGCGCGCCCTGCTGCGGCGCAACTCGGCCCAGAAATCAACCGTTCTGGTTGCCGGTGAGTTCAAGCTGGACCTGCGACAGATGCGCGCCACGATCTCGGACCGCCCGGTGAAACTGACCCCGCTGGAATACCGGTTGCTGAACTACCTGATGCATAATCGCGGCCTCACCCTCTCGCGCGAGAAACTGGCCGAGGTGATCTATTTTCGCGATCAGGAACCCGACAGCAACGCAGTCGAGGTGCTGGTGGGCCGCTTGCGGCGCAAACTGGGCATCGACCTGATCGAGACGAAGCGCGGCTTTGGCTATTCCATACCCGAGGACCTCAGTTGTTCCGATCTCTGAACGCGCGGCTGCTGTTCTTTTCGGCGCTGTCCACGGCATTGGCGCTGGTGGCGACGGCGGTTATCCTGAAACTGCTGTTTCAGGGCTATTTTCAGGCCCGGATCGAAGCCGAGCTTGAGGTCTTTCTGGCCCAGTTGACCGACCATACCTCGTTAAGCTCAACCGGGGAGATCCTTGTCGCGCCCCTGTCTGATCCGCGCTTTGAAGAACCGCTCAGCGGGTACTACTGGCAATTGAACACCCAAGGGCAACCGACCGTGCTGTCGCCATCCTCCTGGTCGGGACCGATCCGGATCGACCAGCCAACGACGCCCGGGATCATCGAATTCCAGACCGGAGACACCACGCAAGGTGATCGCGTTCTGGCCGCCAGTTGGATCGTCACCTTTGATGACGCAGGGCAAGACCGCGCCGTCAACGCTTTGGTCGCGATTGACCAGTCGCAGATCGACGCCTCAGTTTCTGGTTTCACCTCGGGCCTGATCGCCGCAATGGCCATCCTGGGCGGCCTGCTTCTGATCGCCAACTGGGCGCAGATCCAGCTGGGCCTACGCCCCCTGGAACAGGTCCGCCGCGAGGTTGCAGCCGTCGCCGATTCCCGTCGCGAGCGGATTTCAAGCGACCACCCGCAGGAACTGCTGCCGCTTGTCGGGGGCATGAACGATATGCTTGAGTCACAGGAACAGAACCTCGAACGCGCCCGTGCGCGTGCCGGTGATCTAGCGCATGGGCTGAAGACTCCGCTGACCATCCTGCAGGGCGTTTCGCATGAACTTGGCAAGATGCAGCGCGACGACATCGCGGCCGAGGTCGACACACAGATCGACACAATGCGCCATTTTGTCGAGCGTGAGCTTGCAAAGGCCCGCGACGAAACCTCGGGCGCGACATGGTGCGATCCCGCGCCGGTTGTCGACAGGCTGGTCAACTCCCTAAAGCACCGCATCAACGCCGAGGCGATTTCCTGGCAGGTCGATATCGGCCAGTCCGCGCTGTGCCCGTTCGACGAATACGCCCTTGTCGAAGTCCTTGGCAATCTGATCGACAATGCGATCAAGTGGTCGAAAGATCAGATCATTATTGAAATTGACGGGTCGCGCGCCGCGGGTTTCATCCGCGTTCTGGACAATGGGCCGGGCATTCATGACACAAACCTGTCTGCCGCCCGACAACGTGGCGTGCGGCTAAGCGAACAGGCCGACGGTCACGGCCTTGGACTGGCCATTGTCGAGGATATGGCCAACCAGCGGGGCGCGGTCCTGAACCTGCGCAACAGGGACAAGGGCGGCCTGGCCGTAGAAATCACCTGGTGAGTGCGTCGGGTTATCCGCGCGTGCCGGTCAATGTGCCCGTGAATGCCTTGTTGGAAGATGATCGCGCCCATGCCATGGCGAACAGCCCGTGACACTTTCGCGAAAAGAAACAGAAAACGAGCCGGGAATTCTAGAAACACGGACGCAAAAGATGAATGAAAACAGTGCTGAAATATCTGATTGGCGGACCGTAGAGGATTCGAACCTCTGGCCTCTGCCTTCGGAGGGCAGCGCTCTATCCAGCTGAGCTAACGGTCCACTTGGTGGTCTATATATTTGCCAACCAGACACCGCAACGCTAAAGGCACAGCGCGGCAGTCATGCGCCCAAATCATGCCCCACACCCAAGAACGACAGAACTGGCGCACGCCTGATCAGTGTCATCGACATGGCGCCTAGGTTCAGTCGATCAAGGCGGATCGCATTTAGAGCTTTTGCACGCCGAAACAGCAGACAGATTGCCCGTCTGAACGATAAGCGGCTTTGAATCGGCTTTCTTCATTCTACGACCTCCCCTGTGCGGAATTGATCTGTCCAGACATCACACCTGCAAATCAATACCGACGTTCATCAGTCGCGGATTATGCCAGCAACTCGTGACATAATTCCAACGCGTCGATCAGCACGTCCACCTCGGCTTTGGTGTTGTACAGCCCAAAGGACGCCCGCGCCGTTGCAGTCACCCCCAGATGCTGCATCAGCGGTTGCGCGCAATGGTGCCCGGCCCGCACTGCGACGCCGCGCTTGTCCAGGATCGTCGAAATGTCATGCGCATGCGCCGCGCCGTCCAGCGTGAAGCTGAAGATCGCCGCTTTGCCCGGCGCGTTGCCCTGCACGTTCAACCAGTTGAGGCCATGCAGTCGGTCGTTGGCATAGGTGCGCAATGCGGCCTCATGCGCGGCGACATTCTCCATCCCCAGCGCGGTCATGTAATCCAGTGCCGCGCCCAGCCCGAACTGCTGGACGATACCGGGGGTTCCAGCCTCAAACTTCATCGGCGGATCATTCCATGTCACGGTATAGCGGTGCACCTCGCGGATCATGTCCCCTCCGCCCATGAAGGGGCGCATTTCGGCCATCCGCTCGGACCGGATGAAGATCGCGCCGGACCCGGACGGACCATAGAGTTTGTGTCCGGTGATCGCGTAGAAATCGCAGCCGATGTCCGACACATCCACGGGCATATGCACCGCTGCCTGCGATCCATCAACCAGCACCGGAACGCCCAGGTCATGCGCCGCCGCTGTGATCGCTTTCACGTCCACCACGGTGCCCAAAACGTTGGACAGATGCGTCACCGCGACCAGTCTGGTTTTCGGCCCGATCGCGTCAATCACCGCCTGCGGATCAAGCGACCCGTCAGCGGCGGTCTCGACCCATTTCAGCACCACGCCCTGGCGTTCACGTAGGAAATGCCAGGGGACAATATTGGCGTGATGCTCCATGACGGACAACACAATCTCGTCGCCGGCCTCCAGCCGCGGCATCGCCCAGCCATAGGCGACCGTGTTGATCCCCTCGGTCGTGCCGGTGTTCATCACGATCTGGTTTTCGGTGGTCCCAAGGAACGCGGCGATTTTGCCACGCACGGCTTCATAATTCTCGGTCGCGATGTTCGATAGCGTGTGCAAACCCCGGTGAACGTTGGAGTATTCTTCCGAATAGGCCCGCGTCACCGCGTCAATCACCACTTGCGGTTTCTGCGCCGAGGCCCCGTTGTCCAGGTACACCAGCGGGCGGTTATTCACCTTCCGCGACAGGATCGGGAAATCGCGGCGCACCACGTCAACGTCATACATCAGGTCATGTCCACGATATTGAAGCCGATTATCGCCAGCAGAATCGAAAAGCCGAATGCCAGCCCGATCGCCGACACGACGATCATCAGGAACACTTTGCCGAGCGAGCGGAAGCCATGCAGCGCAGCCACGAAATGCGTCAGCAGAAACAGGAACAGCACCACGCTGACCACCGCCACCAGACTGGCCATCGCGGTCGAGATCACAAGCAATACCGTCTGAACCACCTGCAGACACAGCAGAATATACTGAAGCCAGATCAGCAGCAGCAGCGCCTCATCAAATCGCCCGGTGCCACCAAAGGCGCGCCCGATCCAGAACACTGCAATCGCCGTGATCATCAGCGAGGCGAACTGAAGAAGCCCAAGTGTCATCGGGTCGAACAGCAATTCGACGTCCGATGATGTGGGAACCAGAAATTCGTTCACGTGACCAAAGATGATCGTCAGAACGATCACCAATGCCAGTGCAGGCGCGAGGGCGGCGCGCGGAATGCCCATCGCCAACAGCGTTTCTGCGGACTCGCGCGGGGTGCGCAGGGTTTGCGCCGCCATTCCAAGCAATGTGGGCAGATCGAACTTCATGGCGCTGCCACCCGGCGCGGCCATTCCGCCTCGGCCAGGCCTGACAGCCAGATCCAAAGGAACGCCGCGAAGGCGAGGAAGCCAACGATGTTCAAGGCTGCTCCGGGGCCGATTAACCCGGCAACCAACCCGTTCAGCAACCACGCCGGGGCCGACGCCACAAGCGCCCAGAACAGCGCCAGCCGCGCGCCGTAATACCCGCCCTGCCCGCCCAGGCTGCGCGCGATCAGATGGCTGACGGCGGCAATTCCATAGCATGCCAGCGGCATGATCACGCCCCAGGCCATCAGCGCCCCGCCAAGGCGTGCTTCCAGCGGAACAGCCTCGTCCAATGCAGCCGCGCGCGCCAGAACCGGCCACTGCGCGACGAACACAAGCCCGCAGCCCAGCATCAGCAGCATCAGCGCGCGATCCTCGCGCTGCCCCTCGGTCAATCGGGCGTGGATCACTGCGCGGGGCTGCGCATAGCTGCGGGTTATGTCGGCGACGATGCTCATCGCCTCAACGCCGCCGTTCCAGCCAGCCGGTCAGGCGGGTGATAAGCTCATCTGCGATGTCTTCAGCATCAACCTCGTCAATCGCTTCGGCCAGAAACGCCAGCACCAGCAGATCCTGCGCCTCGACCGTCGGCACACCGCGCGAGCGCAGGTAAAACAGCGCCTCTTCATCAATCGCACCGGTGGTCGACCCGTGGCTGCACAGCACATCGTCGGCGTAAATCTCCAGCTCGGGCTTGGCGAGGAATTGCGCGTCGTCGTCCAGCAACAACGCCTGAGACAGCTGGAACCCATCTGTCTTCTGCGCGTCCTTTTTCACAAGGATCTTGCCCTGAAACACCCCCGTCGCGCCGTTCCTCAGCACCTTCTTGAACACCTGGCGGCTTTCACAGCGCAGCGCGTCATGGGTGATGAACACGGTGTCGTCGTGGTGAAAATCACCGTCCCCAACCGCCGCGCCCGCTACATGGGCCACCGAGTCGTCGCCTGTCAGTTCAATCACAACCTCGTTGCGGGTCAGCACACCGTTCATTGTCAGCGTAAAGGATTTGAAGACGGATGCGCCGCCAAGTCGCGCGAACATATGCGTCGCCGCGCGCCGTTCATGGTCGCGCCCCTGCGCGCGAACATGGTGGAATTCCGCCCCGTCGGCCACGTCGATTTCCATGACCTTGTTGAACCGCGCCGCCGCCGGGCCGTTTTCCAGCAAAGTCAGCGAGGCGCCGCTTTCGACGCGAACCACATGGTGCAGTACCGCATCCGAACGCTCATCCGCGTGGCGGTATATCAGCGAAATCGGGCGCTTCGGCGTCTTCGTCACCCGGATCAGCACACCATCTGCCGCAGTGGCAGTGTTCAGGGCCGCCAGCGGTCGCGCGACCGGAACCTGACCGCTCGCCTCTAACACGCCGAAGATGCCTTTGGCCCAATGGATGTCTGCATTTGCCTGGGCCAGGCGTTCAACCTCGACCCCTTCCAGCGTCAGGTCATCGCTGGCGGCGGCATCAAAAACACCATCGACAAAGACGATCCGCAGCCTATCGATGCCGTCGAAGAACGGCGATTCATCGGTTTTGAACAGGGCCGCAGATGGCGCATTGGGCACCGTCAGGCTGGCCGGGTCGGTGTATTTCCAATACTCGTCCCGCCGCCCCGGCAAACCTGTCGCTGCCAGCCGCGCCGCCGCATCGTCACGCGCCGACTGCGCCCATGCGGGCCCGTCGGCGGGCGTGATGGCCGCGCCCGTTCTTTGCTCAGCAGCGCCCATCAGGCCACCTCAGCCAGGATGTCGGCATAGCCGTTGTTTTCGACCTCCAGCGCCAGATCCGGCCCGCCGGTTTTCACAATCCGCCCATCGGCCATTATGTGAACAACGTCCGGTTTGATGTGATCCAGAAGCCGCTGATAATGTGTGATCACAAGGAATGACCGCCCCGCATCGCGCAGTGCATTCACGCCCTCACTGACCAGCTTCATCGCGTCAACATCCAGGCCCGAATCCGTCTCGTCCAGCACACACATGCGCGGTTCAAGCATCGCCATCTGCAGGATTTCATTACGCTTTTTTTCACCACCCGAGAACCCGACATTCACCGGGCGCTTCAGCATGTCCGGGTCGATCTTCAGCGTCTTGGCCTTGTCGCTGATCGCTTTGAGGAAATCTGCCGCGCTCATCTCATCCTCGCCACGCGCTTTGCGCTGCGCATTCACCGCAGTGCGCAGGAAGGTCATGTTGCCCACACCGGGAATTTCGATCGGGTATTGGAACGCCAGAAACAGACCGGCGGCGGCGCGTTCCTCAGGCTCCATTTCAAGCAGGTCACAACCTTCCAGCGTCGCGGATCCATCCGTTACCTCGTACCCGTTGCGCCCTGCCAGAACATAGGACAGCGTCGACTTCCCGGACCCGTTCGGCCCCATGATCGCATGCACTTCCCCGGCACCGACACTCAGGTCGACACCTTTCAGGATGGCTTTGTCTTCCTCTTCAAGGCCGACGTGGAGGTTTGTTATGTTCAGCATTCAGTGCTCCGGAAAATATGTCGTTGTCATTCTACCACCATCGTGGCGATCTATCTCAGTCTGTTACGGGTTTCGGCTTTTTGCGCTGCGCCCGGGCGGTGGCGAATTTTTTCGCAACTTCGGGCGGGCATACGCTGGCCAGCGTCGCATGGCCCAGCGCTGGTGTGGTTCTTTCATGCGGAACGATCATGAAGTTCTCATTCGAACGATACCTCTTGAAACGTTCGGTGACGACATAGGTATTTTCGGCGACCCAGGTATCAAATTCCGCACGGTTCGTGTTGTCGACCTCAACAAATATCGATGGGCGATGCGTTGCGACTGTCTGGGCAAACCCCTTCAGAACGTCAATCTCCATCCCCTCAACATCAATCTTCATCAGGTCGATGGGCCGTCCGCCCAGCATGTCGTCACCGGTGCGAACCGACAGGTCGCCGCCGCCACTTTCGACCCGCCCGCCGCCGATGTTTTTCTCAATGAACGCCATCGAATTTCCGTCGCTGCGCGCCGCACCGACCGCATAGCCCAGGCAGGAAAAATCAACCCGATCCTCCAGGCCGTTCAGAAACAGGTTCGCAAGCAGAACTTCGCAGGCAACCGGATTGGGCTTAAAAACATGGGCCCGCGAAGCGCCCATGATCTTCACCGCATAGACCGTGTGATTGCCGACATTGGATCCCACGTCACAGAAAACCTGGCCGGGTTGAAAATTCCGCCTCAGAATCTCCAGCTCTTCCGGCTCATAAAACTGGCCCGAAAAATGAGTGCGCTGAATGACATCGCGCAGCGAATTCACCGCAAAGGCAACACGCTGGTTCTGATACGCGAAGGATGAGATTCGCATCGCCTCGGATGCAAGGCGACCTTGGTCAGCGGCCAGCGCCATTGCTTCTTTGAGGTCAAACATGGCGCATCCCAACCCGGAAGGCCGCACCACAGCACCCAGCGTCTTGGAGGCTCGTGTCGCTTAGCTTTCGATGATCGCGTCGCGGATCATGTCTGCCGGATAGTTGTCGCGCAGGGCGTCCGGGGCGATATCCAGCAGCGCCTCTTCGGCCAGAATCGCGCCCAGGAAGCCGATGAACACGATTGATCTGCGCAATCCGCGGTTCAGATCCAGCACCAGCATCAGCACGATCATCAGGATTAGGGCCAGTGCCAGTTCGATGCCCATGAAGACGACCGGCGGGTCCAAAACCAACGGGTAATAACCATCGGGCGCAAACAGCTTCATTGCCGCAATGCGCGCGCCCAGAATTGCGCCGATCCCGGCAGCCAGCCCAACCGGAGAGACCAAAAGATCCACCAGAACGGCGCGCACCCACGATTCTTGCGGTTGCGGCGCATCGTCTGCACCGGCCGGAGGCCGGGTGACGGTTTTCGGCGCCCCGCTGTGAATACGCGAAAGGCGCTCGTGAAACACCTGATCGTGTGCTTTGTTTGCTTTGATCATCGCCAGCACCTTGTGACGCAGGAAGCGGGGCGGCTGCCCCTCCGGCGCACCGGAGATCAGCCGTCCAGAGGCCGGACAGGCCCGCGCAGATCCGTGCATTTAGCCGCCCAGTATCTGCGCCCGCAGCGTCTGGTAGGGGTAATGACCTTCGTATTCGGCCTGAATCTTGCCGATATAGGCGGGTTCGAACCAGAACGCGGCCGCCAGCCCCCCGATCAGCGCGATGCGGCGAATGCCCTTGTTCATACCGATCAGCAGGGCGATGCCCATCGCCAGGGCAACGCCCAGGACAACCTCGATCAGGGGCAGCCATTTCTGCGTCCCTGGCGACAATGGGTACATCCCCCCTGCCGCCAGCAGCTTGAATCCGATGACGCGACCCGCCAGCAATCCGGCGAACCCAAGGACGAATGCAATCGGGCTGAGCGCGACTTCCTTGAGCATCCACAGCAACTCGGCGCGTTCTTTCGCGCCCCGGCGCAACTGCGCTCCACCGCGCTTCTCCGGCATCGCCCCGAAAATCTCTTTGGGTGCCGATTGGTTGCGCAAAAGTTTTTTGCGATAACTCGTATGCGAACGCGCAATGCCTGCCATATCCGTGGTCCTTAGCTGCTTCCTTAAGGGAAACTAGCTTTCGACTGCGGCAGGAATTGGGCTGCAAATGGGAAACAATCGGGGCTAAGGCCATCTTTGGACCTTATCTTCAACCGGCAGCCCGACCGGGCGAAAATAACCGCGCCGAATTGTAGAAAAAACGTCGGAAAGCCCGGGCGTTAGCCGCCGTTCTGCATCACGACCTTGCGCAACCCGTCGCCCGAACGCCCCGCGCCGGAACCGCCGCCCTGCCCGCCATCCTGACTGAGCGGGACCGAAAAGCCCGCGAATATCGCCGTCTTCGGGTCCGTGACGATCAGAACTTCTTCTACCCAATCGTCCGAATACACCTTGCTGAACACGCCCGGTGCGAAATGAACCGCGTTGTGCATCAGCGCAACCATGGCCAATACACCGACCGTTTGCGCCGTTTTGTAATGCTGCGCCTGAATGCGAAAGATCATTTTCAGGAACAATCCCGCCGCCGAGGCCATGACAACATCCATGATCAACAACGATTCCGCCCCCTCGCCGCCGATACCGCCCGCGCCCATGTGAAACCGCAGATAGCGCGCCAGAAGCACTGAAAGCGCCCCGATGGCGGCGGCACCAATGAAACTCAGCGGATAGGCCATGTTGGCCGCATAGTTCTGCTTGATTTCGGTCCGCTCCGGGGTTCCGCGCTGCTGCGAAATCCGCGCGATACGATCCTGGAAGGCGTCCCGCTGGTGCTGATCGGTCGAATGCATCTTTCTGCCTATTGCCCGTCGACTGGCAACTATTTGGTAACCATTTTGGACGGGCATAAGACGCATACACGCCAAAATTGTGACGAATTGCGGTTAAACAACCGCGGTCACATGTCGTTAATCGCAAAGCCGAAACCATCCTCAGCCAACCGATCCTTCAAGCGAGATTGCCACAAGCTGCTGCGCTTCCATGGCAAATTCCATCGGCAGCGCTTGCAGAACCTCCTTACAGAACCCGTTCACGACCAGGGCCACGGCCTCCTCTTCGTCCATGCCGCGCTGACGGCAATAGAACAGCTGATCCTCGTCAACCTTACTGGTCGTCGCCTCATGCTCGACCCGTGAGGAGTTATTCTTCACTTCGATATATGGCACCGTATGCGCACCGCAGTCGCCGCCGATCAGCAGGCTGTCACATTGCGTATAATTCCTGCTGTCCTTGGCTTTGGGGTGCATGCTGACCAGCCCGCGATAGGTATTCTGCGCCTTGCCCGCCGATATCCCCTTGGACACAATGCGGGATTTCGTACCTCTGCCCAGATGCACCATCTTGGTGCCGGTGTCGGCCTGCTGGTAGTTATTGGTGATGGCGATGGAATAGAATTCGCCCTGGCTGTCATTGCCCCGCAAGATGCAGGACGGGTATTTCCACGTCACCGCCGAGCCGGTTTCCACCTGCGTCCACATCACCTTCGAGCGGTCGCCCCGGCAATCCGCCCGCTTGGTGACAAAGTTGAAAATCCCGCCAACACCGTTTTCATCGCCCGGGAACCAGTTCTGGACGGTCGAATACTTGATCTCGGCATCTTCCAACGCCACCAGCTCCACCACAGCGGCGTGCAACTGCGTGGTGTCGCGCTGCGGTGCGGTGCAGCCCTCCAAATAGCTGACATAGCTGCCTTTATCGGCAATGATCAGCGTGCGTTCAAACTGCCCGGTATTCTCCGCATTGATCCGGAAATAGGTGCTGAGTTCCATCGGGCAACGCACCCCCGGCGGCACATAGACAAACGAGCCATCGGAAAACACCGCCGAATTCAGCGTCGCGAAGTAATTGTCCGTCACCGGCACGACCGAGCCGAGATATTTTTTAATCAGCTCCGGATGCTCCCGGATCGCCTCAGAAATCGAGCAAAATATCACGCCGGCCTTCTTCAACTCTGCCTGAAAGGTGGTGCCCACAGACACGGAATCAAACACCGCATCCACGGCAACCTTGCGCCCCTCGGCAGGCGCATCCTCGGCCCCTTCGACCCCGGCAAGGATCATCTGCTCTTTCAGCGGAATACCAAGTTTCGCGTATGTTTCCAGCAGCTTGGGATCAACCTCGTCCAGCGACTTCGGCTTCACGTCCATGCTTTTCGGTTTGGCGTAGTAATACTGATCCTGGTAATCAATCGCCGGATAATGGACCATCGCCCATTCAGGCTCGTCCATCTTTTCCCAACGCTCGAACGCACCCAAACGCCATTCGGTCATCCATTCAGGCTCTTCGTTCTTGGACGAGATCAGCCGCACGATATCAGGGTTCACGCCCTTTGGCGCATACTCCATCTCAATCTCGGTTTCCCAGCCATGCTTGTACTTGCCCGACAGCGATTGCACCGCCTCAACCGTTTCGCGGTCCACACCTTCACGTACGTCACTATCCAAAACCGTCATTTCATTCCTTTCAGGCGGCCCGCGCCCGCATCCGTTCATGTGCGGCCAGCCAGGCATCGGCGAACCGCTCAATATCCTCATCCGTCGTGGTGGCCCCCATCGACACCCGCACCGCGCAACTGGCCAGCGCGTCGTCCAAACCCATCGCGCCCAGCACCCGGCTGGCCCTGACCTTGCCGCTGGAACAGGCCGACCCGGCGCTGATCGCGAACCCGGCCAGATCCATCTGCATCACCTGCGTTTCGCCCTTCCAGCCCGGCGTTGCAAAACAGCTGGTGTTGGGAAGGCGCTCCGACTCATTCCCGACAAAAATAGTCTGTTTTGATCCAGCCGCCAATGCGCTTTCCAGAAAATCGCGACGTTCAGCCACTTTTTCCCAGGTCCCATCGGCCAATTCGGCCACCGCAGCCTCTGCCGCCGCGCCGAACCCGGCGATCCCGACGATATTTTCGGTGCCCGAGCGTCGCCCAAGCTCCTGCCCGCCACCGCGCAGCAGCGGGTCAAATTCCTTACCCGACCCCGCAATCAGCGCCCCAACACCTTTCGG
Source organism: Paracoccaceae bacterium (assembly GCA_012103375.1). Classification (NCBI taxonomy): domain Bacteria; kingdom Pseudomonadati; phylum Pseudomonadota; class Alphaproteobacteria; order Rhodobacterales; family Paracoccaceae; species Paracoccaceae bacterium. The sequence goes on from WLWX01000001.1 coordinate 3,824,155, forward strand.
CCCGCCGAGTTTATGGGCCGACAGGATCGCGAAATCCGCCTCGGACCAGTTAAACGCAAATGGCACTCGGCCCACGGCTTGCGTGATGTCCTGCACCAGCCAATCGGCAAATCGGTCCCCAAACGCAAATCGCCCGTCTACCCGGGCCGGGGGCTGCGTCACCACGCCCGTCTCACCGTTCGCCAGCCCCATCGCCAGCACATGGCCCTGATCCGCCGCGCCATCAAAATCCGCATGCGCCCACAGACACTCATGCCCGGTATCCTGAACAAACACCGCGTGACCCGCTGGCAAGCCTTCCAAAATCGCTGCCGCCTCGGTCGCGCCCGAGGTAAAGACCACCTCGGACACATCGCAACCCACCGCCGCCGCCACCTGCGCGCGCGCCTTTTCGACCACGGCTTTCGCAGCGCGCCCCTCGCCATGCACCGACGACGGGTTGCCAACGACATCCATCGCCGCAACCATCGCCGCCTTCGCCTCAGCGCGCAGCGGCGCGGTGGCGTTCCAGTCAAGATACACCCGCTCAACCATGACGCAGCCCTGGCATCATCATTGACCCTAAAATATCCCCGCCGGAGGCATTCGGCGCGCAGCGCCGCTCTTTTGAAAAGAAATCGCGCCGCAGGCGCGGCACTTTCACAAACCCGATCATCCCTCGTCCACCACTTCAAACAGGGTGGACACTGCCGGACAGGGCGACAGCTCATTCTCGATCACGTCCGATAACCGGGTCTGGTGCAGGAACACATAGACATGCGCGCTCAACCCCTCCCACAGGCGGTTGGTCAGCGATTGCGCCTTGGTCCCCGACAAAGCACCCGACGCCCCCGCCCCGGTATGCATGGCGCTGACAGTCTCATCCACGGCGGCAAGGACGTCGACCACCCGAATGGCATCCGGGGACTTCGCCAGCCTATACCCGCCGCCCGGCCCGCGCACCGAATCCACCAGCCCGGCCCGGCGCAGCTTGACGAACAGCTGTTCCAGATACGGCAACGAGATATCCTGGCGCCTGGACAATTCTGTCAAAGACACCAGCTTGCCCGCCGTCGCCAGATCGGCCAACGCGACCATCGCATATCGCCCCTTGGTGCTTAGTTTCATGGCAACATCGCCCGATCAACGCCCCGCTTGCGGTTGACGCGCAATGGCGCGCCGCTTAGGTCACTTGAAACGCCCGTTCCCCCAGCTATCGGACGGGTCAGATTAGAACGGTTCTAAAGTATCCGACAATTTCCGTCAACCATACGGTCGCCGGATACATCGTAAGGAAGTCACATATGCCCGAGGTCATTTTTCCCGGCCCCGAAGGTCGCCTGGAAGGGCGCTACCACCCGCAAAAGGCCAAGGATGCGCCGATCGCGATCATCCTGCACCCGCACCCGCAGTTCGGTGGCACGATGAACAATCGCGTCGTCTATAACCTGCACTATGCGTTCCACAACATGGGCTTCACGGTCCTGCGGTTTAACTTCCGCGGTGTCGGGCGCAGTCAGGGCGAATACGATCAGGGCATCGGAGAGTTGTCAGACGCGGCAAGCGCACTCGACTACCTCCAGTCGATGAACCAGAACTCCAAGCATTGCTGGGTCGCCGGGTTCAGCTTCGGGGCCTGGATCGGCATGCAGCTTCTGATGCGCCGGCCCGAGATTACCGGCTTCATCTCGGTCGCTCCGCCCGCCAACATGTACGACTTTACCTTCCTCGCCCCCTGCCCCAGCAGTGGCCTGATCATCAACGGCACCGCAGATCGGGTGGCGCCGCCAAACGATACGCGCCTGCTGGTCGAGAAGTTGCACGAACAAAAGGGTATCACCATCACCCATTCGGAAATCGAAGGTGCGGCCCATTTCTTCGAAGATCCGCATATGGACGACATGATTGGCCAGGTTGACGGCTACGTGCGCCGCCGCCTGACGGAAACCACACGGTAAACCACGCGATATAGCCAGTCCCGGACACGGGCTGGCCCGCACAGCGGTCCCAGCCACCAGACGGCGAGGATCGTGTAAATCGGCTCGATCGTGTATCGCATCCGCTCCTGTTCGCTGCCGTTCATCAGATGGGTCACGGCAGTGAAATAGATCAGTACCAGCAACAGCGCTGACATCTCAGGTCGGTAGGGGCCCGATCGCACCGCACGCCAGCACAGCCTGAACAGACAGAAATACAACTGCAGGTTCAGCAAGCCGGATACCGGATACGTCCACTCGATCACCCGCCAGAGCGATGAAATACGCTCCCACCCGCCGGGCTCATGGAAATACTGATGCGGCCGCAGCGAATGCGTGCGCAAGAAGCGTTGCAGGCGTTTCTTGATGTAACGCAGCGGATCCGCCTGCGCCGCGGTCACGACATTGGGAAGGCATTGGCGCGACCTGTCCAAGACGATTGCAGAGTTCATGTTTGGCGCCCCGCCCGACTTGGTCGTCGCTGTCAGCACCGGATGGTCACCGGCAGTTAATGCTTCGGGCGCATCCGGATCGGTGGCCTTCAACTGCCTGATGATTGCACTGAACTGACATAGGAGCCGCATATCCTCGGGCTCGATCCGAACAGTCTGCGCAAGGTTCAGCGGCAACCAGGTTGACGCCGAAGGCACCCCAAACACCACCGCGTTTTTCAGTGTCGGAACCGCGGCAAGAATTGTCGCCATGACCGCCGCGCCAATCAATGCGCGCCGCTCCATCAGAATCATGCGGCCAAAGACGTATCCGGCGAGGGCAATGAACACCGGATGAAACACCGCCCAAAGCCACGCCAGCGCCACCAGCGTACCAAAACCCTGCAACGCGCGATACCGATGCGGCACAAAAAGCGCATGCATGAAACACAAAACCAGAAACGCACTGGGATGGGCATAGAATGCATAGGTCTCATAATACAGGACGCTGGGTGTGCAGCAGATCAGGAACGCCGACACAGCCGCCCACAGCTGGGAAAAACCCAGGCGGCGTAACATGGCGATCAAAAGCCCCGCCCCGATCAGCGTCAGAGCGATCCAGACACCATAAAGCACCAGCGTCACATGCGTCGCATCGGGCCCGACAATTGTGATGATAACGGCCAGCACGGCGTTGAACAGCGGTGCCTGCGAATGCAGATACCAAAGCGACCCCAGCGGATCAGCCGCCAACACCGCAAGATCAAGCGTCTGCCAATTCCTCTCAAGTACGTCGAACGCGGGGCGCAGACCAAGCAGCCACAACACCGCCCTGACCGCCAGAAGCGCGGCAGAAACACTCAACCAAGGCACAAGGCGTCCCAGTTTCGTCACCGCCCTTTGCCCCGAAATACCAATTGCTGTTCAATTTGCCGCGACCGACCCTGGGGCTGGACGCTTCGGCAGGGGCATCGTACTCAGGGCCAGGACCAAGCGCAATCAAAGGCCTGGACACAGCAGCCATGGGCATCACTGAAGACATTGCCGACCAATTGGCGAAAGAGGCGATCGCCGCCGCCGAAAAACTTGGCGATGACCAGCTTGTCGCAAATGTCGCCAAGGTGATCGGAGCCACCTCTGCCACCACCGAGGAGGCATTTCTGACGGCCGTGCGCATCCGCAGCGCCGAAACACGCGCCCGCGAATACCTGGCCGACCGCATCGCCGGAGAAGCCCCCGCAGTGCCGGAATCTGCGCAGGAAGATCACTGACCCGGGTCATTCCGCCGGACGCCGCGACACGTCTTCCCCCCACGGGGTCCATCCGCTAGACCGCGCCCATCTCTTGCAGCGTGAAGGTGTTCAATGTCCAAGATCAAAGTCGAAAACCCCATCGTCGAACTCGACGGGGACGAGATGACGCGCATCATCTGGCAGTTCATCAAGGACAAGCTGATCCTGCCGTACCTTGACGTCGACCTGCTATATTATGACCTCGGGATGGAGGAACGCGACCGCACCGACGACCAGATCACCATCGACGCGGCGGAAAAAATCAAGGAGGTCGGCGTCGGCGTCAAATGCGCCACGATCACCCCGGATGAGGCCCGCGTCGAGGAGTTCGGCCTGAAAAAAATGTGGCGCAGTCCGAACGGCACGATCCGCAACATCCTGGGCGGCGTGATCTTTCGCCAGCCGATCCTGTGTTCCAACGTCCCGCGTCTGGTCCCCGGCTGGACCAAACCCATCGTCGTGGGCCGCCACGCTTTCGGCGACCAATATAAGGCCACTGATTTCACCTTCCCCGGTGCCGGCAAGCTGAGCATGAAATTCACTGGCGCCGATGGCGAAGTGATCGAGCGTGAGGTCTATGACGCCAAGGAAGCAGGCGTTTTCATGGGGATGTATAACCTCGACGCCTCGATCTACGATTTTGCGCGCGCTTCGCTGAACTACGGGCTGAACCTTGGCTGGCCGGTCTATCTGTCGACCAAGAATACGATCCTCAAAGCCTATGACGGGCGCTTCAAAGACATCTTTCAGGAAGTCTATGACGCTGAATTCGCCGAGAAATTCGAAGAGGCGAAGATCTGGTACGAACACCGGTTGATCGACGACATGGTCGCCAGCTCGCTCAAATGGTCGGGCGGATATGTCTGGGCTTGCAAGAACTACGACGGCGACGTGCAGTCTGATACCGTCGCGCAGGGCTTCGGATCACTCGGCCTGATGGCAAGCCAGCTGATGACGCCCGACGGCAAGATCGTCGAGTCCGAGGCCGCCCACGGCACCGTCACCCGCCACTATCGCCAGCACCAGAAGGGAGAGGCGACATCAACAAACTCCATCGCCTCGATCTATGCCTGGACCGGCGGGCTGAAGCACCGCCCAAACTGGACGGTAACGCCAAGCTGAAGGAATTCGCGGAAACCCTGGAAAAGGTCGTGGTGGGCACCGTAGAAAGCGGCCAGATGACCAAAGATCTGGCGCTGCTGGTCGGGCCGGATCAAAGCTGGCTGACGACCGAAGGCTTTCTGGAGGCGATCGACGCGAACCTGAACAAGGCGCTTACAGGGTAAATCGACGCGATAACGACATCAGGCGACTCTCAGGCCGCTGCGCGGCATCGCGCTGCGGGCGCAAACGGTGCCGCCGCGACCGTGTCCCCATCGAACCGACAAATCGTGCCGGGGGGCACGGCGGTCCAGTCATCCGCAGCCTCATATGGCTCTGATACAACTGACCATCCGCGCGCCCGCTCGCAATAGCGGTAATAGAGCGACGGCGCCCATTGATCCGACGCATAGCGCACCGCATAAAGGCATTCGCCATCCGACACGGCGGCCGATAGCCGCATGTGCGGGCCGGTTCCATAGGCGCGCGACATCGCCTCCAAGTCACCCACCGCGCAGGACAGCGCCGCGACAGGGTCACGGTCCAGCCCATGGCCCAGTGCGGTCAGGAACAGAACCTCACTATCACTCGCGCCTTTGCGGTGGCCATAATACGCATCCGGGATCGACATATCGGCGCGCTTGCGAAACGCTTCGAACCCGCCAATCTGACCGTTGTGCATGAAACTCCACCGGCCAACCGTGAACGGATGACAGTTGTTGCGGCTGGTCGCGGACCCGGTCGAGGCCCGCACATGCGCCAGAAACAAGGGCGAGCGAACCTGCCCAGCAATCGCCCGCAAGTTCGGATCGGACCAGGCCGGATAGGTATCGCGGTACAACCCAGGCTCGGCCCGGTGATCGTACCATGCTACGCCGAAGCCATCCGCGTTGATCGTCGATTTGCAATGCTCGGCGTGGTGGCTTTGCTCGATCAGCGAATGCTCGGGATCGCTGATGATCGTCTCAAGAAAGACCGGCGCGCCAATCCACGCCGCCCAGCGGCACATTATTGACCCCGGTTGTGCGTCTTGGCGTACATCTCGGCGATCATGCCGCTGGCGGTTTTTTCAAACAGACACGGGATCACCGCATGAACCGCCGCAGCACCCGCCGCGCCTAACAGTTTCAGGCTGAACCCACCGGCGAAACGCGCGTGTTCCAGATAGGTCTCATCCACGTTGCGCGGATGGTTGAGGAATACTTTGGCAATCATGAAGGGCGCTCCTGCTCTGCTGAGTTCGTCCTGAATACAAGGTCCGGGGCGAGAAATGCTCCCAAAATCAGGGCAATATCAGTTGCTTTTGGGAGGATTTCCACCAATATGTTATTTTATGAAGACGCTTGATGAAATCGACCGCCGGATTCTGACCGCCCTGCAACGTGACGCGACGCCCGCGCTCGACGCGCTGGGCCAGGTGATCGGCCTGTCGCGCAACGCCCTCTGGCGGCGTATCCGCGCGTTGGAAGACAGCGGCGTGATCCGGGCCCGTGTTGCGCTGGTCGATCCCGAAGCGCTGGATCTGAACCTGACGGTATTCATCCAGGTCCGCACCAGCGCCCATGATGCCGACTGGCTGGCCAAATTCGCCCGCGCCACAAACGCGATGCCGGAAATCCTGGGTGCATACCGCATGACCGGAGAGCTGGATTACCTGATCCGCGCCCGCGTGCGCGATGTCGCCGACTATGACCGCCTGTACCAGCGGCTGATCCAACAGGTCGATCTGGCCGATGTTTCCGCCAGCTTCGTCATGGAAGAGCTGAAAGAAACCACTGCCCTGCCTGTCTGACCACAAAACCGCTGGCCTTTGGGTCTGGCCCGCGTTAAGCGCGCGCCAAGCCCACAAGGAACGGACGTCATGGACCTTCGCAACATCGCGATTATTGCTCACGTTGACCACGGAAAAACCACGCTGGTGGACGCCATGCTGGCGCAATCCGGCGCGATCCGCGAAGGACAGGCCGTGGCCGAACGGGCAATGGACAGCAACGATCTGGAACGCGAACGCGGCATCACGATCCTGGCCAAGGCCACCTCGGTCGAATGGAACGGCACCCGCATCAACATCGTCGACACCCCCGGCCACGCCGATTTCGGGGGCGAGGTTGAACGCATCCTGTCGATGGTCGACGGGGTGGTCCTGCTGGTCGATGCCGCCGAAGGGCCGATGCCGCAGACCAAATTCGTCACCTCCAAAGCGCTGGCACTTGGGCTGCGCCCCATCGTTGTGCTGAACAAGGTCGACAAGCCCGACGGAGAACCCGACCGAGCGCTGGACGAAGTCTTTGATCTGTTCGTCGCCCTTGGCGCCGATAACGACCAGTTGGATTTCCCGGTCCTCTATGCCTCGGGCCGGTCCGGCTGGGCGGATGATGAATTGGACGGCCCGCGCAAGGATCTTTCAGCGCTGTTCAAAGTGGTCCTGGACCACGTTCCCGCGCCTGCGCAGATCGCACAGTCGGGCGAACCCTTCCGCATGCTTGCCACCACGCTGGGCGCCGACCCTTTCATCGGCCGCATCCTGACAGGGCGCGTCGAAAGCGGGCGATTGAAGACCGGCGAAACGCTGAAGGCCCTGACCCGTGACGGCGACTTGATCGAGAAATTCCGCGTCACCAAAATCCAGGCCTTCCGGGGCCTCGGCCACCAGTCGATTGACGTTGCCGAGGCGAGCGACATCGTCACCATCGCGGGCATGTCGAAGGCAACCGTGGCCGATACGCTGTGTGATGTGGCGCTCGACACGCCCCTGCCCGCGCAGCCCATCGACCCGCCCACCATCAGCGTTCAATTCGGCATCAACGACAGCCCGCTGGCAGGCCGCGACGGCAAAAAAGTCCAGTCCCGCGTCATCCGCGAACGCCTACTGCGCGAAGCCGAGGTTAACGTCGCCATCAAGGTCACCGACACGCCAGGCGGTGAGGCCTTCGAGGTTGCCGGGCGCGGCGAATTGCAGATGGGCGTGCTGATCGAAAACATGCGCCGCGAGGGGTTCGAGCTGTCAATCTCGCGCCCGCAGGTGCTGATCCGCGAAGTTGACGGCCAGCGGCTTGAGCCGATCGAAGAGGTCACCATCGACGTTGACGACAATTTTTCCGGTGCGGTCATTGAAAAGCTAACCGGCCCGCGTCGCGGTGAACTGGCTGAAATGCGCCCAGCCGGGGCTGGCAAAACCCGCATCGTGGCACAAATCCCGTCACGCGGGCTGATCGGCTACCACGGCGAGTTTATGACCGACACGCGCGGAACCGGCGTGCTGAACCGCGTTTTTCACGACTGGCAACCCTGGCGCGGCCCGATCCCTGGTCGGCGCGCGGGTGTGTTGATTTCGATGGAGGCCGGCCAGTCGGTCGCCTTTGCGCTGTTCAATCTGGAAGACCGGGGCCGGATGTTCATCGGTGCGCAGGAAGACGTTTATGGCGGCATGATCATTGGCGAGCATTCCCGCGAAAACGACCTGGAAGTGAACCCGCTGAAGGGCAAGAAGCTGACCAACGTGCGCGCCTCGGGCACGGATGAGGCGGTGCGCCTGACCACCCCGATCACACTGTCGCTGGAACAGGCCATCGCCTATATCGACGATGATGAACTGGTCGAGGTCACCCCGAAAGCCGTGCGGATGCGCAAACGCTTCCTCGACCCGCACGAGCGCAAACGCCAGGCCCGTGCTGCAAGTTAAGTAGTGCCGCTGACGCGGCAAGTCTGGGTTTAAGGGGGCTCGCTTCGCTCGCCATGCCTCCGGCGGGAGTATTTGGGGCGAAAAGACATGGGCGCGTGGCGCATTTCAACGAGCGCCGCGTCAGCCTTCTTCCACCACCACCAGATCGCGCACGGAAGAGGCTTTGGCGTGGCCAACCGCCTTCTGGTATTTCGCCGAATTGTAACACTCGACGGCGGCTTCAAGCGATGGGAACCGCGCCACGACGTTGCGCGCACGGTCATTGCCTTCCAGTTGAACATAACGCCCGCCACGCGCCAGAAACACGCCACCGTGTTCGGCAATCGCTTCGGTCGCGATGGCGGCGTATTTGGCATAGGTGTCGGGGTCGCTGACCTCGACGTTGGCGATCCACAGGGCCGTCATGTTGCGTTCTCCATCAGAGTTTTCACAGCGGCGATGGCCGCTTGAGCATTCTCAGGCGAACTGCCGCCACCCTGTGCCATCGCCGGGCGACCACCACCGCCTTTGCCGCCCAGTTCGGCGACGGCGGCGCGGACCATATCGATGGCGCTCAGCTGGTCGGTCAGATCCTCGGTCACGCCGGCAGCGACGGCCGCCTTACCGCCGGTATCCGCAATCAGCAGCACGGCGCCCGGCCCGCGCGCCTTGATATCGTCGATGATACCCGGCAAGTCGCGGGGTGACACATCGCTTAGCACCTGCGCGGTCAGCGCGATCCCGTTCACGGTTTCCGCGGCCACAGCACCCGATCCGCAGGTCGCCAGTTTCTTGCGCAGATCAGCCACTTCGGCCTGCAGGGCCTTGCGTTCATCCAGTAGCGCGCGCACCCGGTCGGGCACTTCGGCGGCCTGAGTTTTCAATGCCAGCGCCGCCTCGGCCAGGCGGTGATCCTGTTGGGTCAGATACACAGCCGCCGCCGCCCCGGTCAGCGCCTCGATCCGGCGTACCCCGGCACTGGACGCGCTGTCACCCAGCACAACGCATTGCCCGATATCGCCCGTGCGCGTCACATGCGTGCCGCCGCACAGTTCGATCGACCATGTCTGCCCGTCAGTGCCCTTGCCCGTGTCCGCCCGCCCCATCGAGACGACGCGAACCTCCTCACCATATTTCTCACCAAACAGCGCCTGCGCGCCAATCTCGCGCGCATCATCCGGCGTCATGATCCGGGTTTCGACGGGCGTGTTCTGGCGGATGAAAGCGTTCACCTGGTCCTCAACACCGCGAATTTCCGCAAGGCTAAGCGCTGCGCCATGGGAAAAATCAAACCGCAGCCGGTCTGGCGCATTCAGCGACCCACGCTGCGCGACATGATCCCCCAGCGCGCCGCGCAGGGCTTCATGCAGCAAATGGGTTGCCGAATGATTGGCGCGGATCTTGCTGCGCCGGTCATGATCGACGCGCAGGGCAACGCCCGTGCCGGGGGTTAGGCTGCCTTCGGCAATGCGCGCAACGTGCTGCACCACATCCGCCACCTTGCGCGTGTCCGTGACCTTGGCCGCGCCACCTTCCCAGGTCACGCGCCCGGTGTCGCCAACCTGCCCGCCGGATTCGGCATAGAACGGCGTCTGGTTGGTGACGATAACCACCTCATCGCCGGGCCCTGCCGTTTCAATTGCGGCGCCGGATTGTACCAGCGCCAGCACCTGCCCTTCGGCAGCTTCCGTGTCATAGCCCAGGAATTCGGTTGCGCCATGCTGGTCGGCCAGATCGTACCAGATCGCCGCATCTGCAACCTCGCCCGAGCCAGCCCAACTGGCGCGTGATTTGGCCTTTTGTTCCGCCATTGCCGCATCAAAACCCGCTTCGTCCACCGATCGGCCACGTTCGCGCAAGGCATCCTGTGTCAGATCCAGCGGAAATCCGAAGGTATCATAGAGCTTGAAGGCGGCCGCGCCCGGAAAGGCGGCACCATCGGGCAGATTGCCAAGTTCTTCATCCAGAAGATGAAGTCCGCGGTCCAGAGTTTTACGAAACCGGGTTTCTTCGCTGCGCAGAGTTTCTTCGATCATCGCCTGCGCGCGGCCAAGTTCGGGATATGCCTGCCCCATTTCGCCCACCAGCGTCGGCACCAGACGATACATCAGCGGATCTGTCGCGCACAGCAGCGCGCCGTGGCGCATTGCGCGACGCATGATCCGCCGCAGCACATAACCGCGCCCGTCTGCCGAGGGCAGAACCCCGTCGGCGATCAGAAAAGACATCGCGCGCAGGTGATCCGCGATGACCCGGTGATGCACATTCCCCGGCCCGTCCGGTTCAGTGCTTGTGGCATTGGCCGAAGCCTCGATCAGCGTGCGGAACAGATCGGTGTCATAATTGTCGTGATGCCCCTGCAGCAGCGCGCCAATCCGTTCCAGCCCCATGCCGGTGTCAATCGACTGGTTCGGCAGGGGGGCGCGGCTGCCATCCTCGAACTGTTCGAACTGCATGAAGACCAGGTTCCAGATTTCGATGAACCGGTCGCCATCCTCATCCGGGCTGCCCGGCGGGCCACCCGGAATGTGGTCGCCGTGGTCATAGAAAATCTCGGATGACGGCCCACATGGCCCCGTCGGCCCCATCATCCAGAAATTGTCGTCCGTTGCGATGCGAATGATCCGCTCATCCGGCAGGCCAGCGTGTTTTTTCCAGATGTCTGCCGCCTCGTCATCGTCGTGATAAACGGTGACCAGCAGGCGATCCTTATTGATGCCGAATTCCTTGGTGATCAGATCCCAGGCAAAGGGGATCGCATCGCCCTTGAAATAGTCCCCGAAGCTGAAATTCCCCAGCATTTCAAAGAAGGTATGGTGCCGCGCGGTATAGCCGACATTGTCCAGATCATTGTGCTTGCCGCCGGCGCGCACGCATTTCTGACTGGTCGTGGCGCGCACATAGTCGCGGGTTTCGACGCCTGTAAACAGGTTCTTGAACTGCACCATGCCCGAGTTGACGAACATCAGCGTCGGGTCATTGCGCGGCACCAGCGGAGAGCTGGCGACAACTTCATGCCCGTGGCGCGCATAATAGTCGAGGAATGTCGATCGGATGTCGTTCAGGCTGGGCATCTTGGGTCCGGTCCGGATTTCTGGGTGTTCCGCGCCGGTTTAGCCTTGCACCGTTTGGCTGTCCACTGGGCACTCCGGTGCGTTTGCTATCGAGGTTACCAGCTTACCGATCCATTGGCGGCATGCCCCACCGAGCAGACCGAAAATTTGCAGTCGCACCGGGCCGCGGCCACTTGCGACCAGCAAGGGATACGTTCACCTAACCACCCGGTTCCGCAGAACTGCAAGTTGTTCGCCCGACTTAGCGCGCCCCGATCTGCCAACGCTCGATTGCATTGCGCAGCCGCGATCAGCTGCCCATTTTCAGGCGTGGGGCCGGATGTATGTGACAAGCCTCCACACGAAAATGGCCGACCTTTCGGTCGACCATTCCCAGATATTCTCTGCCACAAACCAAATGACGCGGGCCCTTTGCCGGAGTTGGCCATCTCCGACCGGTCAGCCCTCCAGAACGTCGTCCGGGTCGCTTGCCACGGGCGGCGTTGGCGCGGGCATGTCAAAGTCCAGCCCATGTGCCGCGCGAATCTTATCCTCGATCTCATAGGCGATCCGGGCGTTTTCCTTCAGGAACACTTTCGCATTCTCGCGCCCCTGACCAATCCGTTCATCCCCGTAAGAGAACCACGAGCCGGATTTTTCAACCACGCCCGCTTTGACGCCCAGGTCCAGCAACTCACCCATTTTCGAGATGCCTTCGCCGTACATGATGTCAAATTCGACCTGCTTGAACGGCGGGGCCACTTTGTTTTTGACGATCTTCACGCGCGTTGCATTGCCGACGACTTCATCGCGGTCCTTGATCGCGCCGATGCGGCGGATGTCCAGCCGCACCGAGCTGTAGAACTTCAGCGCATTGCCCCCAGTTGTGGTTTCCGGGCTGCCGAACATCACGCCGATCTTCATCCGAATCTGGTTGATGAAGATCACGGTGCATTTTGACCGGCTGATCGCTCCGGTCAGTTTGCGCATCGCCTGGCTCATCAGCCGGGCCTGGGCACCGACCTGGGCGTCGCCCATATCGCCTTCCAATTCCGATTTCGGCGTCAGGGCGGCCACCGAATCGACCACCACCATGTTCACCGCGCCTGAACGCACCAGTGTCTCGGTAATTTCCAATGCCTGTTCGCCCGTGTCGGGCTGCGAGATCAGCAATTCATCCAGGTTCACACCCAGCTTCCTGGCATAACCCGGGTCCAGCGCGTGCTCCGCATCAACGAAGGCGCAGACGCCGCCAGTCTTCTGTTCTTCGGCAATGCAATGCAGCGTCAGCGTTGTCTTACCCGAGCTTTCGGGCCCGTAAATCTCGATCACACGGCCCTTCGGAATGCCGCCAATGCCCAGCGCAATATCGAGCCCGAGCGACCCAGTCGACGTCGCCTCGATCGCCTCAACCGGGCCTTCGCCCAGCTTCATGATCGACCCCTTGCCGAACTGCCGTTCGATCTGGGCCAGCGCGCTGTCCAGCGCCTTTTGTTTTTCGCCTGAGCGCTTGTCGGTCATGTCGAGGATTTCTGCCGTTGCCATCTGTTCCGATCCTTATTCCACACCACCCGCGGGGCGGCAATGATGCTGATATTCGCTTTTTGTTCTAATTTGGCTTATGAGATCAAAAAGCGAACAAAGCAACTACAAATTTTTCTATCTCAGTAAACGCCCGAATAGGTTAACGCATCGTTACTGCAAGAAAACCGTTTTGGATCGGTAGGTTACAAAAGAATCAGTGCAGCTGGTCGCGCACGGTTGCGGTCAAATCTGTCAGGGAAAATGGCTTGGGCAGATTGTGTTGAAAAACTCCGAAATCAGAGCGTCGCGGATTTCTTGCGAAAACCTATGAAGCGAAATAGTCGGAAAGCTTTGACCACGAGACAGCGCATGGCTGCGCGTGAGCGCATGTAGGCGATTTGGGCCGACCCCCGCGCCAAAAATTTAGGATCGGGCTGCATGGAAAGAAAAATCATCGTTCAGGCCCTAAAACGGAGTTTTTCAACACAATCGGCAAAAAGACCGAGTTCGGAATCCTGGCGCGACTGTCTGCCACGGAATCCTCGGAATAGCCTGATACGAACACAACACGCGTGTCCGGGCGCTGTTTCAACGCCTGGCTGACCCAGCCCGGCCTGTCCATTCCGGGCATGATCACATCGGTCACGAATACATCAACCTCAAGTGCCGAATCCTCCAGCATTTCAAGCGCTTCCTCGGCATTCTCGGCCTCGATCACCTGGTATCCGCGCATCCTTAATGCGCGCGAGGCGAAGGCCCGGACCGGCGCTTCATCCTCAACCAATAGCACGACGGCATCGGCCCCATCGGTCACCTCAGGCCCATCCTTGTCAGGCGCAGAAGACCCTGCCGCCGTTTCGATCTGACGAAACAGGTTGTCGGCGGACGCATTGCGCCGGGGTATGGCATCCTCACCGTTGCCCGCCTGAATCAAACCGTCACTGGCCTGCCGCGCAGGATATGTTTCGGGTTGGGCGGCATCTGCTGCATCCTCTGCGCTTTCGCGAGCCGCGTCTGCGACCCGCCGCAGGGTTTCTTCCGCGTCGTCTGGCGATGCGCCAGGGCGTGCCTCGGCCGGTACTTCTGGCGGGGCGGCGGGCCTGTCACTATGCGCAGCTTCGGGCGCAACGGTTTCACCAATCGACGGGGTCGGCAGGGCGCGCTGGGGTTCCGGATCCACCAACGCCGGGTCCGGCAAAACACCAAATTGACCATCGGCCAAGGGCTGAACGGGGGCTTCGGCCACATGTTCATGGGCCGGGAAATACAGCGTGAAGCAACTGCCCGATCCGGTCTGACTGTCCGCAAAGATAAATCCGCCCGATTGCTTGACGATTCCATAGACCGTCGACAGCCCAAGCCCGGTGCCCTTGCCCGTTGGTTTGGTGGTGAAGAACGGCTCGAATATCTTGGGAAGTTGATCCGGCGCGATGCCGCCACCCTCATCAGAAACCCGCAAAACCACGTATTCGCCGGGCGGCACGCTGGCGCGATCCCTCTCAAGCTTCTGCGACAGAATCTCGACCGTGGCCGCAACGCGGATTTCGCCCCCTTCGGGCATCGCATCGCGCGCGTTCACCACCAGGTTCATCATCACCTGTTCAAACTGCCGCTTGTCGGCGCGCACCCGTTTCAGGCCAGGCTAAAATGTCTGTGTCAGGCTGACCGTCTCTCCCACCAGCCGGTTCAGCAGATGCGTGAGGTCAGTCAGCGTATCGCGCAGATCCAGCTGCTGCGGAGTCATGTTCTGCTTGCGCGAAAACGCCAGCAACTGCCCGACCAGACTCGCCGCCCGGTTCGAATTCTCGGTGATCTGGATAAGATCGGCATATTCAGGATCGCCGGCATCGTGACGCAACAGCAGCAGATCACAATGCCCTGATATCGGTGTCAGCAGATTGTTGAAATCATGCGCAATGCCGCCCGCCAATTGGCCGATCGCCTGCATCTTCTGGCTTTGGACGAACTGCGCTTCCAGCGTCTTCAACTCGGTCGCGTCGTGCAGAACTGCGACCAGCGACAGCCCATCGCCCGCGGCCACGCGCCCAAGCGATATCTGCAAGTAAGTCTCATGCTCCGGGCGGGTGGCGCGAACCACTTCGGGGCGGCCCAGCCCGCGCCCCTTGGCCGCATCCGCCAGCCAGTCTTCGACCGGACGGCCCAGCCCTTCGACCAGCGATTTCAGAGGCATGCCAGCTTCCGGATCCTTGGCATCTACGCCCATGTTTACCGCCAGCAGGTCACAGGCCTGCCGGTTTGCGTGCCGCACCGCGCCCGACGCGTCAATCTTCAGAAGCGGCACAGGCAGCGCGTCGAGGAATTGCCCGTCATCGACCGGCTCGTCGCGCGTTAATGGAACGAAATACAACTCGCGCCGCGCACCGACACCCAGTTCCACGACCGTCGCCTGCAATGGCCCCTCGGTCCCGGCAACCTCGTGCACGCCGCCGGGGCGGATCGGCAGATCATTGACGATCCGGTCCAGCGCCGCCTGGCGACTGCCGATCAGGCGTTTCAACGCCTCATTCATGAACAGCACCGTGCCCGAGCGCGAAACCGTCAGCATCGGCAAGCTGATTGCGTCACTGCCCCGGCTTGAACGCACGGTGTCCGCCTGTTCAACAACACGCCACAAAAACGCCTCTGGGTCGACGCGCGTCACCGCGATGCCAAGATGACCACGCCGCAGCAAAACATCTTCCTGCGCGGATCCCTTGCTTGCAGCAGTCTCCAACAGGCGGCGCAACATCGCCTCGGGCGCGGCAACATGGGCGTCGAGTGCGGCCACCAGCGCACCGCCGTTTTCCGCCCGGAACCTGCGCAACGCCGCTCGATTTTGCACCCGAATGGCGCCGCGCGCATCCGTGGCAAAGACCGGGTCGGCCTCCTCCGCGATCAGCGTCAGAATTGTCGCATCCTGATCGCCCAATATCAAAGAGCGTTGCCGCGCCAGGATCATCAACAACAGCGCCAGCATCGTCAGCGCCGCGCCACCGGCCAGCCCACCTAGCGAGATCCAACGTTGCGGCGCCATCATCGCCGCCCCGAACAGCGCCGCCGCAACCGGCAACAGCCACGCCGCGCCGGGCTGCAACCGCGCGGCCGTCTGCAACGTATTGCCGCGCAATCCGCCCTTGTTCGAAGGATCTGTCCGCTCCACCGCGCCTCGCAGTTGAAAATTCATATCCACAATAGCCAGACCGAATAACAGTTAATGGGCGATTAAGCCTGTTGCTGCACAATCAATAATTGTCACCAGCTAAGCAGATTTGCGGCGCAGCAACGCAATAAAAAACCCGTCACCGCCCTCAAGCGGGCTAAGCGCGCGTGAAAAGTCACACTGCCAATCCGGGTGCGCATCCAGGAAGTTATTGATCTGGCTCCGGTTTTCTGCGTCGAGGAGCGAGCATGTGATGTACGCCAGTGTTCCGCCATCGGCGACCATCGGGGCCACTTGACGCAGTATCTGCCGCTGTGTCGTTACGTACTGTGCGACACCGGCCTGGGTAAGACGCCATTTCGCATCGGGGTTTCGCCGCCAGGCACCGGTGCTGGAACAGGGAACATCCGTCACCACCACATCAAATTTAACCGATGTATTAAAGTCTGTTACGATGCGATCCTGAAGTTGCGCGCGAATTGCGCGCGTGGCCAGATCGCGCATCCGTTCCGGGTTCGCGTCATGGGCCGTCACGTCTGCACCGCGCGCGGCCAGCGCCAGCGTTTTTCCCCCACCACCGGCACAGTAATCCAGCACGCGGCTGCCCACGGCGACGGGCACCAGATCACTGACCGCTTGCGACGCGGCATCCTGCACCTCGACCAGCCCGTCCAGAAACGCCTGACTTGATCGGATTTTTCGCGTGTTGTCAATCACTTCCAGGGCGTTCTTCGACAATAAGTGCGGCCGCGCCACGACCCCATCCGCGGCGCGCGCGTCCGCATCAGCTCCATCACCGCCTCAAACTCTGGCCCGAGCGATTCGCGCAACATTGCTTCCACCGCCTCCGGGCAATCCAGCGCAGCGGCACCTGTGGGCTGGGGCGGCACGGCCCTTTCGGCATCACTCAGAACCGGCGGGCTATAACCCTGGCCGGTGAACAGCGCGTCCAGATCCGCCCCGTCAGCGCGTAATAGTCCAATCATCACAGCGCGACCGCTTTCGCCCCCGCCCAGCGCCGCGGCAGAGCGTCGTCGCCGCAAGGCATCAAACACGTGATCCCGGATCGCAGCCCGGTCACCGGACCCGGCAAAACGATGGCCGCGCGCCCAGCGTGTCAACTGCTGCTCAGCCGGCGCGCCGGATAGGATTGCGTCCAGAATTTCGATCGCCGCAGCGACCCGCGCCCCGGGTGTCATGCCGCCGGCACCTTGTGCAGTTTACAGCTCATTTATAAAATCCGCTTCAACCCGCAATTTGCTGTACACAATCACATTATTCGATAATTCGGACTTTCACGCGTGATCCGCACATCGTGGACATGGCTTTCTTTCAGGCCCGCACCGGTGATCTTCACGAACCGGCAATTCTGCCGCATTTCGTCCACCGTCGCACAACCGGTATAGCCCATCGCCGCGCGCAGTCCGCCAACCATCTGATGCACCACGGTCGCGGCTGATCCCTTGTAGGGCACCTGCCCCTCGATCCCTTCAGGCACCAGTTTGTCCGAGGCCGCATCTTTCTGAAAATACCGATCCGCAGACCCCTGCGCCATTGCGCCCAAACTTCCCATACCACGATAACTTTTAAAGCTACGCCTTTGATACAAAATGACTTCTCCGGGGCTTTCATCGGTGCCTGCGATCATGCTGCCAACCATTGCGCAGGACGCGCCCGCCGCAATCGCCTTAGCGAAATCACCCGAATACTTAATGCCGCCGTCGGCGATCACCGGCACATCGCCTGCCGCCGCAGCGCAGTCCATGATCGCGGTCAACTGCGGCACACCAACCCCGGCCACCATCCGCGTCGTACAGATGGATCCCGGCCCGATCCCGACCTTGACCGCATCGGCCCCGGCATCAATCAACGCTTTCGTCGCCTCGCCCGTGGCGACATTTCCGGCAACGATTTGTACCTGATTGCTCAACGACTTGGCGCGTTTCACCGCCGCCGCAACGCCTTCGGAATGGCCGTGTGCGGTGTCGATCACAATCATATCCGCGCCCGCCTCAACCATCGCCGCAGAACGCTCAAACCCCGCGTCCCCGACCGTGGTGGCCGCCGCCACCCGCAACCGCCCCAGGGCATCCTTGCAGGCCGCCGGGTTCAGCACCGCCTGTTCGGAATCCTTCAACGTCAGCAACCCGGTCAGCTTGCCCTTGCCATCAGTGACAAGCAGCTTTTCGATCCGCCGCGCCTCCATCAGGCTGCGCGCCTCATCCAGGTCGGCCGGTTCCGTCAGCATCGCCAGATTGTCCGAGGTCATCATCACCTTCACCGGCGTCGCGTCGTCGCGCGCAAACCGCATATCCCGGTTGGTGACGATCCCAACGACCCGCCCGTCGCCGCCGACAACCGGAAAGCCGCTGACATTATAGCGTGATTGCAATGCCTTGGCATCCGCCAGCGTCTGATCCTCGGTCAGGGTGATCGGGTTGTAAACGATGCCGGAAACGAAACGTTTGACGCGCCGAACCTCGCGCGCCTGTGATTCCGTGTCGAGGTTGCGATGGATCACGCCCATGCCACCGGCCTGCGCCATGGCGATGGCCATCCGCGCCTCGGTCACCGTATCCATGGCCGAGGACAGCAACGGAATGTTCAGCGCAATGTCCTTGGTTGCCCAGGTCGCTGTATTCGCCGTGGAGGGCAAAACGCTGGACGCCCCCGGCACCAGCAGCACATCATCAAAGGTCAGGGCCTCGCGAATCTCCATGGGATGCATCCTTTTGCGGAGGGGTTCGTTTGGCGCTTTCCTATCGCATGGACCGCGCGCGTCCGAAAGGCCCAAATTGTGTCATCCGGCATGATGCCCGCAACATTTTGCGCCCCGCCATCCGCGACGCGCGAAAATGATCATGAAACCGCTCGGCCGGGTCCACCATTCGCATGCACCGCTCCGCGAACTTTGCGTCGCAGAGAATGCTGAACTTTCCGAACTTCACATTTCACACTAAACACATTCTATAATAGTTTGTAATTTCGGCAAATTGCGATTCGTTCATTAACGTGAATTCACCTCATCATCTTCATGAGAATTCCGGTCGTTGCGTGCAGGCGCAACACGTGACATGCCGCGCGGATGACCAATGCCCTTTCCGATATGCTGGCCAGCCGCGACTGGATCCTGACCGATGGCGCCACCGGCACAACCTTGTTCAACATGGGGCTGCAGGCCGGTGATGCGCCCGAACTGTGGAACGTGGACGCGCCCGACAAGGTGCGCGCGTTGTATTCCGGGGCAATCGGGGCCGGGTCTGATCTGTTCCTGACCAACACATTCGGCGGCAACGCCGCGCGCCTGAAACTGCACAACGCCCAATCCCGCGTGGCCGAGCTGAACCGCGCAGGCGCCGAAATCGGCCGCGACCTGGCCGACAAGGCGGGCCGCCCCGTGGTTGTCGCCGGATCGGTTGGCCCAACGGGCGAGATCATGGAGCCCCTTGGCCCGCTGTCGGAATCCGACGCAACCGAAATTTTCCACGAACAGGCCGAGGGCCTGAAAGACGGCGGCGCGGATGTCCTGTGGGTTGAAACGATTTCCGCGCCGGAAGAATACCGCGCAGCCTCCAGAGCGGCGGCGCTGGCGGGTATGCCTTGGGTCGGCACGATGAGTTTCGATACCGCCGGGCGCACGATGATGGGGCTAACCTCGAAAGCGATGGTTGCCATGGTCGGCAAGCTGCATCACCCGCCGCTGGCGTTTGGCGCAAATTGCGGGGTCGGCGCGTCGGACCTGTTGCGAACCGTGCTCGGATTTGCCGACGCCGGGGCGCCCCTGCCGCTGGTCGCCAAGGGCAACGCGGGCATCCCGAAGTATGTCGACGGCCATATTCATTATGACGGCACGCCTGACCTGATGGCTGATTATGCGGTCCTGGCGCGTGACAGCGGTGCCCGGATTATCGGCGGCTGCTGCGGAACGACGCCGGATCACCTGGTCAAAATGCGCACCGCACTGGAAACCCGCCCGCCCGGCCCGCGCCCGGAATTGGCCGCCATCGAAGCGGCGCTCGGCGGCTTTTCCTCGCCCAGCGACGGCACCGACGGCAACGCACCCGCCCCGCGCCGGGGACGACGCCGGGGCTGACTCCCACACGCCTTCTCAGCCTGTCAAACTACGCACGCCGAAGGCTGCCCCGAACGTAGCGAGGCCCCTTCCAATCCTAAAACAAAGACAATTGGTCCCCCGCCCGCGCAGGCACCGCAAACAGGTCGGTACGCAGCGGCGCCAATCTTTCGACCAAGCCCAACCGGCGACAGGCCAGTTCAAAGCGCGCGCGCAAAATCGCGGCATAGGGCCCGCTGCCCCGCATCCGCTTGCCCCACTCTGCATCGTAATCCTTACCGCCGTGCATGTCGCGCACATGCCCCATGACTTTGGCCGCCCGCCCCGGAAATCGTTCCTCAAGCCAGTCACGGAACAACGGTGAGACCTCTCGCGGCAGGCGCAACATGATCGAGCTTGCCGCGACCGCCCCCGCCGCCCGCGCGGTGGCCAAAATCGGCTCCACCTCATGACAGGTCAGCCCCGGCACCACGGGCGAGACCATGACCCGCACCTCAATTCCAGCAGCACTCAGCTTGCGGATCGTCTCGACCCGGCGCGCCGGGGGTGGCACGCGGGGTTCCATCGCCCGCGCCACGTTCCGGTCCAGCGTTGTGACCGATATCCCGACCCGCACCAGCCCACGCGCCGCCATATCCGACAGAATGTCGATGTCCCGCTCGATCAAGCTGCCCTTGGTGACGATGGCGACCGGATGGTTGTGGGCGTTCAGCACGTCGAGCAGCCCGCGCATGATCCCCCGATCCCGCTCGACCGGCTGATAGGGGTCTGTGTTGGTCCCGATCGCGATCGTCGATGGCTGATAGGATTTGCGCGCCAATTCCGCCTCCAGCACCTGCGGCGCCGTAGGCCGTGCCACCAGACGGGTTTCGAAATCCAGCCCCGGCGACAGGCCCAGATAGGCGTGGGTTGGGCGCGCAAAGCAATAGATACAGCCGTGTTCGCAGCCCCGGTAAGGATTGATCGAACGATCAAAGCTCAGGTCAGGCGAGGTGTTTTTTGTAATCACACTGCGCGGGATCTCATCACTGACTTCGGTGCGCAGCGGCGGCAAATCTTCGTCGCGATCCCAGCCGTCATCCACGGCTATCATCGAATAGGGCTCGAACCGATTGGTCCGGTTGCTGGTCGCCGCACGGCCCTTTCGGTTTTCTCCGGCTATGGGAATTTCTGCTTCCATACGGGCAAAATAGAACAAACAAAGAACATAGACAAGCCCACATCCGCCCGCAGGTCGGGACTAACCCTACCTATGTCGCATTCAACATTGTCCTTTCACGCCAACAGGTTCATCACGGATCGAAAGCCCGATGGAGACACCTGACATGGCCGACGAAGATGACGACATCATTCTGGCGGACCTGGACGACGAAGAACTCGTCAAGCAGATGTTCGACGACCTCTACGATGGTCTGAAAGAAGAGATCGAAGAAGGCGTCAACATCCTGTTGGGGCGCAAGTGGCAGCCATACCGCGTTCTGACCGAGGCACTGGTCGGCGGCATGAAGATCGTCGGTGATGACTTCCGGGACGGCATCCTGTTCGTGCCCGAAGTTTTGCTGGCCGCCAACGCGATGAAGGGCGGCATGGCAATCCTGAAGCCACTGCTGGCCGAAACCGGCGCGCCACGCATGGGCAAGATGGTGATCGGCACCGTCAAGGGCGACATCCACGACATCGGCAAGAACCTGGTCGGTATGATGATGGAAGGCGCGGGCTTTGAAGTCGTTGACCTTGGCATCAACAACGCCGTCGAAAAATACCTGGAGGCGCTGGACGCGGAAGAAGCGGATATCCTGGGTATGTCAGCCCTGCTGACCACCACGATGCCCTATATGAAAGTGGTCATCGACACGATGGTCCAAACCGGCATTCGCGACGACTATATCATCCTGGTGGGTGGCGCGCCGCTGAACGAGGAATTTGGCAAGGCCATTGGCGCCGACGCCTATTGTCGTGACGCCGCTGTCGCCGTCGAAACTGCCAAACAATTCATGGCACGCAAACACAACGAACTGGCCGCAGGCTGACATCGGCAGGGCTTGCGCCGCCGGGCGTCAGCACCGACATAGGTGGCAGGGGGAAACTCATGCCGATATCGCGTATCCTGATAACGCTTGCGATCGTGCTGGTTGGCGCGGCGCTGACGATCTGGCTGGCGGTGTTTGTCGGCGGCTACACCGACAAACAGATCAATCCGCGCGTCCTGGCCGGCGCGCTGATTGTCGCGTTGGTTGTACGCGGCTGGAGCGCCCGACGCGCGCGAAAACGCAAGCCAGAGGTGGACGATTGACCAATCTGCCCCCCGATCAGATCCTGACACGGGATGGATTGGCCCCGGACCAAGGAGGCCGCGTTCTGCTGATCGCCTGCGGCGCCCTCGCCCGAGAGATTGTGGCCCTGCGCGACATGAACGGCTGGACGCATATGGATCTGACCTGTCTGCCGGCGATCTTTCACAACCATCCCGAACGGATCGTGCCGGGGGTCGAGGCTGCAGTGGAAAAGCATCAGCGCGATTACGATCAGATCTTCGTGGTCTACGCCGATTGTGGCACCGGCGGGCAGTTGCAGGCCGCCTGCGATCGGTTGGGTGTGTCGATGGTCAAGGGGCCGCATTGTTATGCGTTCTACGATGGCCTCGACCACTTCGCTGCGCGGGACGAAATCACGTCCTTCTACCTGACCGATTTCCTGGCCCGACAGTTCGACGCCTTCGTCTGGAAGCCGCTGGGTCTGGAAAAGCACCCCGAGTTGCTGGAAATGTACTTCGGCAACTACGAAAAACTGGTCTATCTGGCGCAGGTCGAAGATGCCGATCTGGACGCGCGGGCCGAGGCTTTGGCCAGTCGTCTGGGGCTGGACTATGAACGGCGTTTCACCGGATACGGTGATCTGTCAGCGGCCCTTGCACCCCTAGGCTGAGGCGTCCGAGGCCAGAAGGCGAATACGCTCGATCATTGCGCGCAATCCGTTAGAGCGTTGCGCCGACAGGTGATCGGTCAGGCCCAGCCGCGCAAATTCGGCCCCCGCGTCCACATCCAGCACCTGCGCCGGGGTCAGCCCGGAATAAAGCGCGTGCAGGATGGCAATCAGCCCGCGCACGATCATCGCGTCACTCTCTCCCTGGAAATCAAAATTGTTTGCGTCGATCTTGGGCAACAGCCAAACTTGGCTGGCGCAGCCGTCGACCTTGGTGGCAGGCACGCGGAATGCCTCATCCAGGGGGGGCATGGCGCGGCCAAGCTCGATCACGTGACGATAGCGGTCTTCCCAGTCGTCCAGAAAATCGAAGGTTTCGACGATGTCTTCAAACGCAGCACTGGCCATTGCTTGCCTTCCTTGTGGTCGATGCGGCCTCTTGGTCTTTTCAAAACCCGCGCCATGGGCTACGCCAATGGGCGGAAAAGGGGAAGGCTGGCAATGCGAATTCACACGATTGCGGTTTTGGTTGGTGCGATGACAGTAACCGGGTGTAGCGGCGGCCTTAGCGCGCTGAACCCGATGAACATGTTCAAGACCTCGGAAGATGTCGAGATGCTGACCCCGCTGGAAGCGCGTGACCGGCGGCGCGACCCGCGCCCGCTGATGGAGCAGGTCACGACGCTAGAGATCGAGCCGTCACCAGGCGGCGCGTTGATCCGCGTTTCAGGCAGCGCGCCGACGACCGGCTACTACGGGGTCGATCTGTTGGAAGTGAACGAAGGCGTGCCGGTGGGCGGTATCCTGACCTATCATTTCGTCGCAGCGCCACCGCCCCGGGATCGCGCGGTCACGCCCGGCGGACAAACCCTGCAGGTCACGGCAGCCAAATTCGTGAGTGAACAGGTTCTGGCCGAAACACGCGAAATTCTTGTGGTCGCCGAACGCAACGCGCGAAGCGCCAAACGCTAAGGCGCATATGTCACCGCCGCAGTGGCGCTTTGCCAATCGGTATCACGGGGCGCGGCTGAACTGGTCGGCACCACCGGTTGAGTTGTCGCCTGGTTTGACTGGAATCTGCGATCGGGCATTAAAACGCCAAAGCGCCGTCCATTCAGCCTGCAACAATGCCCGAAGGCCAATGATCGCCCCAAGGCGGGGTCCGCCGGGGCAGAGGGTTGGTGCTGCAGTTCTTTAACAGCTTCATTCATTTGATCTGCACCGATGCCGGAAGATGAACGCCCGTCCTAAGCAGCGCGTGCGCCCGACCGGCGGGCTGGCACAGCAACAAGGGACAGATGCGTTTTTTGGTGCTGTATTAGCCGTCAACTCTGACAGACGTGACCACCCCGAACGTCTCATAGGCCACGTCCTCGCCAGCTTTGTAGATCGAACGCAGAGAGAGTGTCCGGGCTGCTGCTGAGAGAAGGAAGTGTTGGGCCATTGTCATCATATCCGGTGTTGTTACTCACTGGATATGGATACTTGTATAGTCACATTCAATGGTCTATACCATTAAAAGTGATGATATAGGTGAAACATGAAGAAAAATGACCCAGTCAACATCGAGTATGAAGCAAAGGCCAAGAACCTCCTAAAGCGTTTCGACATTAACCTGAGACATATCCGGCGGCCTTAAAGTAGTTCCAGCATTCTACTGGGTCGTAGAGATCGCAGATTGCTCCGATTGCTTCGAAGACCTGGGTAAAGGACCTGGCCCCGATCCGTCGCAAATGGGCTTTCAGTTTAGAGAAGGCCTGCTCGATGGGATTCAGGTCGGGCGAGTACGGTGGCAGGTAAAGGAACCAGCAGCCGTGATTGCGTAAAGCCTGCGTCGCCTCCTTATTCCGGTGGGTTGCCAGGTTGTCGAGAATGACGACAGTGCCGGGGTTGATCTCGGGGACCAGCACTTCGCGGATGTAGGCCGCGAAGGCGGGGCCATCTATCGCTCCCTTGATGACCCAAGGTGCGATCAGCGCGCCTTGGGTCAGGCCCGCGATCAAGGTTTGGGTTCCCCAGCTTCCGAAGGGCGCATCCATCGTCAGGCGCTTACCGCGCTTGGCTCTGCCGCGTAGGCGCGTGAGGTTTGTCTTCACTGCGGTTTCGTCAATAAAGACAACGCGCTCAGGAAAGGTCGCAATGGCTGGCGAGCGGTATCTGAACCAGTCGGCCCGTTGCTGCCTTACCTTGGCGCGGCGGCGCTCGGTTGCGACCAGCGACTTTTTTTGTACGTGAAGCCGAGCCGGGACAGAAGGTTGGCGATGGAGGAGTGATGCACCCGCACACCCTCTGCATCGGCCAGCGCATTACGCAACTCAAAGAGCGTGATGTCAGGGTCTTGTGCGATCAACTCCTCAAAGAATTCCCGATGCGGAGCCAGCTTTCCCTTGCCGCGCGGCGGTCCCTGCCGGGCAGGTTCCGCATGACCCTTCATCCTCACCTGACGCGCCCACCGCGCGCCTGTGGCAGGCGACAGCTTCAACCGCAACGCCGCCGCGCGCCCGCTCAACCCTTCTTCAATGTATCTCTGAAACCGTATCCGAAGCGCAGATGGCAAAGGTGCTGACATGATCCATCCTCCCAAACAGGATGAATCACAGATCAGGTCTCAAGGGAATCCCTCGCGATTCAGGTTCAAGCCGAAACGCTTTAAAAGCTGAACTAAGACGTAGGGGCGTGACCTATTCCCAGCTTGCTGAACTACTTAGCGAGTTGGGCGTTCAGGAAAACGAGAGAAACCTAAACAACAAAATCAGTCGCGGGGGATTCTCAGCGTCGTTTCTTCTGCTTTGTCTAGAAGCAGTTGGGGCGAAGTCTGTGGAAGTGGTCTAGTAAGGCTTTCGGAGATATTCTTGTGATGGCCCGCCAATTCCCTACGGCATTCCATTACCTCGGCCAAAACTTGATCTGCGGAAAATAGAATTTTGGCGACTTGTACGAAGTCTTTACATTCATTGACAAAATCTGGTCCGCACATGGCTTGATTGCTATCTCTGAGAATATTTCCCAGGGGTTCGCCATGTCTGGCAGATGCGGCTGACTAATCCACTGTTGGGCGATACTTAGGATTGTCGCAGTGTCGTGGGCCAAACGCTTTCGCGCCTCGCGCGCGGCGTCACGAGCGCCAGATGCGGGGATATCTTCTAGATCGTTTATCCTTTGAGTCAGCCCCCCGATCTTTGCCTGATCGTCACGCCAGAGTAAGTATGGGGTTGCAAGAATGCGCAAACCTAGAACTGCAACGGCAATGTAGCCGATGAAAACGAATGCGTCTTGACCGCTATCAGGCAACATCGGAGTGCCACGATAAGCCTGATACGCAGCAATTATTGGGGGCAGAAGTACGCCCAACACATCCGTAAGCCTGAAAGTAGGGGCCAGAACACGTTTGAAATAGAGCGCGACATATTCCGAAATCATCTGCCGATCTTGCCGCACCGCGCGTACCATGTGGAGTCATTTCACCGACCCCCCTGGTGCGTTTGATACATAAGGCCGAATATTTGCGTCAAAAGGTTAATTGCAGGTTACCGGTGTACCACGGACGGCATGTTCCCCCTAAAGCGTTTCGACATTAACCTGAGACATATCCGGCGGCCTTAAAGTAGTTCCAGCATTCTACTGGGTCGTAGAGATCGCAGATTGCTCCGATTGCTTCGAAGACCTGGGTAAAGGACCTGGCCCCGATCCGTCGCAAATGGGCTTTCAGTTTAGAGAAGGCCTGCTCGATGGGGTTCAGGTCGGGCGAGTACGGTGGCAGGTAAAGGAACCAGCAGCCGTGATTGCGTAAAGCCTGCGTCGCCTCCTTATTCCGGTGGGTTGCCAGGTTGTCGAGAATGACGACAGTGCCGGGGTTGATCTCGGGGACCAGCACTTCGCGGATGTAGGCCGCGAAGGCGGGGCCATCTATCGCTCCCTTGATGACCCAAGGTGCGATCAGCGCGCCTTGGGTCAGGCCCGCGATCAAGGTTTGGGTTCCCCAGCTTCCGAAGGGCGCATCCATCGTCAGGCGCTTACCGCGCTTGGCTCTGCCGCGTAGGCGCGTGAGGTTTGTCTTCACTGCGGTTTCGTCAATAAAGACAACGCGCTCAGGAAAGGTCGCAATGGCTGGCGAGCGGTATCTGAACCAGTCGGCCCGTTGCTGCCTTACCTTGGCGCGGCGGCGCTCGGTGGCGACCAGCGACTTTTTTTGTACGTGAAGCCGAGCCGGGACAGAAGGTTGGCGATGGAGGAGTGATGCACCCGCACACCCTCTGCATCGGCCAGCGCATTACGCAACTCAAAGAGCGTGATGTCAGGGTCTTGTGCGATCAACTCCTCAAAGAATTCCCGATGCGGAGCCAGCTTTCCCTTGCCGCGCGGCGGTCCCTGCCGGGCAGGTTCCGCATGACCCTTCATCCTCACCTGACGCGCCCACCGCGCGCCTGTGGCAGGCGACAGCTTCAACCGCAACGCCGCCGCGCGCCCGCTCAACCCTTCTTCAATGTATCTCTGAAACCGTATCCGAAGCGCAGATGGCAAAGGTGCTGACATGATCCATCCTCCCAAACAGGATGAATCACAGATCAGGTCTCAAGGGAATCCCTCGCGATTCAGGTTCAAGCCGAAACGCTTTAGAGTTGACGATATTTTTGTGTCGCTGTTGCTTTCAGCGCCTTTTCGCCGTGTTTGCGCACCGCGGCGGCCCATCCGTCAAGCTCTTCATCGGACAAGGCATAGATCTCCATCGCCTCATCCCGGCTGATCAAACCGCAATCTATCGCCCGAATCACCGCCGCCTTGCGGCTGGCAACCCAACGACGGGTGCGCGGATTGGGCAGGTCGGCCCGGCTCATCCGTTTTCCACCCGGTATCTCGACCGTGCGCGGCCCCTCGATCTTTCGCAGGTACATCTTGTTCACTCCCTCGGCATCACGCGGATGTTCTGGCCCGAACAGCCTTAAAACATGATGAAACGCACGCTTGTGAGTGCGTGGCATTTTCCTATATTCCAACGCATCACCTTAACCCGGAGTGCACCATGGCCCTCGACGCCGCCCCGCTGAATTCGCTTGGCTTCGCCAAATCGCCCGCTGAGACGCGGGTGGTTGTGGCAATGTCGGGCGGCGTGGACAGTTCGGTTGTCGCCGCCGAACTGGCGCGCGAAGGCTATGACGTGGTCGGCGTGACGCTGCAGCTTTACGACCACGGCGCGGCGCTGGCCAAGAAGGGTGCTTGCTGCGCAGGGCAGGATATCCACGATGCCCGCCGCGTGGCCGAGGATATGGGCTTTCCCCACTACGTTCTTGATTACGAAAACAAGTTCCGCGAGGCGGTGATCGACGAATTCGCTGACAATTATCTGGCAGGCGCAACCCCGGTGCCCTGCATCCGCTGTAATGAGCGGGTGAAGTTTCGCGACCTGCTGGAAACGGCGCGCGATTTGGATGCCGACTGCATGGCAACGGGCCATTACATCCGCCGCGAAGTCGGCGAGACGGGGCCGGAACTGCACATGGCCGCCGATCCGGTGCGCGATCAGTCTTATTTCCTGTTCTCGACCACGCCGGAACAACTGTCATACCTGCGCTTTCCGCTTGGGGGGCTCGCCTCCAAGGGGGAAACCCGCGCATTGGCCGAACGCCACGGGCTGTCGATTGCCGACAAACCCGACAGTCAGGATATCTGCTTCGTCCCGAACGGCGATTATGCCGCCGTGATCGAAAAACTGCGCCCCGGCGCCGCCGATCCGGGTGAAATCGTGCACGTCGATGGCCGGGTTCTGGGCACCCATCCCGGCGTGATCCACTATACCGTCGGCCAGCGCCGGGGTCTTGGCATCGGTGGCCTGGCCGACCCGCTTTATGTGGTGAAACTGGATGTCGAGGCGCGCCGCGTCGTTGTCGGCCCGAAAGACATGCTCGCCACGTGCCGCGTCCCGGTGCGCGAGGTCAACTGGCTGGGCGACGGGCCATTCGCAGATACAGCGGAACGCGAAGTCTCGGTCAAGATCCGCTCGACCCGCCCCCCGCGCGAGGCGATCCTGCGCGCCGTTTCGGATACCGAGGCCGAGGTCGAATTGCTAAGCCCCGAAGAAGGCGTCAGCCCGGGCCAGGCCTGCGTATTCTACGAAACCGGCAGCACCCGCGTGTTGGGTGGCGGCTGGATCTGGCGGGGTGCCTGACGCGCTGACCACCGCGCGGCTGACGCTGGATCCGATAGTCGCCACGGACGCGCCCGGCCTGCCCCCGATTTTCGCAGATCCTGAGGTCATGCGCTATTTCGACAACCCGCATACCTCGTTGGCAGAAACCGAGCGCTGGGTGCGCCGCAGTGCCGAAGCACCGCCAGAAACGACCCGCGAGTTCACAATCCGCAGGGGCGGGCAAATCATCGGCAAGGCAGGCATCTGGAACGCGCCCGAGATTGGCTTCCTGCTGCACCGCGATCACTGGCGGCAAGGGCTGATGGCCGAGGCACTTGGCACGTTGATCCCGTATCTGTTCGCCGTCATGGACCTGCCTGCGATCACCGCCGACGTAGACCCGCGCAACACGCCTTCGCTGGCGTTGCTGAACAAGCTGGGTTTTGTTGAAACCGGGCGGGCAGAGCGGACCATCAAGATTGGTGGTGAGTGGTGCGACAGCGTGTACCTGCGGTTGCGGCGAGATATTTCGCGACAACCATGATGGTCTGTTGTGGCCGGGAGCGGACGTTGGCCGCTCTCCTTGCGCCCGGTGCGCGCCGTTAGGCGCAGGGCGCGCGCCGGACCGGTCCCACCGGTCAGGCGCTGGTCTGAACTTGGTGCTTCCAAGCAAGTTGACGGCCAAACCCGAGCCATAAATCATTCAAACTCTATGGCACAGCGCCAGCCCACCGGCCCGGCACGCGCCCTGCTTGCGCTGCATAGGTGATGCGTCCACTCCATGCCAAGTGCATCCCGCCGGTTACGCCCATGTTTCTAGCGTCCGCCCTGCCCCACCTCATCCAGAACGGCGCGCGCCGCGCGCAACCCCGGCGCTTCGCCGCCGCGCCCCAGCCGCTCCATCGTCACGTCCAGCGCCTTGGTCTGCGCCGCCGGGTCGGCCAGCACCGCGCGCAACGCATCGGCAATCGGGCCGGGCTTGCAATCCGCGCCAATGAATTCCGGCACCACCCGCGTTTCACTCACCAGATTGACCAGCGTCACCGTGTCGATCAGCAGTTTACGCTTCATGATCGCCCGCGTGATCCAGTTCATGTCATAGGCAATGACCATCGGCGTGCCCGCCGCCGCCAGTTCCAGCGACACGGTGCCCGAGGCCGCCAGCGCCACATCCGCAGCAGCAAATGCCGCCCGTTTGATCGCCAGAGCTCGCGGCAAATCCATTCCACGCGGGTCCAGAACAACCGGTTCACCGGGCCAGCGCGCCGTTGCGGCAAGAACCGCATCGGTCACAGGCGCGGCAGCGGGAACAATCACGCGGGTCCCGGGTGCAGCGCCCACAACCTGGCCGAGCGCCGCGCCGAAAACCTCGGACAGCCGCGACACCTCCGCGGCGCGCGAGCCCGGCAGGGCGAGCACCATTGGCGCATCGCCGATCCGGTACCGTTCGCGAAAATCAGCAACCTCGCCCGCATTGGCCTGCGGCTCGGCGACCACCGGGTGACCGACGAAATCGGCGCGGATGCCGTGGGCCTCCATAAACGGGGGTTCGAATGGCAGCAGGCACAGCACCTGATCGACAACGCCGACCATCCTCTCGGCACGTTTTGGCCGCCATGCCCAGACCGAGGGCGCAACGTAGTGCACGACGCGAACATCACTGGCGGCTTTGACGCGTTTGGCCACACGCAGGCAGAAATCGGGGCTGTCGATTGTGATCAACACATCCGGGCGCGCCTCGATCACCGCTTCTGCCATCTGATCCACCCGTCGCATCAGGTGGCGGTACTTCGGCAGCACCTCGACCAGCCCCATGACGGACAGTTCTTTCATGTCGAACCGGCTGACCAGCCCCTCGGCCTGCATCGCGCTGCCACCGACCCCGTCGAATTCCATTTCCGCCAGCGTCTTCAGGCCCGCCATCAATGCACCGCCAAGACGGTCGCCCGACGGTTCCCCGGCGATGACGAAAGCGCGCGAAGTCACGACAGGCGCGTCCACAGAAACAGGCCCAGACGATCCGCCTCGGCCACGGCTTCTTCCGGGTCAATCACCAGCACGCTGCCCGCCTCGATCACCACGCCGGTCAATCCCGCAGCGGCCGCGGCGCGGATCGTGGCGGGGCCGATTGTGGGCAGGTCGGCTCGCCGGTCCTGTCCCGGTTTAGCTGCCTTGATCAGGAGGCCTCCGGGGGGCAGATCATCCGGGCGCTTTATAAGTGTCTCCAGCATCCAATCCGTGCCTGGCGCCGCCTCAACCGCGATGACGGTGCCCATGGCCACGACGCAGGCCTGCCCCACATCCGCCGCCCCCATGGCCGCGATCACGCGCATGCCGATCCGCGCTTCTTCGTCATCGTCGCGGTCTGGCTTGTTCTTCGTGGCCGCGCCCGGTGGCGGCAACAGGTCGGGCATGATCTGCGGCAGGGTAACAATCTCAAACCCCGCGTCGGCGAACAGGTTCAGAATTGTCCGAAGCGCCCCATCATCGCCGTCGCGCAGTGCAGAGGTTATCGTTGCGAACATCTGTTTGGTCCGGCGATCCACCCGTTCGGGATCAAGCATCGGGCGGCGAATGCGCCCGGCAAAAGCCACCCGCGTCACGCCGCGCGCCGCCAGGTCGTCAAAGAACCCGCCCAAAGTTTCCAGCCGAAAGGTGATGTCGGCCGAAACCGGAGTTCCCGCCTTGAACCCGTCCAGCTCCGCCACCAGCGGCGCTTGGCCCTCAGCCTGCAACCGTTCATAGACCAGCGCCGGCAACCGCCCCTGCCCCGCGATCAGCGCCAGCATCGCGCCTAGCCCGGCGTCAGGAACGAGCGGTCGCTGTCCCCGCAGACAAACTCGGTAATGGTGCGGACATAGTCGCTGTCGGTTTCCTCGCCCAATCGTCGGGCGCGATCCTGAAATGCCCCATCGCCCTGTGCGAGTGCCTGATACGCCGCCCTGAGCGCCGTAATGTCGTCGCGCGGAACGCCGCGGCGTTTCAGCCCGACCAGGTTTAGGCCGTCCAGTTCTCCACGCGGACCCTGCACCAGACCATAGGGAATCACATCGCGGGTGACGAAGGTCACCGCCCCGATGATCGCGCCTTGTCCCAGGCGGACAAACTGATGCGTTGCGGAATAGGCCCCGACGATTACGTCATCCTCGGCGATACAGTGGCCCGCCAACCCGGCGTTGTTCACAAGGATCACCCTGTCCCCAACCTGGCAATCATGGGCCACATGCGCGCCCGCCATGAACAGCCCATCATCGCCGATCCGGGTCACACCGCCGCCCCCGGCGGTGCCGGTATTCAGCGTCACACCTTCACGGATGCGGTTGCGCGCGCCGATGACCAGGCGCGTTTCCTCGCCACCGAATTTCTCGTCCTGCGGCACTTCCCCGACCGAGGCGAAAGGGAAGATCACGCTGTCGGTCCCGACCTCGGTCATGCCGGTTACCACCGCGTGGCTTTTGATGGTCACACCGTCGCCAAGGCGCACCTTGGGACCGATGACCGCGAAGGGGCCGACAGTGACGCCAACGCCCAGTTCCGCACCATCTTCGACGATGGCAGCCGGGTGAATTTGTGTCGCACTCATTTTTTCGGCAGGTCCATCATCGCCATGAATTGCGCCTGTGCGGCGAGTTCGCCGTCTACCTCGCCACGACCTTCGATCTTCCAGATCTTGCCGCCACCGCGCAGAGTCTTGATATGAAGTTTCAGCTGATCGCCCGGCACGACCTTGCGGCGGAATTTGCAACTGTCGATGGCCATGAAATAGATCAGCATGTTGGTGTCCTGCAATTGCTCGGTCACGCCAACCATCACGGCGGCGGTCTGGGCCATTGCTTCGATAATCGTCACACCCGGCATGATCGGCGTGCCCGGAAAATGGCCCTGAAAATGGGGCTCATTATAGGTCACGTTCTTAATGCCTGTCGCGCTGTCGGTGCCGACAATATCCACGACCCGGTCGATCAGCAGAAACGGATACCGGTGCGGAATGATTCGCTGGATAATCTGAATATCGGCGCTTTGCGGCGCGATGTCGTCGGTCATGGTGCGGCTCCTTAATTCTGAATTCGGGCGGTGCGCCGGGTCGCGGCAGCGGCTGGGCGTCACCTGCGGGTGCGGATTTTCCTACGACATGCCTGACCCGCTGTAACAACTGGCCGATTGGCAGACAAGTTGCCTTGGCGGCAGGTCGTAACACAGCGCAACACTGCGATCATTCCGTGGGCTGGGTTGGCTGTGGCTCGGCCGGGGTGGATGCCCCATCGATGTCTGTTGAAGGCGCCGACGCATCCGTTTCATTTGCGGCGTCTTCGCCGTCGTCGGTATCTGGCCGCGGTTCTGGCTGCACACCCGGGCTGGTGTTGGGGCCGGTGTTGGGGCTGTCATCTGGCTGCGCGCGATTTTGGTCCGTTCCGTCACCAATACTGCTGTCGATCCGCGCAATTGCGTCGGCTGTAATATCGATGCTTTCAGCGGCCAGGATCACCACACGCTGGTCCAGCAGGGCCACAGCGCCGCGTTCGATGACCAGCGCCCGAAGCACCGGCCCGGTCAGGCGCAGAAATGCCTGCCGGTCACCATCCAGCAATTGCCCGAGCGTGTTTGCCTTAGAGTCCTGTTCGGCCCGAATCCGTTGAACCTTGTCATCGAAGGCGTCGGCCAATGCGCGGAAGTCTTCGGGCGGAAGGTTACTGCGCTGATCGGTCAGCGCCTGTTCCTCTTCAATCAGCGCCGCCTCGATCTGGCGGTTTTCCCGGCTCAGCGCCTGAACACGCGCTTCGTGATCGCGCTGGACCCGCTGACCAAACATTGAATCGTTGAACAGACGATCCTGATCGACGGTCGCGATGGCGGGCGAAACGGTTTGCGCCCGGGCCGGTTGGGCCACGGGCGCAAGAAGTGTCAGGGCAATCGCCGCTGCCAGGGCTGCGCGCATCACCGCGCAGACCTCAGAACTGGGTCGAGATTGTCAGGTCGAAGTCACGCTCAACGTCATAGTCTTCCTTGACCACGGCCTTGGTGAAGTTGAACCGAAGCGGGCCAATCGGCGTTTTCCAGTGCAGCGCTACACCAACAGTTGCGCGCAAGTTCGCACCGTCGTCGACTGGGTCGCCCGGAGGTCCGCTGCCGCCGCCGCTACCGTCGATGTCGCCCGCCGTATCGTCGAGCGACCAGACAGTACCGACATCGGCAAACAGGCCACCGGTGATGCCGTATTCTTCGGGCACGCCGATTGGGAATTCAGCCTCGAACCGGGCAACCGCGAAGTAGTTGCCGCCCAATGCATCCATGTTCGGCGCATCCAGATCGCGCGGGCCGATACCGTTCGCCTCGAACCCGCGCATGACCGAGCTGCCCATGCGGAACCGGTCGGTGATCCGGGTTTCATAGCCGTCGTAGCCCATGATCGCCCCGCCTTCAATGGTGGCGCTGACCTTGATCTCCTCGTTCCAGACGCGGGTCTGCGCTTTGGCCAAAGCAGTCGTCTTGATGTATTTGGCATCGCCGCCAAGCCCGGCCAGATCCTGGCTAAAGCGCAGCAGATATCCGGTGTTCGGGTCGATCCCTGTGCGCCGTGTATCCCAGCTGTAGGTATAGCCAAGCGCGCTGGTAATCTCTTTCCCGACTTCACCCTGCAGGATCATCGACGAACTGGCCGGATCTACGTCCGACAGTTCCAACTGCGAGATTTCATAGCGCAGCGCCAGACGACCATTGTCCGAGACAGGGAATGCCACACTGGGCGAGAACCCGATCGATTCCGTATCGAACGACGCGTTGTCGTTGTCGGTTGAGCGATAATAGGCGTCGACGCCAAACCGCAGGTCACGACCCAGGAAGTATGGCTCGGCAAATTTAAAGTCGAGCTTCTTGTTGTCGGTGCCGGTTTGCAGGTCGAACGACAGCAACTGACCACGACCCAGGAAGTTCCGTTCCGAGAAACCGATGGCCAGCGCAGCACCCTGGTCGGCGCTATAGGAGGCACCAAGGGACAGCGACCCTGTCGGCGCCTCTTCCACATCGACGTCGATGATCACATGCTCGGGCGAAGACCCTTCGCGAGAGTTTACTTCGGCGACCGAGAAGAAGTTCAGAGCGCGGATCCGGTTCGCGGACTCGCGGATTTCACGCGGATTGAAGGGATCGCCCTCGACCGTGTTGAATTCGCGACGGATAACCCGGTCCAGCGTAGTTTGGTTGCCTTCGATATCGATCCGCTCAACAAAGATACGCTCTCCACGGGTGATGCGATATTCTATGTTCAGGGCAAGGTTCCGGTCGTCACGGATGATCACCGGTTCAATCTGGACGAAGCGCAGCCCTTTGCGCAGGGCCAGCCGCTCCATCTTCTCGACCGAGATTGCAACCGCCGTCGGCGTATAGACGCGGCCCGTCTTAACGCGCGATTCGGCCAGGAACTCATTCGCGTTCACGCCCGGAATTTCCGACACAGCCGTTGTTTCGCCGAAGCGGAACTGCTGCCCCTCACGCACACGGAAGGTGATGACCGTTCCGGCCCGATCACGCGACAATTCGCTTGTCACGTCCAGGACCGCGAAATCCACATAGCCCCGCGCCAGATAGAAATCCCGCAACAGGCTTTTGTCAAAGGCGATCCGTTCGGAAATGAAAGTGTCGCGCTTGATGATGCGGCGAATCAATCCGGCCTGCTTGGTATCGACCACGCTGCGCAGGCGCCGGTCGGAATACTGGCGGTTGCCGACGAACGAAACACGCTCATTCTCGACAATGTTGCCTTCCTGAACGGCGTATACCACGTCCACCCGGTTGTTCGAGCGGCGGATGATCTGCGGCGTGATGACGACAGCCAAACGGCCATTGTTCTGATAGGCTTCGGTCAGACGGGCAGCATCCTGTTCAGCAATCGTTGGCGAATAGACGCGGCGCGGCTGCGTGCGCAGAAGGCCAAGCAGAAAGTCATCTTTCAGCTTTTTGTTGCCTTCGATGTTGACGCGGTTGACCGTCGGCCATTCCTGCACCCGGATCGTCAGCTGATTGCCGCCGGGAATAAATTCGACCGTTTCGAACAGGCCGGAATTGTTCACACGCTGATATGCGGCGTTCAGGGCACCGGAACTGATGGACTGATTCCTTGGCAGCTTGGCATAGCTGAGGATCGTTCCATCCTCGATCCGCTGATTGCCTTCGATGGCGATCGTCGAAAATCGGAAGGATTGTGCTTCGGCCATGGAAACAAGGCCCATTCCGGCGATCGGTGCGGCAATCAAAGCCGCCATCACCAGTCTGGTTACCAGGGTCATGACGCCTGCTTTGCGCCGTATGCTGCTCACGAGGTCTTGTGTCATTCGCCCCTATCCGTATTCACGTCCCAAAAAACTTACCTTGTGACTAGCCCGAAAGCTGCCAACTGTCAAAAGCGACAACACCCTTTTCGGCGGTTCCGAAAAGGGTGTTGCATCAGTGTTGTCCAGATGGGGGCAAGCGGCGGATATCCGCCGCAATTCAATGGGCTATCAGAGTGAACCCAGAAACGCGCCAGCCGTCAGCGCAGCGCCGATTGCCGACAGGAAAATCAGCCGGTCAGCGTTAAGCCCAACCAGAAGTGAGAAGCCGCGGTATCCGTATTTGATCCGTTGCATGATGCGCTGCGCCCCCGTTGCCTCAATCGTCGCTTCTATTGGTTCCAAAACGGGTGATATCCCCGGAATGAGGCACGATTGCGTCAAGATACGGGCAGCATCGCGGAGTTGGCTTAACGGTCAATTAAACACAATCGCGGGCGCAGGGCGGACACGCCGGTCATGTACCGGTGCGGCCGTGGTCATACTGCTTTGGGATCGCCGAAAAAATCGTGACGTTCTGGATACTTAGGGGCAGAACAGATCATTAGACAGCGCAAAGACCATCAACGCCAGGATCGCCGTCAGTCCGATGCCCATCAGGATGCGCAGCGCGCGGTCAGACGGGGGCCGGCCTGTCACCGCCTCAAAGGCATGAAATACCAGGTGTCCGCCGTCCAGAACCGGAATCGGAAACAGGTTCAGCAGGCCCACGGCGGTCGACAGCACCGCAATGAACCAAATGAAACTGGTCCACCCCTGGCTGGCCGCCGCGCCTGAGGTCTGGGCGATGCCAATCGGCCCCCTCAGGTTACAGGACGAGATTTGCCCCGCAATCATGTGGTAAAGGCCCGAGATCGACGAAGTCACAACAAAAACAGTGCGTTCCGCGCCATAGCCGACCGCCTCAAACACGCCCGGCCGCTGAGTCGCGGGTTCAAACATCAACCCGCCCGAGATCCCGATAAGCCAGCGGGTTTCAAAACCGCCGCCCTCGACCGGAAGGTCCGCACTGCGCGGCACCAGCGTTACCTTGCGCAGATCGCCTTCGTTCCAGACATCCAGCAACAGCGGTTTGCCACCAGATGCGCCGACCATCTCGCGCAGGTCCGCAAATGCGACGACCGGAGTGCCATCAATGGCCACGATCACGTCCCCGACCTGCATGCCCGCATCCATAGCCGCCGAATCCGGCGTCAGACCTGATACCAGCGGCGGATAGGGGAACGGCGCCTGGACCACCTGTTCGCCACCGTCGCGCAGCACAGTGTAATCCAGCGCTTCTGCCCGTGGCAGATCGGCAACAAAGCTGTCGAATTCTTCGAATGCCGGCGTCGGCGTGCCGTTGATGGCCAGGATCTCGTCGCCGACCCGCAACTCCTGCGCCGGGCCAGGCAGCGGCAGAACCTCGGCAATGGTCAGCGGGTCAGACGCGGTGCCGCGGACCAGCAAAATGGCCGCAAAAACAATGATAGATAAGGCAAAATTGAACGCTGGTCCCGCCGCCACGGTCAGCGATCGCGCCCAGAGTGGCGCGCCGTGCATGGTGGCGCGCCTGTCACGCGCGTTCATCCCCTTGATCGCCTCGCCATCCTTGCCGGATGCGGCGTCGGCATCCCCCAGAAATCGCACATAGCCACCCAATGGCAGCGCCGCGATCTGCCAGCGGGTTCCGTGTTTGTCGAACCCCGACCATAACACGGGGCCGAACCCCAGGCTGAAGACCTCGGCATGGATGCCGGTCCAGCGACCGACGATATAGTGGCCATATTCATGCACGGCGACGATGATCAGCAACGCCAGAACAAATGCGCCCAGCGTCCAGATAACACCCCCGAATGACGGGATCAGTCCAACAATATCCAACGAAAACCCCTTACCGCTCTGATGCGCCGATCAGGCGCTGTGCCTCTTGTCGGGCACGTTGATCTAACATCAAGACATCCTCAAGGCCAAGCGGTGACACCGCCCCGCCAACCTTGTGCAAATTTTCGAGAACCTGTTCTACGACACCTGCCATATCGACAAACCCGATCCGCCCGCTGATGAACCCGTCCAGCGCCTGTTCCTTGGCCGCGTTGAACACCGCCCCTGCCCCGCCGCCTGCTGCCATAACCTCGCGCGCCAATCGCAGCGCAGGCCAGCGCGCTTCGTCGGCTGCCCGGAAACTCAGCGATCCGATGGCGGCCAGATCCAGCCGTTCGACGGGCACGGCACGCCGGTCTGGCCAATGCAGCGCATGCCCGATGGCGTGGCGCATGTCCGGCGGGCCAACATGGGCCATCAGCGCCCCATCGGAAAATCCGACCAGCGCATGGACCAGCGATTCCGGGTGCACCAGCACTTCGATCCGGCCCGGATCAATGCCAAAGAATTCCCGCGTTTCGATCACTTCTAGCGCCTTGTTGAACATGCTGGCGCTGTCGATTGTGATCCGCTGTCCCATATCCCAATTCGGATGGGTCGAGGCATCGGCCACAGTGGCCTCTGCCAAACGCTCGACCGGCCAATCGCGAAACGCCCCGCCCGACGCGGTGATGATTACCCGCTCGATCGAGGCGGGTTCTTCACCGCGCAGCGCCTGGAACACGGCAGAGTGTTCGCTGTCGACCGGCAGGATCGTGGCACCATGTTCGCGCGCCGCCGCTATCACCAGCGGCCCGGCGGCAACCAGCG
This sequence comes from Paracoccaceae bacterium, assembly GCA_012103375.1. Classification (NCBI taxonomy): domain Bacteria; kingdom Pseudomonadati; phylum Pseudomonadota; class Alphaproteobacteria; order Rhodobacterales; family Paracoccaceae; species Paracoccaceae bacterium. The sequence continues at coordinate 3,863,448 of WLWX01000001.1, forward strand.
TTTCCTTGTTGGCCAGCGCCAGCGTCGCGCCTTGCTCCAACACTCGCAGGCCCGGCTCCAACCCGGCTGCGCCAACAATTGCCGACATTGCCCAATCGACCGGACGGGTTGCAGATTCGACAATCGCCGCGCGGCCTGCGGCAACCTCTACCCCGGCCCCGCCCAGTGCATCGCGCAATTCGCCCAGCAGAACTGCATCGGCAATCACGGCCAGTTCCGGGCGAAACTCGCGCGCCAGTTCGGCCAGCGCGGCGACATTGCGCCCGCCCGTCAAGGCCACGATGTGATAGGCGTCGCGATCCCGGCGGATCAGGTCCAGCGTGCTGGCCCCAACCGAACCGGTCGCCCCAAAAACCGAGATTCGTCGCATGCCGATTTGGCCTTACCCGGCCATCAGCGGGGCGAAATCCGAAACCGCCGATGCGACAATGACGAAAAGCGACGCCCCGAGGACACCATCGAAACGGTCAAACACGCCCCCGTGTCCCGGCAACAGGTTCGAACTGTCCTTGACGCCCATCCGTCGTTTCACAGCACTTTCCGCGATGTCCCCAAACTGACTGGCAACCGAGGTCAGAAGACCTGCCACCAGTACAAATGGGCCCCAACCGGCCCAGAACATGTAGAATGCGCCAATGGCCATTGCCCCCACCCAGCCGCCAATCGTGCCAGACCAGGTCTTGTTGGGGCTGACCGCCGGCCAGAATTTCGGGCCGCCAACCGTGCGTCCGACGAAATATCCCATGACATCGGTCGCAATCACCACCAGCGCCAGCCAGACCAGGAACTGCAGCCCCAATTCGGTTCGGATTTCAAGCAATCCGTAGCCCGAGATCATGATCAAAACCGCAAAGATTGCGAACAACACCTGATTGGCGCGCAGCCGTAGCAGCCCCGCCAGTGACGGCACCGCCAGAAGCGCAAGCGAATATGGCGGCGACACAAACGCCGCGATCAGCAGGATCAAGGCCGCAAGCGCCGCAAGCGGCACCGCGTTCGAGCTGCTTTCGACCATCGACACCAATTCCCAGATCAAAACGGCGCAGATCAGTGCCACCAGTCCGACGAACAGCCATCCACCCATCCACATCACCGCAAAGGTGACGCCTGCCACGATAACGCCGACCCCGATGCGCTTGGGCAGATCCGACCAATTTGCCCCGGCACTCACGACACGACGGCCCCGAACCTGCGCTCTCGTTGCTGATACGCCGCGATAAGCTTTGCAAATTCGGCAGCGGTAAAATCCGGCCAGAGTGTGTCAATGAATTCGTATTCCGAATAGGCGGACTGCCAGAGCAGGAAATTTGAAATCCGGGCTTCGCCCGACGTGCGGATCACCAGATCCGGGTCTGGCAAAACATAGGTGTCAAGGAACCGCGCCAGCGTTTCGGCGTCCACGGCCTCGGCATCGATCCGGCCCGCCGCAACCTCGCGCGCAAGGCGTTTTGTGGCGCGCGCCACCTCGTCCCGGCCACCATAATTCAACGCCACGGTCAGATGCACCAGATCATTGTCAGCGGTCAGCAGCTCAAGCTCATCCATCAGGCGAACCAGCTTTTCATCCAGCTTCATGCGATCACCGATAAAGCGCACGCGAATGCCACGTTCGAACAACGTGCGCGCTTCACGCTCGATATAGCGGCGAAACAGGCTCATCAGGCCGGAAACCTCGGCCTGGGTGCGTTTCCAGTTCTCGGTCGAGAAGGCAAAAATGGTCAGATATTTCACGCCAAGTTCGGGACAGGCGGCGACGATTTCGCGCACACGGCGCGCACCGGCCTGATGGCCAAACAGCCGCGGGCGACCGCGCTTTTGCGCCCAGCGACCGTTGCCGTCCATGATCACAGCCACGTGGCCGGGGCCTTTGGGCACCGCGGTGTCCATGTTCATTGTCCCTTCCTGGCTGCACGCGGTTCGCACCCCGCGCAGATCAACCCGCAGCCCTGCTCAGACCTGCATGATCTCTTCTTGTTTTTGCTCCAGCGCTGCGTCGATCGCGGCAATGGCCTTGTCGGTCATGTCCTGAACCTCGTCCGCCCAGATCTTGTGATCGTCCTCGCCCATGCCGTCGTTCTTCGCCTTCTTCAGCTGATCCATGCCGTCGCGCCGGACGTTGCGGATCGCGATGCGCGCGTTTTCGGCGTAGGTGCCTGCGACCTTGGAAAGATCGCGCCGACGTTCTTCGTTCAGCTCTGGGATCGGCAGTCGGATGGTTGTGCCATCGACCACCGGATTGATTCCCAAACCGCTGTCACGAATGGCTTTTTCGACTTTGCCAATCAGGCTTTTATCCCAGACATTCACTGTCACCATGCGCGGTTCGGGCACGTTGATCGTGCCGACCTGATTGATCGGTGTTGGCGTGTCATAGGCATCGACCACCACCGAATCCACCATCGAGGCAGAGGCGCGCCCGGTGCGCAGCGACGAAAATTCAGACCTGAGCGCGGTCATCGCGCCGTCCATGCGCCGGTTCAGATCGTCGGTATCAAGTTCGAAATCTTCACTCATTGTCGTAACGTCAACCCTAGATGTTGTGGTTCTTCTTAGCGCTTCAAGCACCCGTTTGTACAGGTGTGATGCTCGGCACGGCGGCCCGGTTCAGCCGCCCACAGTCGTGGATGTCCCCTCGCCCGCAAGAATGCCGCGGAACCCGCCGGGTTCATCCAGCGAAAACACGATGATCGGCAGGTTGTTGTCGCGCGCCAAAGCAATCGCACTGGCGTCCATCACGCCCAGGCGTTTGGCCAGAACGTCGTCATAGCTGATGCGCTCGTACCGTTTGGCGTCATCGTGTTTTTCGGGATCCTTGTCATAGACACCGTCAACCTTCGTACCTTTGAAGATCGCCTGGCACGACATTTCCGAGGCCCGCAGCGTCGCCGCCGTGTCGGTCGTGAAATAAGGGTTCCCGGTGCCCGCCGCAAAGATGCAGACGCGCTTTTTCTCAAGATGGCGCACGGCGCGGCGGCGGATATAGGGTTCCGCGACCTCGTCCATGCGGATGGCGCTGATGACGCGGGTGTGGATTTCCAGCTCTTCCAGGGCCGATTGCATCGCCAGAGCATTCATCACCGTGGCCAGCATGCCCATGTAATCCGCTGTCGTCCGCTCCATCCCCTGCGCGCTGCCTTGCAGCCCGCGAAAGATATTGCCGCCGCCGATTACCATGCAGATCTCGACGCCCATGTCGTGGACGGATTTAACCTCCTGCGCGATGCGTGCGACTGTCGGCGGATGCAGGCCATAACCTTGGTCGCCCATCAGCGCCTCGCCCGAGATTTTCAGCAGCACGCGTTCGTAAGTGGCTGATCCGGCAGGTGTTTGGGTCTGATTTGCAACGTCATTCATGTGTCAGCGCCCCAGCCCGGTTGTCATTGCCGCGCAAACTGTCGCAAATCGCAGTCAGGTTCAATCGGGAACACAGGATTTGAAGCAGCTAATCGCCAGTCTGGATGCCGAACGCCCGGTGCTGATCGCCGGACCTACCGCCAGCGGGAAATCCGCGCTGGCGATGGCGGTGGCCGAACAGGGCGGCGTGATCATTAATGCCGACGCATTGCAGGTGTTTTCGGGCTGGCGGGTGCTGACCGCGCGCCCGTCTGCAGCGGATGAGGCCGCATTTCCCCACGCCCTCTACGGGCATGTGTCGAACAAGGTGCATTATCATTATAGTGTCGGCCATTGGCTGCGCGATATCGCGCCCCTGCTGGGCGGCGCGCGCCCCATCATCGTTGGCGGCACCGGGCTGAACTTCACCGCCCTGACCGAGGGTCTGGCCGAGATTCCGGAGACCCCTGCCGATGTCCGCGCCCGCGCCGATGCAGCCGATCCGGCCCAGTTGTTGGCCGCATTGGATGCCGCCACCGCCGCGCGCATCGACACGGCCAACCCGGCCCGAATTCGCCGTGCATGGGAAGTGTTGGAAACCACCGGGCGTGGCCTGACCGATTGGCAGGCAGCAACGCCGCCCCCCTTGCTGCCACTTCAACAGGTGCAGCCGATCGTGCTGAACGCCGCGCCAGAATGGTTGACCCCACGGATCGAGCAACGCTTTGACATCATGCTGAAATCCGGCGCCCTTGAAGAAGTGCGCGCACAGCTTCCGACCTGGGTCCCGAACCGGCCTTCGTCCCGCGCCATCGGCGCGGCAGAGCTGGTCGCCTACCTCAACGGGCAAATGACACTGGACGCGGCGCGCGAACGCGCAGTGATTCTCAGCCGGCAATACGCCAAGCGGCAACGCACCTGGTTTCGCGCCCGGATGTCGGGCTGGAAACAACTGGACGCTGAGTCGACAGCCTGAATCCGCCAACGGCTGAGACCCAAGCGCAACACTTTTCACTCAGATGTCACAGTTCAACACGAAACCGCTGGGAATGCGCACACCCCGTCCCTAGCCTGCAAGGCACTGCTAATGACTGCCGAATCTGCTGCCTGGAATACATGACACCGACAACCGGACCCTCAACGCCGTTCCGCATTGTCCCGATTGCTCTGCTTGCGCAGGGTGGGCGGTGGCGGGTCGAAGCCATGCGTGGATACTCGGCGCCCGTTCTGTTGTGGTTCACGCGCGGCAAGGGTCGGATCACGGTCGCCGGACAGACGCGCGGCTATGGCCCGCATAATCTGGTCTATATCCCGCCCAAGGTGATGCACGGCTTTGATATGGTCGGACAGGTCTATGGCACCGCGCTGTTCCTGCCGCGCGACATGCCGAACGTCGACCTTCCCGATGCGCCGCTGCACCTGCGTCTGCTTGATGCGGGATTGCAGGCCGAAGTAAACGCCCAGATCGACAATATGCAGCGCGAATTGGACGCTGGACGCGCCGGATCCGAACGCGCACTCGAACATCTGACGGGCCTGTTCTCGGTCTGGTTGCAGCGGCAGCTGGAAGAGGGCAACGCGCGCGACGAACGCTCTGGCACCAGCGCGGATCGCCTGGCGGCGGCTTATACCAACCTGATCGAGGAACATTTCCGCACCGATCAGGGTGTTGCCGAATACGCCGCAATGCTGAACGTAACGCCGACCCATCTGACGCGCGCCTGCAACGTCGCCTGTGGCCGCCCGGCGCTGCAACTGCTTCAGGATCGCCGCCACTATGAAGCGCGCCGCCTGCTGTCGGAAACACGTTTGCCGATCAAGGAAGTGGCCTCCGCACTTGGGTTTTCATCAGCCGCCTATTTCAGCCGTGCCTTCCAGGCCCAGACAGGCCGCACCCCGTCATCGTTCCGCAAGAACCCCTGACGCGCTGTCAGCTGCGGCTGACACTGATCACCTCGCTTATCGAACATCTTCGGGTCTGAGCGCTTTTCGTGATACCGGAAACCTCTGGCACGGCACAAAGCACGCCACAGATCCACAATCCCCCTTCCGAGACTTAATTTCGTGTTGACGGCAACTCACCCGGCAAAATATCTGCCAAGGAAATGCCGTACCAGCGCATCGTCTGATGCCGTTGTTTTGACTTTGAAATGCCGTCGCACCCGTTGACGTCATGCCGCTGAAAATGCGGGAATGGCGTTGCACTGCATGACCAGGATGACACGGGGGTCACCCGGTTGGCGGCGCGCCCCATGTCGAAGCTTGCGCAGCGCGGATAAGCGAGACCACAGTCTGACAGGGAGGACCCGACGCATGAACCAAAGGTCAATCAACGCACAGCCGGTTCACGCGGCGGTCCAGATGTATGCAAGCGAAGCCCGGGACGGAACGCTCAGCCGGCGCGAATTTCTGACCCGCGCCACCGCGCTGGGTGTTAGTGCCCCGGTCGCCTACGGGCTTATCGGGCTCAAGGCGACGGTTCAGGCCGCCACACACGCAAAAACAGGCGGAACACTGCGCATCGAAACCCTTGTGAAACCGCAGCGGGACCCACGCTCGGCCGATTGGAGCGAGGTCGGCAACCAGATGCGCGGCACGTTGGATTATCTGGTTGAATATAACGGCGACGGGACCTTCCGCGGCATGCTGCTGACCGGATGGGACGCGAATGAGGATGCAACCGAATACAGGCTGCATGTCCGCGAGGGTGTCAAATGGCACAACGGCGACGATTTCACCGCCGAAGATGTCGCGCGAAACATCACCGGCTGGGCCGATAGCACGATCGCAACAAACTCGATGGCCAGTCGCCTGCCCGGTATCATTGACCAGACGACCGGCAAGGCCCGCGACGGGGCGGTGACGGTGATCGACAGCCACACGGTCCAGGTCTCGTTCTCGGCGCCCAATATCGCGCTGATCGCAGATATGTCGGACTATCCCGCAGCTATGACGCATAAGGACTTTGACGCCGCATCGCCGCTGACCGAATGGGTGGGAACCGGCCCCTACAGGGTCGTTGAAATGGAAGTGGGCAGCAGGTGCATTCTTGAACGTGTGCCTGACCACATCTGGTGGGGGACCGAGGTTTACGGCGGCCCGTTCCTCGACCGTATCGAACTGCTTGACTATGGCACCGACCCGTCAAGCTGGGTTGCCGCCGCCAAGGCGGATGAGGTTGATCTGCTGTACGATTCCGTCGGTGATTTTGTCGACGTCATGGATGCGCTCGGCTGGGTCCGGACCGAGGCAGCGGTGACCGCCGCAACGATTGTCATGCGCGCCAACCAGAAGGCCCAGGTTGACGGCAAGACCCCTTACGGCGACGTGGCCGTGCGGCGCGCGCTTGCGCTGGCCGTTGATAACAAAATCTGCCTGGAGCTTGGCTATTCAGATCGCGGAATCGTCGCGGAAAACCATCACGTCTGCCCGATCCATCCCGCCTATACAGACATCGGCCTGCCGCAGGTCGATCCCGCTGCTGCCAAAGCGCAGATGGAAGCCGCCGGAATGGGCGGTTATGAGCATGAGTTGATCACGATAGATGACGATTGGCAGCGCAACACCGGGGATGCGATCGCGGCCCAGCTGCGCGATGCCGGTATCCCGGTCAAGCGAACCATCCTGCCCGGTTCGATCTTTTGGAGCGAGTGGACCAAATACCCGCTGAGCGCAACAGATTGGAACCACCGCCCGCTGGACGTTCAGATCCTGATGCTGGCCTATACCTCGGGCCAGGCCTGGAACGAGTCGGCCTTTGAAAACCCCGAATTCGATGCTTTGGTTGCCGAGGCAAACTCCATCGCTGACGCGGATACCCGGCGTGCGGTCATGGCTAAAATCGAACAGATCATGCGTGATGAGGGCGTCATCATTCAGCCCTATTGGCGCGCGCTCTATAATCACCACGTCGCGGGTTTGATCGGCGTCGAAAAGCACCCCTCGAACGAATTCCATTACTACAAGATGGCCAAAACGGCCTGATTGGCCTGCAATCTGATCGCCCGTGACGGCAGGCGCCCATTCGCCGGTCCGGTCCCGGCAAGCGATGGCCCGTCGTACCGGGGTCGGATAGGCTGTCGCCAGTGGAACTTCGGGGGCTAGGAATGGGGCGGTTCATCCTGCGACGGCTGGGGGTGATGATCCTGATGGTGATCTGCCTGACGGCATTCGTGTTTTGTCTGACCAACCTCAATCCAAACCTGGAAAAACTGGCCCGGTCCCATGGCGATCCGGGGATGGAGCCTCATCAGGTCGCAATCTGGCTTAGCGATCGTGGATATCGCGCACCGCTACACCCCGATGTGCTGGACGCCCTTGACAGCGATGACCTCAGCCAGGCCGAAAAAGACGCACTGCTCGACACCGGGATCAATGTGCGGCTGATCCGCAATTACGGCGAATGGCTTGGCCTGCTGCCGGGATTTCGTGGCCCTGTGGATGGCGGCAAAACGATCGGGCGCTGCATTGATGCCGGTGTGCACCCCGACGACGCCCCGGACTATTGCGGTGTTCTTCAGGGCAACTGGGGCTACAGCACTGTTTTTGAAGCAAAAGTTGGTGACGTTATGGCCGCGCGCCTGTGGCAGAGCGGCAAACTGCTGTTGTGGGCGCTGATCCTGATGGTTCCTGCGGCGCTGACGCTCGGTGTGTTAACTGGCCTTCGCCAAGGGTCCGGCCCGGATCGTTCGATGTCAGCGCTTTCCACCCTGTCTGCCGCAACGCCGGAATTTGTTTCCGGCGCGATCCTGATCACCCTGCTCACCGCCTCCACCCTGGGACTGCCGTGGTCCTGGTCCAGCGCGGCCAACATTGCCGAGGGCGCCGCCCTGCCCCGTGTCGCGCTGCCAGCCTTTTGCATCGCGTTCTTTGGTCTGGGCCGTTTCGCACAGATGACAAGGGCCAGCATGGCCGAGGTTATGGCGACCCAATACATCCGCACAGCGCGCCTTAAAGGCATCGGCTTTGGGACAATCGTCTTCAAACACGCGCTCAGAAACGCGCTGATCGCACCGATCACGTCGATTATGCAGTACTTTCCCTGGCTGCTGAGCGGTGTGGTAATCGTCGAGACCTTGTTCGATTACAGGGGCCTCGGCTGGACGCTGGTGCAGGCGGCCCGTAGCAATGACATTGAGTTGCTGCTGGGCTGTGCAACCGTGGCGGTGATGGTGGTTCTGATCGCGCGCCTGATATCCGACGTCGGGGCCATGATCGCGAACCCTCGCATCCGGCTGGCGTAATGGGGGGCGTCGTGGAACACCTCAGCTGGACTGGCGCATTGGGCTTCCTGAACTGGCCGTTTCTGGCACTCGCTTTGGCAACGCTTGCTGCACACATTCTGCGCGCGGTGATGTCGATATTTGCCACAGACGTGGCCACGCCTGCCGACCAGCATGGGACCTTCAGCACCGGACGCGGTTTTACGGTACATGTCGGAACCGCCGCAAAATGGACGTTTCGCGCGCTGATCGCGCTGACCCTGATCTTCATCGTCGGCGGAGCTGTTCTGAACCTGAATGCCGGGATCATCGGCGGGGTGTCGCGCCGTTTGCTGCCGGTCTGGATCGCGCTGGTGGTGCTTTTTGCAGCCTCGATCCGCTGGAAGGGCCGATTGGGCCTTTATGGCACTCTGTTCACCTCAAACGGCGGAATGATCGGCCTTGCACTGGTGATGTTCTGGGCCTTTACCGGCATCTTCGTTGCCATGGGCATGATCGCCACCCACAACCCGCTGGCGCAGATGTCGGCCATGATCCCAGTACCCCCCGGCAGCCCAGTGGGCACTCCGCTGGCCGATGGCATCTATCCCCACCACCTGCTTGGCGCAGATGCCATGGCGCGCGATGTCTTTTTGCGCATGGTCACCGGCGCGCTTGAGGTATTGCGGATCGCCCCCCTCGCCCCCCTCGTTGCCTTTACCGTCGGTATCACGCTGGGCCTGCCCGCCGGATACCTCGGCGGAAGGGTCGATACAGTCCTGACTTTCGTCTCAAACCTTTTTCTGGCGTTTCCGGCGATCCTGCTGTTCTTCCTTCTGGTCACGCCCGAGGTCGCGGCGACCGGCATCCCCAATTATCTGGCAATGGTGCTGTTCGCCTTTCCGATCTTCTTGCTGACAGCGCTGTTCAACACGCGGCTACGCACACAACCGCACAGGCGCAGCGTGGTCGTCGGTGTGATCCTGCTGATCGGCATCTGGGCCTGTCTGTCGCTGATTTCACAGCCCGGCACAGCGATCCGCATTCTGCCATCTGCCGTTGACCCGCTCGACATCCCCGGTCACCCGCTGCTGATCTTCGCCTCAATCGTCATCGTCATCGCGCCCGCCGTGTTCGGCCATATGCGCGGGCTGGCACAGTGCACCGCGCCCCGTGCTTTCGTGACCGCAGCCCGGATGCGCGGCGAAACCCGCTGGTACATCGTGCTGTGGGAGGTTTTGCCAAATGCCCGCGGCCCGCTGATCGCCGATTTCTTCGCGCGCACCGGCCATGCCACGATCCTGCTTGGCGCCCTTGGCGTGCTTGGTCTGGGCCTTGGCCCGGACAGCCCCGACTGGGGAACGTCCATCGGCGAGGGGTACAAATCGCTTGGCGAATTTCCCCACCTCGCGCTGCCACCGGCCCTGGCATTGTTGAGCTTCGTTCTCGGCCTCAACCTGATTGCCGAAGCGCTGCGCCAGGAAGCCCGGCCAGAATGAATGCCCGCGCGCGCGCTGGATGCTGTGGCGGATGTGAACTTGCCCGACCCGGAAGGCATCCTGAACGCCTATCCGGATCAGCTGGATTTGGGGCAACAACTGCGCGTCGCGATTGCCATGGCGCTGATGTCCAGGCCCGGCCTGCTGATCCTCGACGACCCGACAGCCACGCTCGACGCGACGGTCGCAGCCGGGGTGATCGACCTGGTGAAGGCCCGTGCCCAGAAATCCGGCACCGCGATCCTGTTCATTTCGCGCAACCCTGATCTGGTGCGGGAAACCTGTGACCGGATCTGCGTGATGCGCGCAGGCGAAACGGCCGGTACAGGCCAGACCGGCGACATTGCCGGGCGGGCGCAGCAGGCCCAAACGCAGGCGCAGTTTCGCCCCACCGCGCGACCGGTACGCGGCAGGTCAGCGCGCCTCTCCACAGATCAGACTATCCAATCATCCCCCCGGGCAATGTCATCCTGAAGGTGGAAACCCTCAGCGCCGACCAGAAGGCCACGGAAAATGCCGGGTCTGGCACCAAAAGAAGAAGCGTAAGGGCCATTGAGGCGCTGAGCTTTGAACTCCGCGCCTCAGAAACCCTGGCCATCGTGGGGGAATCGGGCAGCGGCGCATCCGCCCTTGCCCGCGTCCTGACGGGGCTAGAGGCGGCGACCGACGGGCAAATTCTGCTGGATGATCTGAACATCGAGAACACCCCGATCGCAAAGCGCAACGTCCAGACGGTCAGCGCGATCCAGATGATATTTCAAAACCCGTTCGACACGCTGAACCCGTCGATACCCGTTGGCCGACAGATCATCCGTGCGCTAGAGGTCCTTGGCCATGGCAACAGCTGCGCAGACCGCCGCCATCGGATGCTGGAGCTGCTGAACCGCGTCAACCTGCCCGATACGGTTGCCGGCCTGCTGCCGGACCAGTTGAACGCCGCGCAGGCACAGCGCGTCAGCATCGCGCGCGCAATCTCGGGCGGGGCGCGGATTCTGGTGGCGGAAGAACCGGTTGCGGCGCTCGACCCCGCAAATCAGACCGCCATCATCGACCTGCTGATCGAGATTCTACGGGCCGAAAAGCTGGCGCTGCTGTTCATAAGTCAGGATCTGTCGTGCGTTCGGCAGTTTTCTGACCAGGTGATGGTTCTGTACCTTGGCCACATGGTCGAATCCGGCAGCACCGATCAGATTTTTGCACCCCCCTACCACCCCTATATCGAGGCGCTGCTAAGCGCGGTGCCAGCCGCCGATCCGCACGTCAAAAAACGCCGGATCCTGCTGGACGGCAGCGCGCCTTCGGCAATAAATCTACCCACCGGCTGCCCGTTCCAGACCCGCTGCCGCTGAAAGGATCAGGTTCCGGGCCGGTTGTGTGAAAAAGAGGTCCCGCCGCAGAAAACTCTGGACATAGGCCATCAGATCAAGTGCCATCTGACCGACGCGCAACTGGCGCGAATGGAACCGGTTTTTCACACAGGCGGCAGAGTGGACCAATGGACATAGACGACCTGACGGCGCGATACACGGCGGCCTGGAACTCCGGTGATCCGGCGCAGGTCGCGTCGTTCTTCGCCCCGGGTGGCAGTATTGTGATCAACGTCGATGGCATCAGCACCGGCCGCGATGAAATTGCCGAGATGGCAAAGGGCTTCCACACCGCCGTGCCTGACCTTGAATTGACCCGCGACGGCTTTCGCAGTGCAGGCGCGCATGTGTTGTCTATGTGGACGTTCACCGGCCATGACGCGGACACCGGCAACCGGTTGAGCGTTTCCGGCTGGGAAGAATGGGATCTGAACGATGCCGGTCAGGTGCAGGCTTCACGCGGGTGGTTCGATGCGCAGGACTACGCGCGTCAGGTTGCTGGCGACTAGGCCGGCGACCGGGCCAGCACCTGGGCCAACGCCACTTGCACGCCGGGCAACCTGTGCCTAGCCTTGCGCACTATGGATGGCTTCGCCCCCCTGCCCGATCCGCCGTACTGGGCGGTGATTTTCACCAACCAGCGTCACGAGGATGACGCCGGTTACGCGGCCATGGCCGAAGCGATGGACGCGCTGGCGGCAAAGCAACCGGGTTATATCGGCATCGAATCGGTTCGCGCGGCTGACGGGACAGGCATCACAGTCAGTTACTGGAAGTCCGAGGATGACCTGCTTGCCTGGAAGAAGGTTGCCGAACACGAAGGCGCGCAGCGTCTGGGGCGCGAACGCTGGTACAAACACTATCGTTTGCGCGTGGCCAAGGTGGAACGCAGCTATTCAGGACCCGAAGGGAGGGGCTGAGTGTGTCGGCTTTTGGCCGATTGTGTTGAAAAACTCCGAAATCAGAGCGTCGCGGATTTCTTGCGAAAACCTATGAAGCGAAATAGTCGGAAAGCTTTGACCACGAGACAGCGCATGGCTGCGCGTGAGCGCATGTAGGCGATTTGGGCCGACCCCCGCGCCAAAAATTTAGGATCGGGCTGCATGGAAAGAAAAATCATCGTTCAGGCCCTAAAACGGAGTTTTTCAACACAATCGGCCTGGAGGGGGCGTTGGCGATCACTCGCCAAGCCGGGCGAACGCCTGACCGGGGGTAGGCGATGCAACAGTGATGTGTGGCAATTAATGGTTCTGCGTTAACTCCAATCTACGAAGGATTCGCGACCCATCGAAATCGCTTGCCCGTCACGCCAGAGGCGTGCCAATGAATCATGGCGCACCTTTGGTGCGACGGACGGTCAGGCGATCGCCCGGCGCCCTCGCTGGCTTGATTCCGGGCGTAGAAGCGCCTCGCCATTGTCCGTTCCAGGCCAACACACCCAATCAGCAATATCCCATGCGAAAGCGCGGCCCGAGGGCCGCGCCACGCTATGCGTTGCCTGGGGAAAGACGCCCTCCCCCGGGAAACCCAAACTGACTACATTTTCAGATCAAACGTGATCTCACCACCGAAACCTTCGAGTTTCGTGGTCTTCATCGTGCCCTCATCATGGCCGATATCAAAGCGCGGCAACTGCCCCGCAGCCATCATGACGCCCGTCAGATCAAACACCGCCGAGACGTAGTTATCCGGCACTTCGGTCGGTGCCACCATCGAGATGACGCGCACGCTGGTCGCATCGGTCATGATATCAAAGGTCACCGATTTGCCCGGCGCCAGCAGCACACCCGGAGGGCCGTCCATGCCGTGGCCGACCATTGCGTCCGCGCCAATCCGTTCGGCCAGCATCTTCGGATCACCGGTCAGAATCTGATCCTCAGCTTCCTTGGTGACATAGTGGCCGTCAAAAATATGCGCGTCGTTGGCGGCATTGGTGATCAGGATGGGGGCCAGCAGCTCGGTCTCCATCGTGTTGGTCACGGTGACCGAATAAGTCTCAGCGGCAACTGCACTGGCCGAAACGGCGATGGCAGCGGTGGCTAGAAGTGTCTTAAGCATCGGAACTGTCCTTCCTTCAGGTTTCTGGTGCAGCCGGAATAGGCCAGAAACCCGACGACAGGCAAAACACGACTGCTCACCAAAGCGCGTGAATTATTACTGCAATAACAGTAACTTGCAGGTGATCTTGTTCACGGCGCGGTGAAGAACTTCACACCACGGTGAGTGGCGCGTCAGCTGCCCCAGATGATGCGGACGTAATTCTTCGTCTCTTTATAGGGCGGCACGCCGCCGTATTTCGCCACTGCCTCGGGCCCGGCGTTATAGGCCGCCAGCGCCAGCCGCCAGGTGCCAAAGCGGTTGTACATCTTGCGCAGATAGCGTGCGCCGCCGTCCAGGTTCTGGGTCGGTTGATGCGGATCCACCCCCAGCCGCTGCGCCGTCCCGGGCATTAGCTGCGCCAGCCCCAGCGCCCCCTTGGGCGACACCGCTCCGGGGTTCCAGCCGCTTTCCTGCTGCACCAGGCGCAGAAACAGATCGACCGGCACACCGTGCTTGCGCGCCGCCGCCTGCGCTGTTGATAGATACTTTCCGCGATACTTGCCGCTGAACCGGGGAACCGCTGCTGCCTTGGGAACAACCGTCTCTGCCGGTTTCAGCCGTACCGAAGACCGATATTGCGTCGATGCGCGCGAATCGAGGATGCTCAGCTGGTTCTTCAGCAATACGGGCCGAGACTTGGACGAAACCACCCCATTCGACGTTTGCGCCACCGCCAGAGCGGTGAAAACCAGCAGAAATCCAACACTCAGGCTGGCCCGCAAAATCATCAGATATCCCCCGATACAGTGTTGGGCGCGATGTTACCCACAGGATATGCCAAGGCCAAGCCCATCAGCGGGCCTTTGCTGTTTGTGAACCACGATGGGGCCATGTAACGTCTGCGCGACTTGAGAATCGAGATAAACGGGGGAAGCAGTCACATGGCCGGATCAGTCAACAAGGTCATCCTGATCGGAAATCTGGGGCGCGACCCCGAGGTCAGGTCGTTCCAGAACGGCGGCAAGGTGGCCAATCTGCGGATCGCCACGTCCGAAACATGGAAAGACCGCAACACGGGCGAGCGGCGCGAGAAAACCGAATGGCATACTGTTGCGATTTTCGGCGAAGGATTGGTTCGCGTCGCCGAGCAATACCTGAAGAAGGGCTCGAAAGTGTATATCGAGGGCCAGCTGCAAACCCGCAAATGGCAGGACCAGTCGGGCAACGACCGATATTCTACCGAAGTCGTCGTCCAGGGGTTCGGCGGCACGCTGACCATGCTTGACGGGCGCAGCGGTGGTGGTGGCGGCGATTATGCCGGCGGTGGCGGTGGTGGTGGCAGCAGCTATCAGGATGATCGCGGCGGCGGATATGACAGTGGCCCCTCTGGCGGTCAGGGCGGCGGCGCGGCCTCGGACCTGGACGACGAAATCCCGTTCTAGAACGCCATTCTGATTATCTGAATCGCTATCGAATTTCTCGGTGCGCGCCTCAGGCGAATGGCGCGCACACCGGACTGGCCCTGCCAGTCTTGCGTCAGCTCATTGTGGGCGCTTCGGTCCTGGTTGACCGCTAACACGGCCCCATTAGTCATGCCTCCGCGCCAGCAGGAATTCACCTCAACCGCGTGTGCGCAAAGCCTCTGACAGGACCGCGCGGACCGGGTCTGGCCCGACATCCTCGGCCACGAATGCCTGGCCGATGCCGCGTGCCATAATAAAGCGCAGCCGCCCGTCGATGACCTTCTTGTCCTGCGCCATAAGCGCCAGCAGGCCGTCTGCATCCGGCAATTCCCCGGCGATGTCCGCCAGATCGGTCTTCATACCCATCGCACGCAGATGCGCGCGCACCCGTGACGGGTCTTCCTGCGCGCACAGGCCCAGCTTGGCCGACACCTCGAACGCCAGCGCACAGCCGATGGCCACCCCTTCGCCGTGCAGCAACCGGTCGGAATACCCGGTCGCAGCCTCAAGCGCGTGACAGAATGTGTGGCCCAGGTTCAGCAACGCGCGGTCGCCCTGTTCCGTCTCATCCCGCGCGACGATGTCGGCTTTCATCTGGACCGAGCGGCGCACCGCCTCGGCCCGCAGCGCGGCGTTGCCCGTTGCCAGCGCCGGTCCGTTCGATTCCAGCCAGGCGAAGAAATCCGCGTCGCCCAGCAACCCGTATTTCACCACCTCGCCATAGCCTGACAGGAAATCCCTTGGTGTCAGCGTTGCCAGCACGCCAATATCCGCCAGCACCAGCGCGGGTTGATGAAACGCACCGATCAGGTTTTTGCCCGCGCGCGCATTGATCCCCGTCTTGCCCCCGACCGAGCTGTCGACCTGTGCCAGAAGGCTGGTCGGGATCTGCACGAACCGCACGCCACGGCGCAGGATCGCGGCGGCAAATCCGACAAGATCGCCGATAACGCCCCCGCCCAGCGCGATAACAACGTCGCGGCGCTCAATCTGCTGCTCCAGCAGCCAATCAACACTGCGCTCAAGCTGCGCCCAGCATTTGGTGGCCTCCCCGGGGGGTAACGTCAGCGCGCTGACCTCGATCCCCGCAACGCCCAGCCCGTCGCGCAGCGCATCAAGATGCAGCGCGGCGACCGTTTCATCGCTGATCACGGCAACGCGCGGCCGTTGCAGAAGCGGAGCAATCTCGGCCCCTGCCCCCGCGATCAACCCTTCGCCGATGCGCACATCATAGGATCGCTCTGCCAGATTTACCCGAACCTGTTCCATCACTCTGCCTCGCTCAGCACATCTGGTCTTGCGCGCAAGGCACGCTCTACCGCCTCAGCCGCGTCTTCGATTGCGTAATCCGCCGAGGCGTCAACGATCAGATCCGCCTGTTCATAGAATGGCGTCCGCGCCTGCATGATCTCTGCCAGCGTCTGTTTCGGATTGGCCGTGCGAAGCAGGGGCCGCGTATCCTTGTGGCGAACGCGGTTCCACAACAGTTCCAGATCCGCGCGCAACCAGACCGCCGCACCGCGCGCGGATATCATCGCGCGGTTTGCCTCGGCCAGATAGGCGCCGCCGCCGGTGGACAGAATGCCGGGCGCACCGTCCAGCAGACGGGCAATGACCTCGGATTCGCGGCTGCGGAAAAAATCCTCTCCGTCGCGTTCGAATATTTCGGCGATGGAGCGATCCGCTGCCGCCTCGATCTCGGCATCCGAATCCAGAAACGGCACACCCAGGCGGCGCGCCAGCGCCAGCCCGACGGCGGTTTTCCCGGCGCCCATCATCCCAACAAGGACCACAGTTTTATGCAGCATCAGCCCCAAACCGGCAGCGTCCCGCCTAGAATTCACTTCGTTGCCCCTGAATGGCGTGATCTTGCGGGAAAGGCCATATATAACGATGCGCAGAAGGTCGCCGAACTGAAAGCGGCCCGGTGCGGGTTTCCGCGCAATTGCGCAAGGGCAGAATATGGGCACGTTGATCAAATTGCTGTTTCTGCTGGTGGTTCTGGCCGGAATCGCCTTCGTGGGGTTCGCCTATCTGGGCGACCTGTCCCCCAATGTGACCACCATATCCGAACCGGTAACCCTGGATGTCGATTAGCCGGGTTGCATTCTCAGCCTGCCTGATGCTGGGTGCCTTCGCGTTGGACGCACAGGCGCAGGCCCCATTGTCGGCCATCGACTGGCTGTCTGACAGTATCGCGGAAGATAATGCCGCTGCACCGCCTCGGCTGCCCGCCACGGGCAATGAACCAGCCATATCGACCAATGCCCTGCCCGAGGCGATAACCGTCACCCCACTCGGCCAGCCCTCAGCCGATGAGGTGGGGCTGGTTTCTGCGGCAAGCCTGGGCCTGCCGCGCACCCTGTGGGGCAGTTCCAGCAGTGCCGCGCTGGCGCGCGCGATTGCGAAAGACCACAGCCGCAGCCTGCCTGCGATGCGCGATCTGGTACGCGCGCTGGCGATTGCCGAACTGGATCCGCCGTCCGATGCGGACCCGGCGACACCGCTTTATTTCGCGCGGGTCGACGCCCTGCTGGCGATGGGCGCGCTTGGCCCGGCCGAGCAGCTTCTGGAACAGGCAGGCCTGTCAGACCCGGACCGGTTTCGCCGCTGGTTTGACGTCACGCTTCTGAAAGGCACCGAAAACAAGGCCTGTCGGCGTTTGCGCAGCTCTCCCGATCTGATCCCGACCTATTCGGCGCGGGTCTTCTGTCTGGCCCGTGGCGGTGACTGGTCCGCCGCGGCGCTGACGCTGGAAACCGCTGAAACGCTTGACGTCCTCAGCGCGAATGAGGGCGCGTTGCTGGCGCAGTTTCTTGATGCCGAACTTTACGAAGGCGCCTTTCCCCCGGCCCCGCCGTCGCGCCCCTCGCCGCTGGATTATCGCCTCTATGAAGCTATTGGAGAGGTCATCCCAACCGGCCCCCTGCCGCTGGCCTTTGCCCATACCGACTTGCGTCCACTGGCGGGCTGGAAGGCCGAGGTTGCCGCCGCCGAGCGATTGGTGCGCGTCGGCGCAATCAGCACCGAGGCTTGGCGCACCATCTGGATGCGCCGCCTGCCCGCCGCATCCGGCGGGATCTGGGATCGGATCGCTGCGTTTCAGGCCCTGGATCGCGCGGCCGAGGCGAACGACGGCGCAGCCGTGGCAAAAGCGCTGCCAATGGCCTGGTCGGCGATGCAATCCGTCGGTCTGGAAACGGCCTTCGCGGCCCAGTATTCCGCCAAACTGGCGCGGCTGGAATTGCCCCCGCCCGAGGATCGCCTGGCCTGGCAGATCAGCCTGCTGTCACCGCAGTTCGACAGCACCCCTGCCGTCGCAGACCCGCAAGATGCCAGTGAATCCCTTCTGCTGTACCTTGCCAGCGGCCAGGGCGACCTGTCCGGCGACACTGGCGAAGCCAGCACCGCAATACTGGCCGGGTTCCGTGCCATCGGCGTTCCGGAACGATTTGCGCCGCTGATTGCCGACAATCGCTCGGGCGAGGCTTTGCTGGAAGCGATCAACCTGGTCGAGGCCGGGGCCGAAGGCGATGTCGCCAAGCTGACCGATGCCATCGCCCTGATGCGCCACATCGGCCTTGAACGCTTCGCACAGCAGGCCGCCCTGCAAATCCTGCTGCTGGCGCCCGAGGCATGACAGACGCCGCCAGCCGCATCGCCACCTTCCTGCAGGCGCAGGCCGCAGAAACCGGCGCGGCGCGCAACACGCAACTGGCCTATGCGCGCGATCTGAAGGATTTCGCCGGATGGATGGCCGGGCGCGAGTTGAGTTTCGACACGATCGGGCGCGCCGACGTCGAAAGCTATCTGACGACCTGCGATGCTGCAGGACTGTCCCGCGCCACCCGCGCCCGCCGCCTGTCGGCGATCCGCCAGTTTACCCGTTTCGCGGTCGAAGAAGGCTGGCGCGCCGACGACCCGGCCGTGCGCATCGCCGGTCCGAAACGCGAACAACGCCTGCCCAAAACGCTGAGCGAGGCTGAGGTGTCGCGCCTGATCGCCGCCGCCGCGACGACAGGGCGCAATCGCGCGGACCGTGCGCGCAACAGCTGCCTGATCGAGGTGCTTTATGCCACCGGCCTGCGCGCGACCGAGCTTGTGTCCCTGCCCGTCGCCGCCACACGCGGCAACCCCGAGACGTTGCTGGTACGCGGCAAGGGCGACAAGGAACGCCTGGTTCCCCTGACAGATGCGGCGCGAGCGGCGATTGAGGTCTGGCTGGCAGAACGCGACAAGGCCGAGGCTGCGGCGGTGGAAAAAGGCGCGCCACCGTCGCGCGCGCTGTTCCCCTCACGCGGCAAATCCGGCCACCTGACCCGGCATCGGTTCTATGTTCTGATCAAGGAAATCGCCGTTTCGGCAGGCGTCTCACCCGATAAGGTCACGCCCCACACGCTGCGCCACGCCTTTGCAACGCATCTGCTGGCGCATGGGGCCGACCTTCGGGTGATCCAGACGCTGCTTGGCCATGCCGATGTGGGCACCACCGAAATCTATACTCATGTGCTGGATGAACGCCTGCGTGCGCTGGTTCACAAACACCACCCACTGGCGAAACCATGACAGCGCTGGTGCAGTCCACCGGCATCTGAACCGATCGTACCCGGCTGTTTCACCAACCCGGCCTTCCTTGCCGCTGAATTCATTTTATACTATCTGCAATTCTTTGTTCACACAGGACCAAATGGAAAACGCATCTCTGGCGCTCGACGCCGCCTTCTGGATCACCGTGGCCGCCATTGTCGCGTTGCTGCTGATGTCGGCCTTCTTTTCGGGCAGCGAGACGGCGCTGACCGCCGCGTCGCGTGGCAAGCTGCGCAGCCAGGCGGATCGCGGATCGCGCGGGGCCGCGCGCGCGCTGAAGATCACCGACGATAATGAGCGGCTGATCGGCTCGGTCCTGCTGGGCAACAACATCGTCAATATCCTGGCAGCCTCACTCGCCACGGCGCTGTTCACGCGGCTGTTCGGCGATAACGGCGTGGCCATGGCCACGCTGGTGATGACCGCGCTGGTGCTGGTCTTTGCCGAGGTGCTGCCAAAAACCTATGCGATCACCAACGCGGAACGGGCCGCTTCGCTGGTGGCGCCTGTAATATCGCTGGTCGTGCTGATTTTCGCGCCCGTCGTCACCGCCGTGCGCGCGCTGGTGCGCGGCATTCTGGGGCTGTTCGGCGTCTCGACCGACCCCGACAGTCAGATCCTAGCGGTGCGCGAGGAAATCGCCGGCGCGCTCAGCATCGGCCATGCCGAAGGTGTTGTCGAAAAGGAAGATCGCGACCGTATCCTGGGCGCGCTGGACCTGGCCGACCGCGCGGTGGAAGAAATCATGCTCCACCGGTCCAACATCGAGATGGTGGACGCCGACGAAGACGCACAGGCAATTCTGGAACAATGCCTGAATTCGCTCCACAGCCGCCTCCCGGTATTCCGCGGCGAGCGGGACAACATCGTCGGCGTGATCCACGCCAAGGATTTGCTGCGCTCAATCTATGCCCGTGGCGAATCCGGTAACGATACGGCGGATGCGGCGAAACTCGACATCAAAGCCGTGGCGATGGAGCCCTATTTCGTCCCGGAAACGACGACTCTGGACGACCAGATGCGCCAGTTCCTGCGCCTGCACACGCATTTCGCGCTGGTGGTGGACGAATACGGGGCGTTGCAGGGGCTGATCACGCTGGAGGATATTCTGGAAGAGATCGTCGGAGAGATCACCGACGAATTCGACATTGATGAAGATCACCCCCTTCGCCAGACCGAAGCGGGCGATTACGTCGTCGATGGCGCCATGACGATCCGTGACCTGAACCGCGCGACCGAGTGGTCGCTGCCCGACGAAGAAGCCAACACCATCGCCGGTCTGGTCATCCACGAAGCCCAGACCATCCCCAGCCAGGGGCAGGTATTCTCGTTCCACGGTTTCCGGTTTGAAGTGGCCGCGCGGCAGGATCAGCGGATAACGCGACTGAAGATCAGACCGTTGTGAAGCGCGCTTTTCGGAGTCGGCGCAGTCGACTATGCTAAGCGCGATCGAAGATCTGTTTGATCTTCATGTGAACAGAACGAAGGCAGGCTGACGTCAGGCAGGCAACCTCCAACGATATACGGAGGGGACCGCATGGTCATGCGCATTTTTCAACTTACGACGCGGCCAGGCAAAGAAGCCGAGTTTGCAAAATTCTTCTACGAAACCGCAATACCGTTGATGCAGGGGACGAAAGGAATTGCGCAGGTTCTGCCAGGCGCACCCCGCCCAGACAGCCCCCGCGAATTCAGTTTCGTAATGGTTTGGGAAAGCCTAAAGCGTTTCGACATTAACCTGAGACATATCCGGCGGCCTTAAAGTAGTTCCAGCATTCTACTGGGTCGTAGAGATCGCAGATTGCTCCGATTGCTTCGAAGACCTGGGTAAAGGACCTGGCCCCGATCCGTCGCAAATGGGCTTTCAGTTTAGAGAAGGCCTGCTCGATGGGATTCAGGTCGGGCGAGTACGGTGGCAGGTAAAGGAACCAGCAGCCGTGATTGCGTAAAGCCTGCGTCGCCTCCTTATTCCGGTGGGTTGCCAGGTTGTCGAGAATGACGACAGTGCCGGGGTTGATCTCGGGGACCAGCACTTCGCGGATGTAGGCCGCGAAGGCGGGGCCATCTATCGCTCCCTTGATGACCCAAGGTGCGATCAGCGCGCCTTGGGTCAGGCCCGCGATCAAGGTTTGGGTTCCCCAGCTTCCGAAGAGCGCATCCATCGTCAGGCGCTTACCGCGCTTGGCTCTGCCGCGTAGGCGCGTGAGGTTTGTCTTCACTGCGGTTTCGTCAATAAAGACAACGCGCTCAGGAAAGGTCGCAATGGCTGGCGAGCGGTATCTGAACCAGTCGGCCCGTTGCTGCCTTACCTTGGCGCGGCGGCGCTCGGTTGCGACCAGCGACTTTTTTTGTACGTGAAGCCGAGCCGGGACAGAAGGTTGGCGATGGAGGAGTGATGCACCCGCACACCCTCTGCATCGGCCAGCGCATTACGCAACTCAAAGAGCGTGATGTCAGGGTCTTGTGCGATCAACTCCTCAAAGAATTCCCGATGCGGAGCCAGCTTTCCCTTGCCGCGCGGCGGTCCCTGCCGGGCAGGTTCCGCATGACCCTTCATCCTCACCTGACGCGCCCACCGCGCGCCTGTGGCAGGCGACAGCTTCAACCGCAACGCCGCCGCGCGCCCGCTCAACCCTTCTTCAATGTATCTCTGAAACCGTATCCGAAGCGCAGATGGCAAAGGTGCTGACATGATCCATCCTCCCAAACAGGATGAATCACAGATCAGGTCTCAAGGGAATCCCTCGCGATTCAGGTTCAAGCCGAAACGCTTTAGAGGCGTTAAAGGCATTCGTCGGTGAAGACTACACCACGCCCCACATCGATCCAGCCGAAGAAGAACTGGTCGAATCCCGCAGCATCAAACACTACGATCTGGTGAATTAAAGCATCATCCACTTGATCCGCGCCTTGTCCCAAGGCGAAAGCCCGAACTTGGCAGGGCGCGCCGGACCCACGGGCTGACGTCGCAACAGTGGCTGGGCGCGATTTATGGGAACGGGGTGTCCGTCAATTCAGACCGAAGTGCCTGCCTCGAACACATTAATCCTCGCCCTGGGCCTCGGCACGGCTTTTGCCGGACACATCCATTGCCAAGGTTGCGGCCATAATGGCGTCGAGGTCGCCATCCAATACGCCCTGCGTATCGCTGGTTTCATAATTCGTGCGCAGGTCTTTAACCATCTGATAGGGCTGCAGAACATAGCTGCGGATCTGATTGCCCCAGCCCGCGTCGCCCTTGTTTTCATGCGCTTCGTTGATCGCCGCGTTTCGGCGATCCAACTCCATCTGATACAGGCGCGATTTCAGCGCCTTCATGGCGATATCGCGGTTCTGGTGCTGGGATTTCTCGGAACTGGTCACCACGATGCCTGTGGGTTCGTGGGTGATCCGCACCGCCGAATCCGTTGTGTTCACGTGCTGCCCGCCCGCCCCGGACGACCGATAGGTATCGATGCGAATGTCCGAGGGGTTCACTTCGATGTCGATATTGTCGTCGACCACCGGATAGACCCAGACCGAGGAAAACGACGTGTGCCGCCGCGCCGCTGAATCGTAAGGACTGATCCGCACCAGCCGGTGCACGCCGCTTTCCGATTTCAGCCAGCCATAGGCGTTATGCCCGGAAATCTTATAGGCAGCGGATTTTATCCCCGCCTCTTCCCCGGGGCTTTCCGACTGCAATTCGACCTTATAGCCGCGCTTTTCGGCCCAGCGCAGGTACATCCGCGCCAGCATCGACGCCCAGTCGCAACTTTCGGTGCCCCCCGCGCCCGAGTTGATCTCAAGGAAAGTGTCATTGGCGTCCGCCTCACCGTTCAGCAGCGCCTCAAGCTCGGCCGCAGCCGACCGTTCGACCAGTGCCTTAAGCGCCGCCTCGGCCTCGGACACGACTTCGGCGTCATCTTCCATTTCGCCCAGTTCGATCAGTTCGACACTGTCCGAAAGCTCTTGCGCCATCGCGGTCACGCGTTCGACCGCGTCGACCAGAACCTGCCGGTCCCGCATCAGTTTCTGCGCATTCTCCGGGTCGTCCCACAGGGTCGGATCTTCAACGCGGGCGTTGAATTCTTCCAGCCGATGGGGCGCGGTTTCCCAATCCATGCGCTGACGCAGCAGGGTCAGGGATTTCTCGATCGCCTCGACTGATTTTTCCGCTTCTGCGCGCATGTGCCGCCCTGCCCTGATCTTTGTCCGGCGGGGATAGCAGCCGCCACCGGGACCAGCAAGATCAGTAGAGGCCCCCGGACGTCAGCGATCCGAAATCGGCCTTCTTGGGGATCGAGGTTACGCGACCGTCCGAGGTCAGGATCTCTTCACTTGCGTAGGCGTCGAAGATTTCCCCTTCGCCGGGCGCGAACAGCGGCAGGTTGGTGCCCATCGCAAAGCCGCCGTCAAAGGTGATGCCAAAGATCGGTTCCTCGCCATCGCGGAAGTACTCGGCCACAACACCCGGGCCTTCGGCGTCATCGGGAAGCCGTGCGCCGGTAAACCGGTCGATCTTGATGAAATGACCGCCCTCGGGCACCGCGAACGGGCCGCCACCGTATTTCTTGATCGCCTGCTGCATGAATGACTGGAACACCGGGCCACAGGTGCTGCCGCCACCGGCCTTGTTGCCAAGTGAGCGTGGCGTGTCATGGCCGATATAGCAGCCCGCAACGATGTTCGAGCTGAAGCCAACGAACCACACGTCCTTGGCGTCATTCGTGGTGCCAGTCTTGCCGGCAATCGGCACCGGCAGGTTGACGTATTTCGACGCAGTTCCGACATCGACAACGCCCTTCATCATCGAGGTCAGCTGATAGGCGGTCACCGCATCCATCACCCGCGTGCGGTTCGACAGGATGCGCGGCGCGCTGCCCGCCTCTAACGTTGGGGCCGTGCAATCGGTGCATTCGCGCTGGTCGTGGCGGAATACCGTGCGTCCCCAACGGTCCTGCACACGGTCCACCAGCGTGGGTTCCACCCGCTCGCCCCCGTTGGCGAACATCGCATAGGCGGCCACCATGTTGTAAAGCGTGGTTTCCTCGGACCCGAGCGCATTGGCCAGAAAACGCCCCATGTTGTCATAGACACCGAACCGTTCCGCATATTGCGCCACGGTGTCGATGCCGACCTCCTGCGCAAGGCGGATTGTCATCAGGTTTCGCGACCATTCGATCCCGGTGCGCAGCGGTGTCGGGCCATAGAACTTGTTGGTCGCGTTCTTGGGCCGCCAGATCCGGTCGCCGGTGTCGATCTCAATCGGGGCATCCACAATGATCGTTGCCGGGCTGAACCCGCTGTCAAGCGCTGCGGCAAAGACGAAGGGCTTGAACGAGGATCCCGGCTGCCGCGCCGCCTGTGTGGCGCGGTTGAAGCTGCTGTCCTGATAAGAAAACCCACCCTGAACCGCCAGCACCCGGCCCGTGTTGACGTCCATCGCCATAAAGCCGCCCTGAACCTCGGGCACCTGGCGCAGGGTCCAGCGCATGAACGACCCGTCGCTATCGCGGGTCATCCGGCGCACATGCACCACGTCGCCCAGCTCCAGCAGGTCAGCGGCGCGCACGGCTGCCGGGCCCAGCTTGCCATCCTCAAGCCGCTTGCGCGCCCATTTCACATCTTCCGCGGGTATCCAGTGGCCATCTTCGTCATTCTCGACGCCCTCGATCCCGATCCTGGCCGAGCTTTTGCCCACCTGAAGCACCACCGCCGGATACCACCCCTCGATATCGCGTGCGATGTCGACATCGGCCAATGCCGGGCGCCAGACTTCTTCGGGGCCAAGGCTTTCCTCGGGCAGTTTGATACCGGTGCCGCGCCAGACGCCGCGATCCCGGTCATAGCTTTCAAGCCCGCGCCGCAGCGCCTTGGCGGCCGCTGACTGCATATCGGGATCCAGTGTTGCGCGGACGGTCAGACCCCCGGCAAAGAACTCTCCCTCACCGAAATCCTGGCTTAGCTGGCGGCGGATTTCGTCGGTGAAATAATCGCGCGGCGGCAGGTTGGCCTTGAACCCCTCGTAATCGCCGTTTTGGACCGTGCGCAGCGGCGAAACCCGCGCCACGTCATAAGTCACCCGGTCGATATAGCCGTTTTCCAGCATCTCGCGCAGCACGAAATTGCGCCGACGGATTGCCTTTTCCTGATCCTTTACAGGGTGATAGCCATATGGCGCCTTTGGCAGGATCGCCAGATAGGCGACCTCGGCTGCGTCCAGATCGGACAGGGGTTTGTTGAAATAGACCTGCGCCGCTGCGGCCACGCCAAAGCTGCGCTCACCCAGATCAATCTCGTTCAGATACAGCTCCAGAATGTCTTCCTTGCTGAGTGTCTTTTCGATCCGCGTTGCCAGGATCAATTCCTTGATCTTGCGTTCCGCGCGCCGTTCACCGCCCAGAAGGAAGTTCTTCATCACCTGCTGCGTGATGGTCGAGGCACCCCTGATCCGCCCGCCGCGCGCCGCATCGACCACCGCCGCCGCGATCCCGCGCATGTCATACCCTTTGTGGAGGTAAAAGTTTTTGTCCTCGGCGGAAATGAACGCGTGTTTGACCAGATCGGGGATTTCTTCCGCCGGGGCGAACAGGCGGCGTTCTTTGGCGAATTCATCGATGATCCGCCCTTCGCCGGAATAAATCCGGCTGATCGTCGGCGGCGTATACTGCGCCAGTGTTTCGTGGTTTGGCAGGTCACGGCCATAGATCCACAGGATCGCACTGATTCCAATGACAGCAGACAGACCGCCCAGGGTCAGCCAGCTGAATACCGCCCCGAAAAATGACAAAACAAACCGAGTCACTAAACTCTGCCCCCAACTGGCACCCTACACACCCCGGTATACGCAGGTCGGCGGGCAGCGTCAAAAGCCGGATTCAGACGATTGTGGCAACGTTCCGCCTGTGCCAGCCACGCCGCCATGTCAGGACTTGCCCGACGCGCACTGCCGGGCCACTCCATTGGGTATGAAAGCATCTGATTCCTCGCCCGAAGCCATCCTCGAAACCTATAACCGCGTTGGCCGCAATTGGGCCATTCGCCGTGATCGAACGCTGTTTGAACGGCGCTGGCTTGATCGGATGCTGTCCTATGCGCCGGGCCGCAAGGTGCTGGACCTGGGATGTGGTTCGGGCCAGCCGATCGCCTCATATCTGGCGGACCGGCGCGCGCAAATCACCGGTGTTGATGGCGCCCCGGCTATGGTGGCGATGTTCCGTGCCAGCCTGCCGCATGCGACCGCACTCCACGCCGATATGCGCGGGCTGGATCTGGGCGAAAAATTCGACATGATCCTGGCTTGGAACAGTTTCTTCCACCTCAGCCGGGCAGATCAGCGGGCGATGTTCCCTGTCTTCGCCGCCCACGCCAACCCGCGCGCGGCCCTTATGTTCACCTCGGGCCCTGAAGAGGGGGAGCGGATTGGCCGGGTCGAAGGCACGCCGGTTTATCACGCCAGTCTGGACCCGAAGGATTACACCCGGTTGCTGAACGAAAACGGGTTCGAGGTGATCGCCTTTACCCCCGAAGATCCCGCCTGTCGCGGTCATTCGGTCTGGCTGGCCCGGTTCCGTCCACGCACCGACGACTGACGCCCTCGGCAGTTCGATTTAATTCGCACCAGGAATCCGGCCTGAAGGGCACCCAACCTGAGCATTCGTTGATGTAAATGTGTCGGGCAGTCCCCGATCACCCTACTGCCGCGTCAGGGCCGTCCGCAGCGCGTCTTCATTGCGCCATTCGATGATCCCGTCACGCAGCGCTTGCTGCATTTTCGCGCGCCAATCCGCAGATTTTATCCGCTTCAGGTCGCGGGCATTCGACAGGAACCCCAGTTCAACCAGAACTGCCGGAATATCCGGTGATTTCAGGACCGAGAAATCTGCCGTCCTCAGCGGTTGCTTGTGAAGCCCGCCCACCTGATCGTCGATCATCCCGACCAGCGCATCGGCCAGCGCGTGGGTGCGCGGCCGGGTTTCGGTGCGCGCAATGTCGACCAGCACACGCGCCAGTTCATCGCTGCTGTCTTCCAGCGTCACACCCCCCAGCAGGTCACCGGATTCGTGGCGCTCGGTCAGTTTCTGGGTCGCCTCGTCCACCGCCTCATCCGCCAGCGTATAGACCGTCGTGCCCGAGGCATTGCCCTCTTCGAGCGCATCCGCGTGGAGCGAGATGAACAGCCCCGCACCAGCGCGACGGGCGATGCGCACGCGCGCCTCCAGCGACACGAAAGTATCTGACTGACGCGTCAGAATCGCTTCGATGCCCGCGTCGGACAGCACCGCGCCAAGTTCCTGTGCGAAGGTCAGCATCAGGTCAGCTTCATTGACGCCCCCCGCTTCGGCCCCCGGATCGACGCCGCCGTGGCCGGGGTCGATAACCACACGGAACGGGCGATTGGCAGCTTCGGGCGCGGTTTGAGTGGCGGCGGGCGCCGGTTCGGCCAGGGCCGCGAACGCCGCCGCGCTGGTTTGACGCAATGTCAGTCGCAGGCGCGGTTCTGCGCCCGACGTATCCATCGCCGCTGCGGTTACCGCCATCGGGCGCGCCAATTCCAACACCAATCGCGCCCAGCCGTCGTCCGAAAAACCGGTGCGCGCCGCTGCAACCGTATCACTGATCTGCAATGCGGCCTGACCCGTTGCACCCAGATCAAGCCCCTGGAAATCCAGCAATAAACGCGGTGGACCGTCGCGCAGCGTCAACCGCCATGGCACAGGCGCGGTCAGTCCCAGTGTCACTTCGGATCGGCGCCCAAGATCGTGCACGCTGGTCGCAGCCGCGTCCAGCCGCGCCTGCGAACCTTGCGCAACAGCCGTTTGTGGCGCGCCAAACCAGACCAGCGCAGCCAGCAGAATTGATAGAAGCCGAGGGCTGCTCATGACCCGCCACCGTTTTCTTTTCCCTCTACCGGGTCGGGCCACGGATGGGAAGCGCGCCGTTCAGCGCGATGCGCGCCACTTCGCCAATCGCGCCAGCCCCTCGACGATATCCGCCGTCGACCGCGCATAGGAAAACCGCAGTGTCTGATGGCCGCGCGCCGGATCAAAATCCAGGCCCGGCGTCACGGCCACCCCGGCCTGATCCAAAATGTCTCGCGACAGCGCCAGCGAATCCTCGGTCAGGTCCGACACATCGGCATAGATATAGAACGCCCCATCCGGCGGGGCGAAGCTGGCAAATCCGGCAGCGGGCAAGCCTTCGATCATCAAGCGACGGTTTTCGGCAGATTGTGTTGAAAAACTCCGAAATCAGAGCGTCGCGGATTTCTTGCGAAAACCTATGAAGCGAAATAGTCGGAAAGCTTTGACCACGAGACAGCGCATGGCTGCGCGTGAGCGCATGTAGGCGATTTGGGCCGACCCCCGCGCCAAAAATTTAGGATCGGGCTGCATGGAAAGAAAAATCATCGTTCAGGCCCTAAAACGGAGTTTTTCAACACAATCGGCATAAACCGCCTTGTTCGCCTCCAGTTCCGGCGTTGCGTCCATCGCCGCTAGCGCGGCTACCTGGCTGGCATGCGGCGGGCAGATGAACATGTTCTGCGCCAAACGCTCGACGGTGCGGATCATATGGTCCGGCACCACCATCCAGCCGACCCGCCAGCCTGTCTTCGAGAAATATTTCGAGAAAGAGTTGATCACGCAGACATCATCACTGACCGAAAGCGCCGTCACCGGGGCGCGGTCATAATCGATGCCGTGATAGATCTCGTCCGAGATAAATGCCGCGCCACGGTCCTGCGCCGCGCCGATCAACGCCGCAAGTGCGGGTTGGTCCAGCATCGTCCCGGTCGGATTTCCGGGCGAGGCGACGATCAGCCCGGCAACGTTATCGGGCAATTGCGCTGGCACCGGCTGATTGTGTTGAAAAACTCCGTTTTAGGGCCTGAACGATGATTTTTCTTTCCATGCAGCCCGATCCTAAATTTTTGGCGCGGGGGTCGGCCCAAATCGCCTACATGCGCTCACGCGCAGCCATGCGCTGTCTCGTGGTCAAAGCTTTCCGACTATTTCGCTTCATAGGTTTTCGCAAGAAATCCGCGACGCTCTGATTTCGGAGTTTTTCAACACAATCGGCTGAAACCGGTTTTCCGCCGTGGTCACGATATCGACGGGCTGCAAGGACAGCGCCTTCAGGATTTGACGATAGCTTGGGTATCCCGGCAGACCCGCCGCCACCCGGTCACCAGCGTCAAACAATGCGCTGAACGCCAGAAGAAACGCGCCCGAGGCCCCGGCGGTGACAATGACCCGATCCGGATTCAGCTCGATCCCATGCCAGTCGCGATAAAGCGCAGCAATCCGGACGCGCAATTCCGGCAGGCCCAGCGCCACGGTATAGCCCAGCGACCCGGCCTCCATCGCTTCGGTCAGCGCCCGGCGCGCAACCGCCGGGGCCGGCGTTCCGGGCTGGCCGACCTCCATATGAATGACGCGACTCCCCGCCGCCTCAGCCGCGCGCGCGGCTTCCATCACGTCCATGACGATGAACGGATCGACAGCGGATCGGGCGGAGGGTTTCAATTTGCGTTACCTGTTGTTGGGGTTTGGCAAAGCGCCCCTTGTGCACGGAATCGAGCCAAAGGCGCCGTGCACTCGCCAGCCCGTCCGGGCGGGTTGGCGATGGGTGAGGTCCGCGCCTCCTTCAGATTTGACGGGATCACGCGACCATCCAAGTGCCCCGAACTTCTGTTGGATCGCCAACCCACGGGCTGACGAGCGCACGGCTTGGTCTTGCGCCCCTGAAATACGTCTTTTGCAGGTCGCACTACTCCGCCGCCACATCCGCCGCGTCAATCTCAGCCGCGCGCTTTTCGACCTGTTCAACGATGTGATCGACCATCTGGTCGTTATCCAGCTTGTGGCTCTGCCGGCCCGCCAGATAGACCATGCCCGCCCCCTTGCCACCGCCGGTAAAGCCGACGTCGGTCATCAGCGCCTCTCCGGGGCCATTCACGACGCAGCCGATGATGCTCAGGCTCATCGGGGTTTTGATGTGCTCCAGCCGCTTTTCCAGCGTTTCGACTGTCTTGATCACGTCGAAGCCCTGACGCGCGCAGGACGGGCAGCTGATGATGTTGACGCCGCGATGGCGCAGACCAAGGGATTTGAGAATTTCGAACCCCATCTTGACCTCTTCCACCGGGTCAGCCGAAAGCGACACGCGGATCGTGTCGCCAATGCCCATCCACAACAGATTGCCCATACCAATGGCCGACTTGACGGTGCCGCTGATCAGGCCGCCCGCCTCGGTAATACCAAGATGGATCGGCGCGTCCGTCGCCTCGGCCAGTTGTTGATAGGCGGCGGCGGCCATGAACACATCGCTGGCCTTCACGCTGATCTTGAAGTCGTGGAAATCATGGTCCTGCAGGATGCGGATATGATCAAGACCGCTTTCCACCATCGCATCCGGGCACGGCTCACCGTATTTTTCCAGCAGATGCTTTTCGAGGCTACCGGCATTAACCCCGATCCGCATCGAACAGCCATTGTCGCGGGCCGCCGCGATCACTTCGCGCACACGTGCGGCATCCCCGATGTTTCCCGGATTGATCCGCAGGCACGCGGCCCCGGCCAGCGCGCTTTCGATCCCGCGTTTGTAGTGGAAATGGATGTCGGCGACGATCGGCACCGGGCTTTCGCGCACGATGTCCTTCAGCGTCTTCGATGACGCCTGATCCGGGACCGAGACACGCACGATATCCGCACCGGCATCTGCCGCCGCCTGAACCTGCGCCACCGTGGCCGCAACATTCCAGGTATCGGTGTTGGTCATCGTCTGCACCGAGATTGGTGCATCGCCCCCGACAGGGACATTGCCCACCATGATCTGGCGGGATTTGCGGCGATAGATATTGCGCCAGGGGCGGATCGGGTTCAGCGACATGAAACGGCACCTTGGATGGGTCGCGCCCTACCTAATGGTGCAGGTGCGGGCGCGCAATGCGACCGGATTACTCGGCAGCGGCGGCTGGCACCGGCGTTTCGGCAGCGGCACGTGCTTCGGCATATCGCTTCAGCGCGCTGTCGGCTTCCAGATCGGCAATCGCAAAGGTCCCGCGCAGGTCTTCCGGCCCCATGGCAACGTTCGATGCGATCGACGGCCCCTCGCCCGCGGGGCCATAGGTTTCACCCCCGACCAGGAAATATACCGACCCGGCGTTGCCGGTGCGCAGGGTCGCGGGTTCTTCGGTGGCGGGCAGGACGAATTCATCCCCCGGCTCCATCACTTTTTCAAAGATCACCGCGCCCGAGGCTGATTTGACCCGAACCCAGGCCGGACGCACCGCAAACATCACAACACCCGGTGGCGCATCTTCGACCACCTGCGGAGTGTCGACGACCTCAGCCTCAGCGACAGCAACATCGGGGCGCAGATCGGCAAATTCACGTGGCGCAGCCGCGCCCGTGACGCGCGGAACATTGCGCGGGCCTTCGCTGGCGGCCAGTCGCGGCTGATCGACCAGCGCACCGTTCTCGCGCGGGTCCAGCGTTGCAATCGGCGCATCACGCGCAGTCATCACCGGAACGTCCAGGGCGCCAGGGCGATAGATCCGGTCGAATGACCCGGTCGAGGGGGGCTGCGAATCAACCTCAAAAGCGATCGGTTCGGGCGATCCGGCCATGGGATCAAGCTCGGTCACGACGACAGGCGCCTGTTCAACCGGCGCGATACGGACCTTTTGCACCTCGGACAGAACCGCCATACCGCCATAGCCGATCAGACCGATCAGCGCGACCAGCACCGCGACCGAGCCGACGGCGGCAGGTTCGATTCGTGAAAGAAATGACGGCGCTTTGGGCACGAAAGAGGCTTTGGGGTCGGAAAAAGGATCGACGCGCGGCTTTCCGCCGGGGATTTCCGCCTTACGCAGGCCGGATGCCGCCGGTGACATGCCATGGGCGGTCTGAAACTTGCCCTCGTCACAAAACAGCTTGTATGCCCATTCTGGATCAAGGTTCAGGTAACGCGCATAAGACCGCACGTAACCTGCTACGAATCCTGGAATTTCAAAGGCCGTAGGGTCCGAATTTTCGATGGCCGAGATATAGGCCGCCTTGATCTTAAGCTCGCGCTGGACGTCCAGCAGCGACTTGCCCAGCGTGGCGCGTTCGCCACGCATAATGTCGCCCAGGCGCAACTCAAAATCGTCAAAGCCCTTGGGGTGCTCTGACGGTTCCTCGACCTTCGGCTTGCGGCGGAAGGCTTTGTGCCCGACCGATTTAATCACTCATCCAGTTCCCTAAGTCACGGCAATCACGCGCCGCAGCCTTAATAAACACTGATACCACAGGGGTCCAACGAGTATATGAACGAATTGAGGCTAGGCGGAAAGTTCGGCGCGATTCAGCGCACACTGCGACCAAAGATCGTCCATTGCGGCGATCAGGGCGTCCATTTCCCGCGGACCATGCACCGGTGAGGGCGTGAATCGCAGCCGCTCGGTCCCGCGCGGTACAGTCGGGAAATTGATCGGCTGGACGTAAATCCCGTGGTCTTCCAACAGTCGATCCGACAGCATCTTGCACTTCACCGGGTCACCCACATGCACCGGCACGATATGGCTGCCATGGTCGATCAGCGGCAGACCCATACTCTTCAGGCGCAGCTTCAACGTCGCCGCCTGTTCCTGATGCTGACGCCGCAGCGCGTCATTCGATTTCAGATGCCGGACCGAGGCGAGCGCCCCGGCAGCAACCGCCGGAGGCAGCGACGTCGTAAAGATGAACCCCGGTGCGTAAGATCTTATGGCATCACAGATATTTTCATTCGCGGCGATATATCCGCCTGCCACACCAAAGGCCTTGGCCAGGGTGCCGTTGATGATGTCGATCCGGTCCGAAAGCCCGTCCCGTTCCGCCACGCCACCGCCGCGCGGGCCATAAAGGCCGACGGCGTGAACCTCGTCCACATAGGTCAATGCGCCATGCGCCTCGGCAACGTCCAGCATCGCCTTCAGCGGCGCGAAATCACCGTCCATGGAATACAGCGATTCGAAGGCCACCAGGCGCGGCGTATCTGCCGGGATATCCGCCAGCAATTCGGCCAGATGCTCGGGGTCATTGTGGCGGAAGATGCGCTTTTCGCCCCCCATGCGCCGAATCCCCTCGATCATCGAGGCATGGTTCAGCGCATCCGACAGAATCACCAGCCCAGGCAACAACCGCACCAGCGTCGACAACGTTGCGTCATTTGCCACATAGGCCGAGGTAAACAGCAACGCCCCCGGCTTGCCATGCAGATCGGCCAGCTCAGCCTCCAGCGCCTTGTGATAGACCGTCGTGCCGGAAATATTGCGCGTGCCGCCAGATCCCGCACCAGTGGCATCCAGCGCCTCATGCATCGCAGCCAGCACATCGGGATGCTGCCCCATGCCAAGATAATCGTTTCCGCACCAGACAGTTACCGGACGTTCCTGACCCGATGGGTCATGCCAGACGGCATTCGGAAACTGCCCCTGCCTGCGCGCGATGTCGATAAACGTGCGATAACGCCCCTCATCATGAAGCCGTTGCAACGCGTCGTCGAAATGCTGGTCGTAATTCAAGGGATCACTCCGTATTGCCTGACAATCCTAAGCGCTCTCTTCGATCTGCGAAAGTGGGCGTTTGGTCGCTGCCTTCACGCTTGCGTCAGACCGCCGCGCTGGACAGTCGCCGCCGCGCAGCTAGGGTGGCGCAAAACAGATCGGAGCGTCCCCAAAATGAGCCTGGAAAAAACCCTCTCGCAGATTGATTCTTCACTGCCCGAATCGCTCGATCGGTTGTTCGATCTGCTGCGCATTCCGTCAATTTCGACCGATCCCGCCCATATCGCCGACTGCGACCGGGCCGCCGACTGGATGGTCGACACCTTGGCGGAACTGGGGTTTGACGCCGAAAAACGCCCGACGACCGGGCATCCGATGGTCACGGGCAGTGCCGGGAATGGCGGCATACACCTGATGTTCTACGGCCATTACGATGTGCAACCCGTTGATCCGCTGGAACTATGGAACAACCCTCCGTTCGAACCCGCGGTTCAGGACACGCCGAAAGGCGAGGTCATCCGCGCCTGCGGTGCCAATGACGACAAAGGCCAGCTGATGACGTTTATCGAGGCGCTGCGCGCCTGGAAAGCGGTGAATGGCAGCCTTCCGGGGCGCATCTCGGTCTTCTTTGAGGGGGAAGAGGAATCAGGCTCCCCCTCATTGGTGCCGTTCCTGAAGGAACACACCAAGGAACTGTCCCAGCCCGACATCGTGCTGATCTGCGACACCAGCATGTTCAACCCCGAAACCCCCGCAATCACCACCATGCTGCGCGGTCTTCTGGGCGAGGAACTGACAATCACAGGCCCCGACAAAGACCTCCACTCAGGTTACTACGGCGGCATCGCGATGAACCCGGCACGGGTTCTGTCACGTATCATCGCCGCCCTGCACGACGATCAGGGCCGCATTACCGTCCCCGGATTCTATGACGGCGTGCCCGAGCTGACCAACAGCCTGCGCGCCCAATGGGACGCACTTGGCTTTGACGAGGCCGCCTTCCTGGGCGAGGTTGGCCAAAGCATCCCGGCTGGAGAGGCTGGTCGTTCAGGCCTCGAAATGATCTGGTCCCGCCCGACGTGCGAGGTTAACGGCCTCTGGTCGGGCTACACCGGCGAAGGGTTCAAAACCGTGCTGCCATCACAGGCCAGCGCCAAGATCAGCTTCCGTCTGGTCGGCACGCAGGATCCGCTGGCCATCCGCAAAAGCTTTCGCGCGATGGTGGAAAGCATGCTACCGGGTGACTGCACAGTCTCATTCAAAAATCACGGCGCCGCGCCCGCTTCGGTCATGGCAACCGACCATCCCGCGTTCGAGGCTGCCCGCCAGGCCCTGTCCGAAGAATGGCCACGCCCCGCCGCGTTCATCGGCGCAGGCGGATCGATCCCGATCGCCGGGTATTTCAAGGAAATCCTCGGCCTCGATTCGATGCTGATCGGCTTTGGACGCGATGATGATCAGCTACACTCACCCAATGAAAAATACGATCTGGAGTCCTTCCACAAAGGCATCCGCAGCTGGGCGCGGATACTGGACGCGCTCTATTCGTAAAGCGCGCCAACAATACGCCACTACCGCCCCAAAAACCGACTTTCGTCCATCATTGACCCAAAAATATCCCGGGGGTCTGGGGGCTGGCCCCCAGCCATCGCCCGCGGCCACGAACCGACGGATTTCAAATCCGGAGGCCCCGGTCACGTTTTCCACAATTTCAGGAAAACTGGCAGCGGTGGCGCGGTTGACGGGGCTCGAACCCGCGACCCCCGGCGTGACAGGCCGGTACTCTAACCAACTGAGCTACAACCGCCCACTGCCCGCGATGGACCGATGCCCAAAGCGTGCCGCGTTCTAGGCGCGCGGTTCGGGGGCGTCAAGCGGCTTTGAGGGCGCAGGCAGGATATTTTCAAAGCTGCGGGCCATGGTGGGGGATGGTGGGCGATGACGGGCTCGAACCGCCGACATCTTCGGTGTAAACGAAGCGCTCTACCAACTGAGCTAATCGCCCCTGTCCGCGTCAGCTAACGCCGCGCGGCGCGGTGTGCAAGGGGTCACGTAAGTTCGACGACCTCACCCGCGCTATAGTGGAAGATATTGCCCTGTCCGCCCGGCAAAGTGGACAGGGCTTCGGGGGCGATGTTCAGCGCCAGACATCGCAACATGCGGCTGGTGATCCCGTGGGCGACAATGATCGACGGGCCGCTCAGGTCGCTCAGGAACGCCGCGCACCGCGCCTCAAGCCCGGCGTAGCCTTCGCCGCCCGGCGCGTGATCGTACCAGTCCAACCCTTCTTCGCCGTCGAACAATTCGGGCCGCGCGGCCATGACATCGGCGCGCAACTTGCCGTTCCAATCGCCCACATCTATCTCGCACAGGCGGTCATCGGTGCGCATCATGTCGACATGGCCCGCCAGGGCGATCCCGGCGGTCTGGACGGCGCGGCCCTGCGGGCTGACGAATGCGGCCCATCCGGTCAGATCCAGCCCCGCCAGAAGCGCCCCCTGCCGCGCCGCCTGTTCCCGCCCCAGCGCCGTCAGCGGAGAGTTCAGCCGCCCCTGCATCCGGTCAACCGCATTCCATTCGGTCTGGCCGTGGCGCAGAATCAGCAGCTCATGTGGGAACATTCGGGCACCTGTTGCTTGGGGTCGATGGTGAAATGGTGGGTGATGAGGGATTTGAACCCCCGACATCTTCGATGTGAACGAAGCGCTCTACCACTGAGCTAATCACCCGTCAGAGGCGGGATTTATCGCCAAGGTGCGGTTTCTGCAAGGGCCAGTGGTTGCCCATCGCTCAGCCAATCAGCTTGGAAACGGTGACGAACTTGAACCCCCGCCCTTTCAGCCCGTCAATCGTCGCCGGCATCGCGCGGATGGTGCGCGCGTGGATGTCGTGGTTCAGGATGATGGCCCCGTTGTGTGCCCGGCGCAGGATGCGGTTGGTGATCGATGCACTGCTCGACCCGGTATAATCCAGCGAGTCAATTGACCACATCACGGTCGGCATCTTCCTTTCGGCCATCACTAGGCGGCTTTGCCGCGGCGACATGGATCCAAAAGGCGGTCGCATGGTTTTCGGGCGCTTGCCGCCAGCCTGCTGAATGGCCTTGGCTGTTCGGTCAAGCTCGTCCAGCAGCGCGGTATCGGAACGGGTGGCCAGATTGGCGTGCGACCACGAGTGGTTGCCGATCTCATGCCCGTCGCGCCGGATGCGTTTAACCAGCCCCGGATGGCGCGCCACCCGGTGACCGACCATATAAAATGTGGCACGCACGTTCTTTTCATCCAGAATATCGAGCAATCTGGGCGTGAACGTCGGATGCGGCCCGTCATCGAAGGTCAACGCGACGACCTTTTGGTCCGCAGGCCCCTTGGTCACTGTCGGATTGCGACCGCGCGTCTGCCGCGCCGCGCCCGCGCCGCCCCCCGGTTCATCGTCGCCCTCGTCCGGGGCTTCACCACAACCGGTCAGCAACAACGGCGCCGCAAGGGCCGCCGGTGCCGTCAGCAAGAACTTTCGTCGGTCGGTCTCTGTCATCGTTCCCCCAAGGCGCTGTGGCCATTGCATAGGGTGATGACTCGGCGGTCCATTCAAGGCGCGACCGCCAATCGCGCAGCGATGATGTGGCGTCCGTGTCTGGCGGGTCACGGATTGCCCGGGTTAGTCGTCGTCAAACCCTTTGGCCACGGCAATCGCGCCAGAATTCATCGCATGGTTGCGCCGCAACTGGCAAACGATGGTCTTGCCCTTGTCGTTCTCGTTCACCTTGCGCACTTTGATCCGCCCCAGCGGCAGGATTTGAAGCGTTTCACCCGCGTCCAGCGCATCGCCAAGCACCGCCAGCGCGGCCTCAAGAACCGGTTTGACCTGATTCTTCTTCAAGGCAGACCGGGTCGCGACCCGTTCAATGAAATCCGCCTTTCGCAGCTTGGCGTTGCCATCCGGATCCGCCGTCTGGCCGTGCTGATCCGCTTTGCTGGCCGCTGTCGCTGGTGTGGCCGCCTTCGGGGTTGTCACCTTGCCGGGCGCGGTGGGTGCCGATTTCGGCTTTGATTTCGTCGCCGTTTTGCGGGGTTCGTTCGCAGCGGGTTTTCCGGTCATGTCAGATGCCTTTTCTGGCGCTGTCAGGTCAAAAAAGGGCCGGTCCGCACTGGACCGGCCCCTGTCGTCGTCGCTTGCAACCAATCCGCCTAGTGCTTTGTCGCGCCCGGGCGTTCTTCGGCGTCTCGGGCTTTCGCCGCTTCGACCAATGCGGCCTCTTCAGCGGCTTCGTCCCAATCGATAGCCTCTGGCTTTCTGGTCAGGGCATGACCCAGCACTTCCGAGACATGGGCAACCGGGATGATCGTCAGCCCGTCTTTCACGTTTTCCGGGATTTCGGTCAGGTCTTTTTCGTTCTCGGCCGGGATCAGCACTGTCGTGATGCCACCACGCAGCGCCGCCAGCAGCTTTTCCTTCAAGCCACCGATGGGCAGCACATTGCCGCGCAACGTCACCTCACCCGTCATGGCGATGTCCTTCTTGACCGGGATCTTGGTCAGGACCGACACGATCGAGGTGACCATTCCAACGCCCGCACTCGGCCCGTCCTTGGGCGTTGCACCTTCGGGGACGTGAACGTGGATGTCCCAGCGGTCGAACTGGGGTGGCTTGATGCCGATGCTAGGCCCGATGGAGCGCACGTAGGAGGCCGCAGCCTCGATGCTTTCCTTCATCACATCGCCCAGCTTGCCGGTGGTTTTCATCCGGCCCTTGCCCGGCAGGCGCAGCGCTTCAAGCGACAGCAGATCGCCACCGACCTGAGTCCAGGCCAGCCCAGTGACCACACCGATCTGATCCTCCGCCTCGGCAAGGCCATAGCGGTGGCGTTTGACGCCCAGATACTCTTCCAGATCGTCCGGTTTGATGACCACCTTTTCCTCGGCCTTGCGCACGATCTTGGTCACCGCCTTGCGGGCCAGTTTGGCAATCTCACGCTCAAGATTCCGCACGCCCGCTTCGCGGGTGTATGTGCGGATGATCTCGGTCAGGGCGTCGTCCGACAGTTCAAATTCCTTGGGCTTCAACCCGTGGTTCTTGACCTGCTTAGAGATCAGATGCTGGCGCGCAATCTCATGCTTTTCATCCTCGGTATAGCCGGCCAGCGGAATGATCTCCATCCGGTCCAGAAGGGGTGAGGGCATGTTGTACGAGTTCGCCGTCGTCAGGAACATGACGTCGCTGAGATCGTATTCGACTTCAAGATAGTGGTCGATGAAGGTCGAATTCTGTTCCGGATCAAGCACTTCCAGCATCGCAGATGCCGGATCGCCCCGAAAATCCTGACCCATCTTGTCAATCTCGTCCAGCAGGATCAGCGGGTTCGTCGTCTTCGCCTTTTTCAGCGCCTGAATGATCTTGCCAGGCATCGAACCGATATAGGTCCGCCGGTGGCCACGAATTTCGGATTCGTCACGAACGCCGCCCAGCGAAATGCGAATGAATTCGCGCCCGGTCGCCTTGGCCACCGATTTACCCAGGCTCGTCTTGCCCACACCCGGAGGGCCGACAAGGCACAGGATCGGCCCCTTCAGCTTTTTCGAACGCTGCTGAACCGCCAGATATTCGACGATCCGTTCCTTGACCTTTTCCAGGCCATAATGGTCGTCATCCAGCACTTTTTCGGCGCGGGTCAGATCCTTTTTGACGCGGCTTTTCTTGCCCCAGGGCAACGCCAACAACCAGTCGAGGTAGTTTCTAACCACCGTCGCTTCGGCAGACATCGGCGACATGGCCTTCAGCTTTTTCAGCTCGGCCACCGATTTTTCCAACGCCTCATTCGACAGCTTGGTGTCCTTGATCTT
The DNA here is from genome assembly GCA_012103375.1 of Paracoccaceae bacterium. NCBI lineage: Bacteria > Pseudomonadati > Pseudomonadota > Alphaproteobacteria > Rhodobacterales > Paracoccaceae > Paracoccaceae bacterium. The sequence continues at coordinate 3,903,296 of WLWX01000001.1, forward strand.
CTCTTCCAGCTCGGCCACCTCGTTCTGGCCTTCGTCGCCGTCGCCAAGCTCTTTCTGGATCGCCTTCATCTGTTCGTTCAGATAATATTCGCGCTGGGTGCGCTCCATCTGCGATTTCACGCGGGTCTTGATCTTCTTTTCGACCTGCAGAACCGACATTTCGCCCTGCATCAGGCCCAGCACTTTTTCCAGCCGCTCGGCCACGTCCAGCGTTTCCAGCAGCGCCTGTTTCTGGTCGACTTCCACGCCCAGATGCCCGGCAACCAGATCGGCCAGCCGGTCGGCTTCGCGGGATTCGGCAATCGCGCTCAGCGCTTCTTCGGGGATGTTCTTCTTGACCTTGGCGTAGCGTTCGAATTCTTCCGTCACGCTGCGGGTCAGCGCTTCGACAGTTGCCGGATCACCATCGGTTTCGGCAAGCGGCACGGCGCGGGCTTCAAAAAAGGATTCATTGTCGAGGTATTCGGTGATCCGCACCCGCGCCTTGCCTTCGACCAGCACCTTGACCGTGCCATCGGGCAGTTTCAGCAGTTGCAGAACATTGGCCAGGACGCCGGCCTCATAAATCCCTTCGGCGACAGGGTTGTCGACGTTGGGATCAATCTGGGACGACAGCAGGATCTGCTTGTCGTCTGCCATCACCTCCTCCAGGGCGCGAACGGATTTTTCGCGACCCACGAACAGGGGCACAATCATGTGGGGGAATACGACAATGTCACGCAACGGCAACACCGGGAAGGCTTGGTCAAACGTATCGCTCATTCTTCTTCCTTGCTTGGCAAGACCGCCCGGCCCCGCGATTGCGGCAACACTGGCAGTCTTCGGCTTATGGTCTCAAGATATTGGGGGCGGCGCTGCCCCGTTCAACCATCACCCGTGTCATTCTGGCGCGGACAATGGCGAAAGCGGACGTTCAGGGCAAGAGAAAGCCTGCCATCCGCGCGCGATTCCGGCATCAAATGCAATCAACAGGCGCAGAATCAAAGATCGCCGCAGATCATAATTGCGCGATGCCACCCCGGACCGTCCGACTTCCGGGAATCTGCACCTCTTGACCTGCCCGAGTGGCCCGTGCCCGTGGTGATTTGCACGGCACAGTCGCCGTGACAGCCTGCGTTCTGGCAATGTCCGTCCTGGCGACATTTTGCGGTCTAACGGCATCCTACAGGATGCCAATGCCCGAGTCAGGACGCCCCTAATTCAGCCGGATCTGGAGCGCCGATCCAGTCGACCAGAACCGCCGCTTCGTGCCGCTTCAGGCTGGGCATGCCGCCTGGCCGGTCGCAAATCTCGGCCAAATCGTGCTTGGCAAGAACCCCTAGCAATTCATCTTTGGCCGCAACGTCCAGACCATCCATGGTGCGCTGCGCAGGCTGAAAACTTTCGCTCGGCAGCCCGTTCGAGATCAATATGTCATGGTCGCGCAAAAGAACGTGATAATACGCGATATCCGTGTCAGGAATGACCCGCTGCGCCATTGACCCGACCAGATGCTTTGCCGGTACCAACACAGTTTCGGCATCGAACATCAGTGCGGCACCCGCCGATTCCAACACCACCCGATGCTGCGCCGAAACATCCAGATCAGCTGACGGGACACCTGGCGCGATCGCACCGGCCAAAATCCGGATCGGCCGCAATTCCGGGTGCTCGATCGCGATGTGGTGTGGCACAGTCGTACACCCGACCCAAAGGACCGGCCGATGTGCACCATTGTGGGTCAGAACCATGTCACCGGCCACAAGATCCTCGACGCGGCACTGTCCTGTCGGTGTCGCAATCAGGGTCCCGGCGCAAAAACAGATGAGGACCGGCGGCGGCATGTAATCGACGTCGGTCAATGGAATCGCACCGTTGCCGAAGTCATCCATGTCAGCTTCCGAGGCGCTGCCGTCGTTGACAAACCAAAACCGCGTGATCGTCCCGCCGATGTCGACCGAAATAACGGTCACGTCCAGGCCTTCGAATTGATCGGGAACTTTGCTGTTGCCCAGCGGCAGCCCGCCGGTCAGTTCAACCGTGAAATTATAGCTTGTCCCATTGATCGTAACGGTCGTGTCGGGATCTTCATTGCCACCGTTGTAGTCGAGCAATACGTCCCCGTTTGCCCCGCTGTCGAAAGTGATCTCTACCGTGGGTTGCTGCACCAGATTGTCGACATTGAGCTCGGCATTATTGGCATTAGCTCCGTCGCCGCGTGCCCATAAGCTAATCGTCGTCATGCCCGATCCTCATTGATACGCAGCGCAAGGGCGCTGACCTCAGCACGTTGGCTATATCGAATTGATCGCACCTGGACCGGCGGTATCGAATGTCGTGTCGCCAAAGTTGTTTGGATCATAGTCCGCATCCGCGCAAATTGAAAGCGAACCCATCCGGCGTCAGACTGGTTCCAGGTCGCCCAGGTGGCGCTGACGTTCGAATTCTGTGACAAAGCCTGCGAATTCCCCGGCCTGAATGGCTTGCCGCATGCCCTCCATAAGCTCTTGAAAATAATGCAGGTTATGCCAGGTTAACAGCATGCCCGAGATCATTTCTCCGGCGCGGAACACGTGGTGCAGATAGGCGCGCGAATAGCCAGAGCATGCCGGACAGGAACAGGCCGCGTCCAGCGGGCGCGGATCATCGGCATGCCGCGCGTTCTTGATGTTGACCACACCGCGCCGGGTAAACGCCTGCCCGGTGCGCCCGGACCGGGACGGCAGGACACAATCCATCATATCAACGCCACGCTTGACCGCGCCGACGATATCGTCGGGCTTGCCCACACCCATCAGATAACGCGGCTTGTCGGCGGGCAGTTGACCGGGCGCGAAGTCGAGGGTTGCAAACATCTTCTCCTGCCCCTCACCCACCGCCAGACCGCCGATGGCATAGCCGTCAAATCCGATCGAACGCAGCGCCTCGGCGCTTTCACCGCGCAGGTCTTCCTCCAGCCCGCCCTGTTGGATGCCGAACAGCGCATGACCCGGCCGATCGCCGAAGGCGTCACACGAACGGGCGGCCCAGCGCATCGACAGGCGCATACTTTCGGCAATACGCGCCCGGTCCGCCGGCAGCGAGGGGCATTCGTCGAAGGCCATCACGATGTCCGAGCCAAGCAGCCGCTGAATCTCCATCGAGCTTTCCGGGGTCAACTCATGCTTCGAGCCATCGATGTGGCTTCGGAACGTCACGCCCGTCTCGGTCAGCTTGCGCAGGTCAGACAAGCTCATCACCTGAAACCCGCCCGAGTCCGTCAGGATCGGGCGATCCCAGTTCATAAACTTGTGTAACCCCCCCAGGCGCGCCACCCGCTCGGCCCCCGGACGCAGCATCAGATGGTATGTATTGCCCAGCAAGATGTCGGCGCCCGTGGCACGAACACTTTCTGGCAGCATCGCCTTCACCGTCGCCGCCGTGCCGACGGGCATGAAGGCAGGTGTGCGGATGTCACCCCGCGCCGTGCGGATCACCCCGGTGCGGGCCATGCCATCGGTGGCGGTGCGTTCAAAGGAAAACCGGCTCATGCGTCGCTATCTGCGCCAAACCCGCGATCCGTGCAAGCCACCCCTCTGGACGCGCCGCGCCACAATCCCTATATTTTCAGTCAGATATCTGATGGATGCACAATGACCGACCAATCCGCACCGATGGAAGGGGCGCCGCTGATCCGGCCCTCCAGCACCGATCACCCGCTGTATGACTCGGTAGTCGAGGCTTGCCGCAGCGTCTATGACCCTGAAATCCCGGTGAATATTTACGATCTTGGGCTGGTCTACACGCTTGAGATCAGTGACGAGGGCGAGGTGGACGCCATCATGACCCTGACCGCACCCGGCTGCCCCGTCGCCGGAGAGATGCCCGGCTGGCTGGCCGATGCCATCGAACCCCTGCCCGGCGTCAAACAGGTCAACGTCGAACTGACCTGGGAACCACCCTGGGGCATGGACATGATGTCGGACGAGGCGCGGCTCGAACTGGGGTTCATGTGATGTTCGCAATCCCCGGAAAACAGGCCGTATCGATCACGCCGAAAGCCGCTGCACAAATCCGCAAGCTGATGGACCGCGACGGTGTCGATGGCCTGCGCATCGGCGTAAAAAAAGGCGGCTGCGCGGGCATGGAATACACCATGGACTACGTAGATCAGGCGGACCCGAACGACGAGGCCGTCGAACAGGACGGCGCGCGGGTGCTGATCGCGCCAATGGCACAGATGTTCCTGTTCGGCACGCAGATCGACTATGAAACCAGCCTGCTGGATTCCGGCTTCAAGTTCATCAATCCGAACGTTGAAGACGCCTGCGGCTGCGGCGAGTCGATCAAGTTCAAAGATGTCGAAGAACTCAGCGCCGAACGCGACGGATGAGCGTATCCGACAGCGACATCGCATTCGCGCTGGAGCTATTCGGCGCGCTTCCCGACCTGACCACCCGCAAGATGATGGGCGGCCTGTGCCTTTATTCCGAAGGCACAATCTTCGCGATTATCCACGGGGATCACGGCCATATGATCAAGGCCACCAAGGGGCCGTTTGCCGACAAGTTGGCCGATATGGGCTGCACACAGTGGACCTATACTCGCGACACCGGCAAGACCTCGTCCATGCCCTATTGGACCCTGCCCGGAGAGGCGTTAGACGACCCCGAGGCGGCCTGCGATCTGGCGCGGCAGGCTCTGGCAGCATTGGAGGGCTAAGATGCGACGCAAACTGGCGGCTGGAAACTGGAAGATGAACGGCAAACGTGCCGACCTGGTCGAGGTGGACGCGCTGATCCGCGACCACGGATCGGCGACATCCGAGGTGCTGATCTGCCCGCCCGCGACGCTGATCCACGCGATGTCACGCCGCGCGGATGCGCGGATAGCCGTCGGGGCGCAGGATTGCCACGCGGCGGTGTCGGGTGCCCACACGGGCGACGTTTCCGCAGCGATGCTGGCCGATGTTGGCGCAAGCCATGTCATCACCGGCCATTCGGAACGGCGCGCGGATCATGGGGAGAGTGACGCGGATTTCGCCGCGAAGACCCGCGCGGTCTGGGGCGCCGGGCTGGTTGCAATCGTCTGCATTGGCGAAACTCTGGAGCAACGCCAGGCGGGCGACACACTGAAGGTTATCGGTGCTCAGCTGGCCGTTTCGGTGCCGGATGGCGCGACCGGCGTAAACACCGTCATCGCCTATGAACCGGTCTGGGCCATCGGCACCGGCGAAGTGGCCACGGTGGATCAGATCGCTGAGGTCCATGATTACATCCGTGCCGAATTGGCCAGCCGCTTTGGCGGCGACACTGCCGGGGTGATGCGCATCCTCTATGGCGGCTCGGTCAAACCGGGCAACGCGGCTGAGATCTTCGCGACCTCGAACGTTGATGGCGCGCTGGTCGGCGGGGCGTCCCTGAAAGCCAGCGATTTCGGCGGGATCATCACGGCACTGGATGCGGCCTAGATTATGTTGCTAATGATCTACGGATTGGGCGGGATCGAATAGGTCAGGCTGGCCCGCGCGACGGGTTCTGCGACCCCTTTCGAAAAGATCAGCACGTCGCAGACCGCCAACACCCGCCCCAGCTTCAGCAGGCGTGCCTCGGCCAGCAGGTCGGAACCGGCGGCAGGCTTCCTCATGAAATCAATCGAGGCATTGGTCGTCACCGCCAACGCCACCGGCCCGATCCGCGACAGGATCGCCAGATAAGCGGCAACATCGGCCAGCCCGAACATCGTCGGGCCCTGCACGGTGCCACCAGGGCGCAGATCGGCCTGCTGCACTGGTCGCCGGACAGTCACGCCCGCATCGGTCACCGCATCGACGATAAAATGGGCGGCCTGTGCGAATTCGGTCGCCAGGAAGTCCTGCAATGCGGCGGCTGTCATTTTGGGTGTCATTTGCTAGGTTTCACCCGTGATCCCACAAAGGGCAAGCCGGGAGCGAAGTTATGTCACCAGCCGACTTCATCGACAGCCTGCCAGAGGCGCGCGCGGCCGAGGCCCGCGCGCTGGACACGATCTTCCGCCGTGTGACCGGCTGGCAGCCGAAGAAATGGGGCGGCAAGCTGATCGGCTATGGGCAATACCACTATCGCTATGCTTCGGGTCGCGAGGGGGACTTTCTGGCGACCGGATTTTCCCCGCTGGCCAGCAAGATCAGCCTGCATATCCTGCCGGGGTATTCCGAATTCCCCCAGATTGCCGCGCGGCTTGGCCCACACACACGCGGCAAATCCTGCTGGTACATCAAACGGCTGGCGGATGTAGATCAAACGGCGCTGGAAGATCTGATCCGTGCCGGGCTGGACGACTTGCAGCAACAATGGCCGGTTGAGGCAACATAGGCACCTGCCCGCACCCTGCCCGTCTTCTTGTTCCTAAATATCCCCGCCGGAGGCACCTGGCCACGCGCACCGACACCTGCCGCGCCGCGCGCACGTTCCCATTGCCAAATGCGCACCGGCTGACGCGCGGCACCGCCATCAAACCCCGTAAAGCGCTCCGAATTTCGCCTCTAGATAGGCCAGCAGCGGCCCTTCCGTCGGCTCGGCCCCGGTCGCACGCGCGATCACCTCGCGCGGCTCAAAAAGCCCGCCGTGGCGCTGGACCTTGTCGCCCAGCCAGGCGGTCGCGGCGGATGTATCGCCCGCCGCAAGCTGGTCATCCAGTCCGGGCACCGCATCCCGCAACGCCTGATACAGGCAGCCGGCATAAACGTTGCCCAGCGTATAGGTCGGGAAATACCCGAACAGGCCGACGGACCAATGCACATCTTGCAACATCCCATTCGATGGCTTGTCGACCGCCACCCCAAAGTCCGCCTTGAACCGGTCGTTCCAGGCCGCCTCAAGATCCGCCACCTCAAGATCGCCCGCCACCAGTGCGCGTTCCAGATCGAAGCGCAGCAGAACGTGAAGGTTGTAATGCACCTCATCCGCCTCGGGGCGGATATAACCGGAATTGACCCGGTTCACGGTGGCGAAAAACGCCTCCTCATCTGCGACGCCGAAATCGCCGAAGGCGTCGCGCATCTGCCCGTACAGCCATCCGGTGAAGGCGCGGGACCGGCCCAACTGATTCTCGTATATCCGGCTTTGGCTTTCGTGGACGCCCATCGACACGCCACGCCCAAGCGGGGTCAGCAGATAGGCCCGGTCGATGTTCTGTTCATAACCGGCGTGCCCAACCTCATGCACCGTCGGAAAAAGACAGTTGAACGGATCGCTCAGCGAGGTCCGCGTCGTCACCCGAACATCCAGCCCCGAGCCCGAGCAGAACGGATGCACCACTGTCCTTCCCCCCTAAAACTGGGCCACTACATTGGTCTTGAGAGGGGAATATGTAATGGCACGGAAACGGCATTCGGACGAAGATGTATTGAAGCTGCTGCGTGAGATTGAGCTGAAGCTGACGGGAGGAAGTGACGTTGCATCGGCGTGTCGTAGCGTCGGCATCAGCGATGCGACATATTACAACTGGCGGAAACGGTTTGGTGGTATGGGACGGTCGCAGTTGTCGGAGATGCGCAGCCTGGAAAAGGAGAATGGGCGTCTCAAGAAGATCGTCGCTGAGCTTGAATTGGACAAGCTGATCCTCAAAGAAAGCCTGAACTACTTAAAGCCCAGGGCCTGACGACTGGGGAGCTCCGTCAGGCCGTTATTCATACGCGCCAAAAGCTCGCGACCTCGGAGCGGAGGACCTGCCGGGTCGTCGGTCTGGCGCGAAACTCTCTGCAATATCGACCCGCGCCAAAAGACGATGATGCTCTACGGCTCGCTTTGATCCGCCTGGCCAAGCAATATGGGCGCTACGGCTATCGTAAAGTTTCGGAACTCCTGCGCATCGAGGGCTGGCGGGTCAATCATAAGAAGGTTGAGCGTCTCTGGCAGGAAGAAGGACTGCAACTCCCGCAGCGGCACAGGAAGCGCAGACGGCTTTATCACAAGGACAGCTCGATCATTCGCCTCAGGCCGACGCATCCGAACCACATCTGGAGCATCGACTTCGTTCACGACAAGCTCAGCAATGGCCGGAGCTACAAGATGCTGACCGTTCTGGATGAGTACACCCGGCAGGCCCTGGCCGTGGAAGTTCGCAGCAGGATGGGCGCCGAAGATGTTCTGGAGGCGCTATATCCGCTGCTCCTCTGCCATGGCACGCCGGAGTATATCCGCTCCGACAACGGCCCAGAGTTCGTAGCCAAGGCGATGCAGGAGTGGTTGGTTCGCGTTGGTGTTCGACCAATTAGAATCTATCCGGGGTCCCCTTGGGAAAACGGATACAACGAGAGGTTCAACGGCACTCTCCGGCACGAGATCCTCAACGCTGAATGGTTCACAACAACGAAACAGGCACAGATCGTCATCAATCATTGGCTTAAGCAGTACAACCACACACGTCCGCACCAGGCTCTGAACATGCGACCACCAATGCCAGAAACTCTAATCAGAAATGGCCCAGAACTTGGGGGCTAGACAGATGTCATAGCCGAAGGTCTCGGCCAGTTTCGCCGCCAGTACCAGTTGCGCCTCGGCCGGAAACACCCCGGTCAGCGGTTCGGGCCGGACGTCGCTGCCAAGCACCCGCGCGCGCAGGTCCACAAGGCCCGGACGCAGGGCGCTGAACATCGCCGACAAGGACGCGCCCGTCGCGCCCGGTTCATAGTCATCCAGCAGCGCGTCATAAAGGTCGCCACCATCCGCCAGCGCCGCTGCCTCTTCCCGCTTCAGCGCCACCACGTCTTTCAGCGTCGGCAAAAACGCGGCGACATTCTCGTCGCTGCGCGCCTCGGCCCAGATGCCGTGCGCCTTGCTGGTCAGCCGCGCCAGATCGGCGGCAAGCCTGGCGGGGATTTTCATCATGCGCTCATAGCTGCGGCGGATGTGGCGCAGTTGCGCGCGCGCCACATCGTCGGCAGGCTTCGCCGTTTCCAGCCAGTCACCGACGCGCGGATCAATGCGCCGGGCGTGCAACACGCCCTCCATCGCGGCCATTTCGGCGGCGCGCTGGTCAGCGGCGCCTTTCGGCATCATGGTTTCCTGATCCCAGCCCAGGCGACCTGCGACTTGTGACAACGCCTCGGTTTCCGACTGGAAGTCCATCAGATCGTCATAGGCGCTCATACCGGCCCTCTCAGCGATTGAGGATAGGGATAGCGGGCGTGGAACCGGGCACGCAGGATCAACACCCAGAGCGCGACAGCGCCCAACTGATGCAGGATCGCCAGCAGCAGCGGCGCGGAATAAATCACCGTCATCACCCCCAGCGCCATTTGCAGCACCAGCATCGCACCCATGGCAAGGAAGGCGCCGCGTGTCGTGCCAACCGCACTGCGCCGTCCGCGCAGCATCGCGAAGACGCCGACGGCAACAACCAGATACCCGGCAACACGGTGCATGAACTGCACCAGCCCGTCGTCTTCGAAGAAGTTGCGCCAGACCGGCTCCAGCGACAGTGGATCAGGCGGCAGGATCCCCCCCGCCATCAACGGCCAGTCGGTGTAGTTGCGCCCCGCGTCAATGCCCGCGACCAGCGCGCCCAGCAGGATCTGCACGAAGGTCAGCGCGACAAGGACCCCCATCAGGCGGGTCAGCCCGGCATCCCCATTGCGCCGCGCGGTCATGGTTTCATGGGCGCTGCGGGCCATCCGCAGGATGTACCAGGCAATCAGACCCAGGATCACGAAGGCCAGACCCAGGTGGATCGCCAGGCGATAGCTGGCGACATCCACGACCCCTTCGCCCAGCCCCGAGGCGACCATCCACCAGCCCACGGCCCCCTGCGCGCCACCCAATGCGCCCAGCAACAGCAAGCGCCCGGTCCAGCGGCGCGGAATGCGTTTGGTGAAGAGGAAGCCGAGGAACCCAATCGCCCAGACCACGCCAATCAGACGGCCCAGCTGTCGATGCCCCCATTCCCACCAGAAGATCGTCTTGAACTCGGCCAGCGTCATGGCGCTGTTCTGCAGCCGGAATTCGTCCGTCGCCTGATAGGCGGTGAACTGCTCCTGCCAGTCGGTTTCGTTCAGCGGCGGGATTGCCCCGGAAATCGGTGCCCATTCGGTAATCGACAGGCCCGAGTCGGTCAGCCGGGTCAGCCCGCCGATCAGGATCATCGCCGCGACCATGACAAACAGAACCACCAGCCAGATGCGGATGGGGCCCCGTGCGCCCTGTCCTGCGGCGTCAATCACGCCGGTTGTGGCGGTCGGTTTCGGGGTGTCCGATCCGACCTCTTCAAAGATACTGCGCTTGGCCATTTGGTCCCTCAGGGTGTTTCGGGAATTATCTAGTGCATGATGGATTTATGCGAAACCGGGGTTGTGGGGGAAATTTGGCCGCATGTCAGGCGGCGCATCCTTGCGACGATTGCCGCGCACGGTGGAGGTCGTATCTGCGCCCAAATCGAACCGAACGATAACCATTCCGGCCTAGGACCTGCGCCGCGCCAACTGCCGCAGGATTCCATGCAGGATCTGAACCTCGCCGCTTGCCAGCGGCATCCGTGACCACAGGTTCCGCAGACGCAGCTTCATGCTGGGCGCTTTTTCGGGCGGAAAGAAGAACCCGGCGTCATTCAGCGCATCCTCCCACCGGTCGCCCAGCTTCTCGACCTCGATGCGGGTGGCCAGATCCGGGTCTTCACGCGCTGACTGCGTACTTTCCCCGCGCGCCCATTCATAGGCCAGCAGCAAAACGCATTGGGCCAGGTTCAGCGACGCGAATGCAGGATCGACGGGAACCGAGACGATGGCCTGCGCCCCGGCAAGATCGTCATTTTCCAACCCGGCGCGTTCCGGCCCGAACAGGAAGCCGATTTTCTGGCCTTTCGCGATCCGGGCGCGCGCCTCGGCCATGGCGGCCTCGGGTGTCAGCACCGGTTTGATCAGATCGCGCGGGCGGGCCGTCGTTGCATAAACCACATGGCAATCGGCAATCGCCTCGGCCGTTGTGGCATGCAGCCGTGCGCTGTCCAGCACCCGGCCCGCACCGCTGGCGGTGGCAACGGCGGCCGGGTTCGGCCAGCCATCGCGCGGAGCGACCAGGCGCATCTCGGACAAGCCGAAATTGCGCATGCCACGCGCCGCAGCGCCGATGTTTTCGCCCATCTGGGGCCGCACAAGGATGATCGCAGGTGTCAGCTGTCCGTCCGCCCGTTGTCGCATTCCCTTGGCGGCGTGATAGGGTTCGCGACACGCCCATGCAAGTAGGGGCTGACATGGCATACGACGAAGGACTGGCAGAACAGATGCGCGAAGACCTCGGGCCGTTGGAAGGACTGACCCAGCGCAAGATGTTCGGCGGTTTATGCTTTCAACTGAACGGCAACATGGTCTGCGGCGTCCACAAGGGTGGCGGCATGTTTCGCGTCGGCAAATCCCGGTACGAGGCCGCGCTGGCCATCAAAGGCGTCGAAAAGCTCAGCTTCACCGGCCGACCCATGGGCGGCATGGTCGAGGTCAGCGACGCAGTGATGGCCGATGACGCCGTGCGCGGCCCGCTGATCGACATGGCACTTGAAAACGCGCGAAGCCTGCCGCCGAAATAGCTCTGCCTTGGCAATTCCGGGCCAACCCGGCTATAGCGGCCAAAGCATTTCTGGCAGAGGGTCGAACCATGGCCGACGAGACAGCGCCGCAGATCTATCTGATCACACCACCAGAATTTGAATTATCAACCTTTCCCAATCTGTTGCAGGGCATTCTTGATGCAACAGATGTGGCTTGCCTGCGCCTGTCCATGGCCAGCCGTGATGAAGACCGGATCGCCCGCGCCGCCGATACCTTGCGCGAGATCACGCATGCCCGCGACATCGCGCTGGTCATTGCCGAACATCAAGGCATGGTCGAACGGCTGGGTCTGGACGGCGTCCACCTGGGCGATGGGGCACGGTCGGTCCGCGCGGCCAGGAAGGCGTTGGGGGGCGATGCCATTGTCGGAGCCTTCTGTGGCACCTCGAAGCACGATGGCATGACAGCGGGTGAGATTGGCGCGGATTACGTCGCCTTCGGCCCGGTCGGCGCGTCAGGGCTTGGCGACGGCTCGGTCGCGGACCCGGACCTGTTTGCCTGGTGGTCCGAGATGATTGAGGTTCCGGTCGTGGCCGAAGGCGGTCTTGGCCCGGAACAGTATGAGCGGCTGGCCGGTGTGACCGATTTCTTCGCCATTGGCGATGAGATCTGGGGGGCCGATGATCCGGCGCAGGCGTTGAAAGCAATTTCTGGGTTAATATCTTAAATATCAAATTCTTATGTGCAAAATCACACGCGGCACATCAACTCTATCGGCAATGAAACGGTCACACGTTGCGGTTTATTCCGCCAGATGATGCGCCTCAAACCCGCCCCGAACCGCAGCCTCGGCTGCTGCTGCCAGCGCCTTGCGATCCGTCGCCTCGAACGGCTGCAAGGCAGTATGCAGAATGACCGAGACTGACCCGCCGCGCCGCTGCGCCAGCAGGGCCAGCAAATGCGGCGCCAGTTCCATATCGCCCCACCAGCCATAGAAGTCCGCCGGACGGTCCGGCGGCGCGTGATAGACCACCGAAACCGGCTGAACCTGTGATCCATTCTTCATGTTATTTCTCAGGAACGGTTGAAAGAGCATTGTTTTAAATGGCAAAACCTGCCGCCCATCGCTGGACGTGCCTTCTGGAAACAACAGCAGCAATTGCCCCGCCTGCAGGCGTTCTTGGATCGCATTGGCCTGCCCGGCAGCCTCGGACCGTGCGCGGCGGATGAACAGCGTTCCGGTGGCGCGGGCCAGCCAGCCGATGCCGGGCCAGCCTGCGACTTCGGATTTCGACACGAAGGTCACCCGCGCCACCGCATTCAACACGAATATGTCGAGCCAGCTGGAATGGTTCGCCACCATCGCCCCGGCATTGACCGGACCGCCCGTGACGCAGCAAGCCAACCCCAGAATGCGCAGCGCGCCGCGACAAACGGCTTGCGTGATGAACGGGGTCCAGGGACGGCGCGGTCCGAACAGCGGCCCTTCGACCACCCGGACCAGCAGCAACACCACCAGACCACCAAACACCAGCCCCGCCAGCAATGGCGCACGCAGCGCAACGCGCAGCCAACCCACCGCATCCGGGCGCGGCGGGGGCGGTTCGGGGCGCTCAGCGTACCAGGTGTTCATGTGCGGCCATTGGTATAGCGTAGTGCAGCCGCGCCAAGGCGGCGCGTGTCCATCACCAGGCACACATCGGTGGTGTTGAAAGCGTGGTCAATGAACGCCCCCTCGCCCACGAATCCGCCCAGCCGCAGATAGGCCTTGATCAGCGCCGGCACCTGCACCATCGCGGCGCGCCGGTCGAGGTGCGCTTCGGGCAGCAGATCCATCCGCTGAAAAGCCCCGTCGACGGCGCGAACCCGCAAGTCCGGTGGCGCAAGGTGCCGGTGATGCAGCAGCGACAGCGGCGCGGCCAGCGTGCTGACATCGGTTCCGTGAAAGCTTGCGACGCCGAACATGACCTCGACCTTGTGATGAACCACATATGCGGCCAGCCCCTGCCACAGTTCGTGCATCGCGGTTCCGCCCCGGTAGTCGGCATGGACGCAGGAGCGTCCAAGCTCCAACAAGCGCCGCCCCGAGGTGCGCAGGACCGACAAGTCATATTCGTCGTCTGAATAGAACCGCTGACCCACAGGCAGGTTTGCGCCCAGCATCAGGCGATAGACTCCGACGATCTGCCCCGCGACATCGTCGGCCCGCGCGCGATCCAGCAGGATCATGTGGTCATAAAGCGGATCGAAGGCGTCCTGTTCCAGCCGCTGCGCATGATCCACCAGCGGGCCGTCGCCGCCCAACTCCTCGACAAAAACCTGATACCGCAGGCGCGCAGCGGCGCGGCGGTCATCCGCTGTCCGGGCCAGGCGGAGCGAAAAATCTGGGGCGCGTGGGGTCATTGCGGGCGTTATCTATGGGCCGAAGAAGGGGCACGCAACCGGGGTTTCACACGGCCGTTTCCATTGCGTTAACCAACATACTGTTAACAATGCTTAGAAGAACGCACAGCATGCGCGCCTTAAGCGTCGAAATCGGGGATCAGCAGGACTTGACGACTATCAATCACGACCTTGCCTTGATGCCGAAAATTCACCGTGATCCGTGCGCCAATGTTCGATTGCACCTGTCCCGGCCCCCAGTCGGGTTGATCCGGGTGGCGCACGATTGTTCCGGGAACAAGTGCCGCATTCAACGCATCCATTTCTGCCCATCCTATTTCGGAGCTTGCCCATGACCAGAATTGTCCGCGACATTCCATCCCTGATCGGATCGCGTATCTGCCACGATCTTATCAGCCCTTTGGGCGCTGTCAGCAATGGGGTTGAGCTGATGTCGCTGACCACCAGCGATAGTGAGGAGTTGTCGTTGATCGGCGACAGCATCACATCAGCAAATGCGCGTATCCGTCTGTTTCGCATTGCTTTTGGCGCAGCAGTTGACGGTCAATTATTATCCCGGCTGGAGGTTGAGGCGATCCTGGCCGAGACATTCGGCACCGGCAAACTGGACGTCACCTGGGCTGCCGAGGGCGATCCGAGCCGTGCAGAGGCGAAACTGGCGCTGCTGCTGCTGATGTGCGTCGAAACGGCGATGCCCTGGGGCGGGACGGTCCGCATATCGCGCATAGGGACGGCATGGAAGCTGCTGGCGCGGGCGGATCGGCTGAAGCTGGAAGCGGACCTGTGGGAGGTTGTCAGCAACGCCGTCGCCACGACCCCGATTGAACCGGCACAGGTTCAGTTCCCGCTGGCATTCGATGCTGCGTTGCGGTTGGCACGCAAAGTGACTGTAGAGCTGACAGAGGAGCTGATTCAGGTCGATTTCTAAACGCTCTGGAGTGTTCGGGCGAGGATTCGGTTCTGCCGGTGTTTCGGGTTTGATACCGACAGCCCGCTGAGTTTTCTCTGCCACCCAAACTCAAGCCCGCGACGCGGGGCAAGTGGCCAATTGTTCGAATTCACCAACCCCCGGCAGCAGCGAGTCGCGGCGCCGGTGTCGTTTCGACGTACCGGCACCGAAAACGACGGCTGTCAAACGCAACGGGTCGTCAGGCGCGCACCGCCCCGTCGCCGGTGACGAGGTATTTGAAGCTGGTCAATTGTTCGGCCCCGACGGGACCGCGGGCGTGCATTTTTCCGGTGGCGATGCCAATCTCGGCGCCCATCCCGAATTCTCCGCCGTCGGCGAACTGGGTCGAGGCGTTGTGCATCAGGATCGCACTGTCGAGGCGCTGGAAGAAGCGGGCAACCACGGTGGCATCCTCGGCCAGGATACAGTCGGTGTGATCAGAGCCATACTGGCGGATATGGGCGATGGCTTCATCAATGGTATCAACGGTTTTCGCCGCGATCTTCATGTCAAGAAACTCGCGCCCCCAGTCATCTTCTGACGCCGGTGTCGTCCCGGAAATGGTTGCGAGTTCCTGGTCTGCGCGCACCTCTACCCCCGCGCCCAGCAATGCGCGAATGACGTCCTGACCGATGGTCCCGGCAACGTCGCGGTGGATCAGCAGGCATTCGGCGGCACCACAAATGCCGGTGCGCCGGGTCTTGGCGTTCAGGACAATAGGCAGCACTTTTTCGGGGTCGGCGGATTTGTCGACATAGATGTGAACAATCCCTTCCAAATGCGCGAACACCGGCACACGGGCTTCGCGCTGCACCAGGCCGACCAGACCCTTGCCGCCGCGCGGCACGATCACGTCGATTGTGTCGGTCATGGTCAACATCTCGCTGACTGCCGCGCGATCACGGGTCGGGACGCGCTGGATCGCATCGGCAGGCAGGTTGGCCGATGTCAGGCCATCGACGAGGCAGGCGTGGATCACGCCCGAGGAATGGAAGCTTTCAGAGCCGCCGCGCAGAATCACCGCATTTCCGGCCTTCAGGCACAGCGCACCCGCATCCGCCGTGACGTTCGGGCGGCTTTCATAGATCACGCCGATCACACCCAGCGGCGTGCGCACCCGCTGAATATGCAGCCCGCTGGCCATATCCCATTCGCTGATGATCTGCCCGACAGGATCGGCCTGTTCAGCCACCGTGCGCAGCCCGTCGACGATGCTGCGGATGCGGGTTTCATCCAACATCAGGCGGTCCATCATGGCATCGCTCAGCCCCTTGTCGCGCCCGAAGTCGAGGTCCCTGGCATTGGCCTCGATTATTTCGGCGCGGCGGGTCCAAACAGCTTCGGCCACACCGATCAGGGCGACGTGCTTACGCTCGGCGGTGGCAAAGGCCAGTTCGGCGGCGGCGGCTTTTGCACGCGCACCGATGTCAGCCATGATTGCCAGGATATCCTGCGTGTCCTTCATTGTTAACTCCGTTCGGCGCGCAGCATGGGCAATGCGGCGGCGTCCTCTGAGGTGCGCGGGTCCAGCGCCATGTCATCGCGGTGGATCAGGGCGGCGCGGCCGGGATAGCCCAGCGTCGCCTCGATCTGCGAGGTTTTCTGCCCCCGGATCGCGCCCGCCTCGACCGCGGTATAACGGCTGAGGCCGGTGCCCAGAACCTCGCCCGCCGGGCCTTTGATCGCGACCGGGTCGCCGCGCCCGAATTCGCCGATGATCGACAGGACACCGGCAGGCAGCAGCGATTTGCCACTGTCGAGCGCGGCCATCGCGCCGGGGTCAATCGCCACGGTGCCACGCGGTTTCATCGCCGCGATCCAGCGTTTGCGCGCTGTCCGGGGATCACTTTCGGGCAGAAACCAGGTGGCCTTTGCACCATTGTCCAGCGCTTTCAACGGCTGTATCGGCGCACCGGCGGTGATCGCCATGGCACAGCCCGCACCCGTGGCCGTGCGGGCCGCGATCAGCTTGGTCTTCATGCCACCACGGCTAAGGCCGCTGCCTGCGTCGCCGGCGTATTCCTCAATCTGGGGAGTGATGCGGTCAATCACGGTCAGATGCTCGGCCCGTTTGTCGGTGCGCGGGTCAGCCGTATAAAGGCCATCGACATCCGACAGCAGCACAAGGCAATCGGCCCCGATCGTCGCGGCGATCTGGGCGGCAAGGCGGTCGTTGTCGCCAAATCGGATCTCGTCCGTTGCGACGGTGTCGTTTTCGTTGATGATCGGCACCACGCCAAGGCCCAGAAGCGTTTCCAGCGTCGCGCGCGTGTTGAGGTATCGGCGCCGATCAGTGCTGTCTTCCAGTGTCGTCAGAACCTGCGCCGAGGTGATGCCATGCGGGGATACTGTTGAAAAAGTCCGTTGATTGGCCGCGCACGCTCTGATTCACTTGTTTTGAGGGTGGAGGGTTCGGCGATGATGGGTCCAAGGCAAGTTGCGCAAGGCGCGCTGTTCTATGAGTTCTCGATCGAGAGTTTTGTGCCGAAGGATCATCCCGTCCGGGGAATTGATCGCTTCCTTGATCTGACAGGTGTGCGCCCCTTGCTCGCTTCATACTACAGTGCCAATGGCCGCCCTTCGATTGATCCTGAACTGATGATCCGCATGCTGTTGTTGGGCTATTGTCAGGGCATCCGTTCCGAGCGACGGCTTTGCGAAGAGGTTCATGTCAATCTGGCGTATCGTTGGTTTTGTAAGCTTGATTTGGCTGATCCAGTGCCCGACCATTCGACATTCTCTAAGAACCGGCATGGCCGTTTCCGCGAGAGCGGTTTGTTCCGACATTTGTTCGAGGTCGTTTTGCAGCGCTGCATGGATGAGGGGCTGGTTGGCGGCCACAGCTTTGGTGTTGATGCCAGTCTGATCCCCGCGAATGCAAACCAGACGCGCGGCGTTGAAAGCAAAGACGGACTGCCAGCAGATCTGACGTCCCGTGCCGTCGACGAATATCTCGAGACGCTGGATGATGTGGCCTTCGGTGCTGCGACCAAGGTCGTCCCCAAATACATCTCACCGGCTGATCCAGCAGCGCGTTGGACTGGGGCTGACGGGGGAGCCGCCTACTTTGCCTATTCCACTAACTATATGGTCGATTTGGATAATGCAGTCATCGTGGACGTCGAGCCGACGGCTCCGATCCGGCCTGCAGAGGCGCGGGCAGCAAGGGAGATGATCGATCGTGTACATGAGCGGTTTGGCATCAAACCTGACAAGCTTGTGGGTGATACGGGTTACGGATCAGCCGAGATGTTGGGCTGGCTTGTGGACGAACGTCAAATCGAACCCCACATTCCGGTCTGGGATAAGTCAAAACGAACTGACGGCACATTCTCACGCGAAGACTTTGTCTACGACCCGGCGACCGACAGCTATACTTGCCCGACCGGCAAAGCCTTGCAAACATATCGGCGGAACTTCTCAAAACCGCGAAAGCCCAATGGCAGCAAAGACGGGTTCATCAGATACCGAGCCTCAAAGCACGATTGCGACGCATGCCCTCTGAAGTCGCAATGCTGTCCGAAGGACGACGGCAGACGCCTTATGCGGTCCGTTCACGAAGCCGCCCGAGACGTCGCTCGCGATATCCGAAAAACAGATGCCTACATGACGTCGTTCATCCAAAGGCGGAAGGTTGAAATGCTCTTTGCCCACCTGAAACGATACATCGGCGTGCAGATGATGCGGCTTCGAGGACCCAAAGGCGCAACCGAACAGTTCCAACTCGCAGCAACAGCTCAAAACCTCCGGAAACTGGCGAAGTTGGTGCCAGCAACAGTGCCAACGTGAAAGAAAACGGCGCGCGGCCGCCTCTCGCTCAACAACGCGCCGACCAAAACATCGACTTCTTCAACAGTATCCGGGGCCAGCGCCTGTTCATAGGCGCGCGCAAGGCGGATCTGGCCAACGGCTGCGGCGGCCTGGGATTGTTCTAGCGACAGTTCCCCGCCGCCCATGGCCAGCACGCCGCGCCCCAGCGCGATAGAGCCT
Organism: Paracoccaceae bacterium; assembly: GCA_012103375.1. Taxonomy (NCBI): domain Bacteria; kingdom Pseudomonadati; phylum Pseudomonadota; class Alphaproteobacteria; order Rhodobacterales; family Paracoccaceae; species Paracoccaceae bacterium. Next base: position 3,922,114 of record WLWX01000001.1, read on the forward strand.
GAGCTGACCAGCAGAACATCGGCCCCGCCTTCTGACAGGGCCGCCACATCCCGCGCCAGCCCGTCCAGCCATTTGGTGCGCAGGTTGCCAGCTTCGACCAGCAAGGCCGAGCCGATCTTGATGACCACGCGGCGGGCAGTTTTCAGGGACGCCATGATGCGGCCTCTTCTGTTTCTTCCGGTTCAGATTCAGCGATGCGCGTGCGAAGCCGGTTGTCGTCAATCTCGGCGCGCAGGGCCCGCAGAACGTCTGTGACGCCTTCGCGGGACACACCGGACATCGGCAACACCGGGCCGCCGGTGGCGGTTTCAAGCGCGGCAACAGCCGCAGCCACGGCTGCGTCGTCCAGGGCGTCCACCTTGTTCAGCGCGGTCACACGCGGCTTGTCGGCCAATGCGCCGCCATAGGCTTCGAGTTCGGTGATGATGGTCTGCCAGTCGGCGACGACATCTTCGGCGGTTCCGTCAACCAGATGCAACAGCACGGCGCAACGTTCGACGTGGCCCAGAAAGCGGTCGCCAATGCCTTTGCCATCGGACGCACCCGCGATCAGGCCAGGGATGTCGGCGATCACGAATTCAACCTCGTCCACGCCGACGACGCCCAAATTCGGATGCAGCGTGGTGAACGGATAATCGGCGATCTTGGGGCGCGCGTTCGAGGTTGCGGCCAGAAACGTGGATTTTCCCGCATTCGGCAGGCCCAGCAGCCCCGCATCGGCGATCAGCTTCAGGCGCAGCCAGAGTGTGCGTTCCACGCCCGGCTGGCCCGGATTGGCGCGGCGCGGGGCGCGGTTGGTCGAGGATTTGAAATGCAGGTTGCCAAATCCACCATTGCCGCCCTTGGCCAGCAAGGCGCGCTGCCCAACTTCGGTCATGTCGGCGATGATGGTTTCCTGATCCTCATCAAGCACTTCGGTGCCGACCGGCACCCGCAGCACGATATCGTCACCGTCTTTGCCGGTGCGCTGTTTGCCCATGCCCCCCTGCCCGGTCTTGGCAAAGAAATGCTGTTGATAACGAAAGTCGATCAGCGTGTTGAGGCCATCGACAGCCTCGGCCCAGACATCGCCGCCATCGCCGCCGTCGCCGCCATCGGGGCCGCCGTGTTCGATATACTTCTCACGCCGGAACGACATCGCTCCGCCGCCGCCCGCGCCGGAACGGATATAGACCTTGGCGAGATCGAGGAATTTCATGGGACCGCACGTAACTCAGCTGAGGTTTCAGCGATAGAGAAAAACGCCCGGACCCTCAAGCCATTGACGGCGCAGGTTTGCCGCATCAGCACAAGGTGGCCGGGCCGGTTCACCGTATCGCCTTCAGGTAGGTCCAGGTTGCGACCGTCGCACCACGCGCGACCGAGAATGCCTCGGCATCGCCCAGATACTCAAACCCCGCATTGGTCAGTACACGCGCCGAAACCGGGTTGTCCTGAAACACCGAGGCGAACAGCGTCTCACTGTTTTGCGGATTGGCGCGGACGATGGCCTCAACCGCTTCGGACGCAAGGCCCGAATTCCAGCAGGCCGGTGCGATCCAGAACGAGACTTCGGATTGATTGCGATCCATCCGTTCCAGCGCGATCACGCCCAGAACTTCGTCAAGGCCGATGGCATTGCCGTCCAGAACCCAGATATCCTCGGCACTTTGGGTCTGAGCACGGGCTACGAAGGCATCAATCGCCCCCGGCGGCAACGGATGCGGGATCGAGCGGGTGCCGCGCGCAATACGTTCATCCGCCGAATACATCTGCAGCAAGCCACTGTCGGATTTGCGAACCGGGCGCAGCACGAAGCGGTCGGCGGTGATGGTTGGCTGATTGGTGATCGGTTCGAGGATCATGTGTTCCCTCCCTGAAACAGCACGACAAGGACGCTGAGGACCGTCAGGCCCGCCAGTGTCCACATAAGAGTACGCTCGGCCGCGGTTCCGGCGACGAGGCGCGCGATCCGGTCCCCTCCCAAGGTCCAGATCGGGTGCAGGACCGCCTGCGTGATGAACAGGCAGATGGCCACGGTCGCGGTGGCCTGCAAGGTTGGGGTGCCGGGATCGACAAAAGATGTGAAGCCCGCCGTGATCATCGCCCAGGCCTTGGGGTTGAACGGATGGATCAACAGGCCCAGCCAGAAGTTGAAGGGTTTTCCGGTTTCGGATCCGGGGCTTAGCCGGGTGTTGGCGATGCGCCAGGCGACCCACAGGACCACGGCGATCGAGATCCACTTGATCACCGTCAGGACCAGCGGCGCGGTTGCGGCCAGGGACATCAGCCCAAATCCAAGCGGCCAGATGATCAGCTGTTTGCCCAGGATCACCCCGGCGATAAACGGCAATGACCGACGCAACCCGAATTTTGCGCCACTGGCCAGCAGCGCCATATTGGCCGGACCGGGGGTTCCGACCTGGCTGGCCGCGAAGACCAGGAAACTGGCGGTTGCAACGGGCATCAGGACGCCTCCCACTGCGCGCGGGTCAGCAGCATGTCGACGTGCGGTATCTCGGCGCCGTTGCTTTGCGAGAAACGGCGGCTTCGGCCAGTTTCGCTGAAGCCGATTTTTTCCAGGACCCGGGCTGAGGCTGCGTTGGCGGCGAAATAGCCCGAGGTCAGCGCGGCAATGTCGCTGGTTTCGAACCGGTATTCGACCAGCGCGCGCGGCCTCGGTCGCGATGCCCTGCCCCCAGAATTCGGGCGCAAGCCAATAGCCCAGTTCATCCAACGCGCCCATGCCACCAACAACAGAGCCATCCAGTGTGATCGCAACGCGCGCGGGCCACATGGTCGAGCCATCGGGATTGAACAGCACGAGGTCAGCATGGGTAAACGGATGCGCAATCCGGGACAGCCAGCGCGACACCTGAAAGTCGTTCAGACAGGCGACCACGACATCCGCGTCTGCCGCCTTAAACGGGCGCAGGATCAGGCGGTCGGTTGTGATCTGGTGGCGTGACACGGCTGACTTTCGGAACGAAAAAGGGGACCGGCGTTTCCGCCGTTCCCCCTAGGGTTGTATGTGCGGAGTGTCGGCTTATTCAGCGGCCTTGGCTGCCGGGAGGACCGAAATAAAGGTGCGGCCTTTGAGGCCTTTGTGGAACGTCACGTGACCTTCCGCGACCGCGAAGATCGTGTGGTCACGGCCCAGTCCGACGCCTTCGCCCGGCCACCACTTGGTGCCGCGCTGACGCACGATGATGTTGCCCGGAATGACGGCTTCGCCACCAAATTTCTTGACGCCAAGACGGCGTCCGGCGCTGTCGCGTCCGTTACGGGATGAACCGCCTGCTTTTTTATGTGCCATGGGTTCGTCTCCTTACTTCGCCAGTTTCTTGGCTTGCGTGATCCAGTCGTCCCGGTCGATCCGGCCTTTGAACGAAAGCTTTTCGTCAAAGTCGGCAACCTCGTCCGCGGTCCAGGCAGCGATTTGCGCAAAGCTGGTGATGCCCAGCGCGTTAAGTTTCTTGACGATCACCGGACCGACGCCGGAAATCTGCGTCAGGTCGTCAGCGGCGTCAGACTTGGGTGCGGCTTTTGCGGGCTTGGCTTCGGCCTTCGCCTCGGCCTTCTTGGGCGCGGCTTTCTTGGCAGCCTTCTTCGGTGCAGGCGCTGGCGCAGTGGCCGATCCGGCCCCGAGGGCGGCCATGACGCCGGATTTGTCAGCGCCCTTTTCCAGCAGATCGGTGACCTTGATCAGCGTCAGCTGCTGGCGATGGCCCTTGGTGCGCTTGGAGCCGTGCTTACGGCGGCGCTTGACGAAATGGATCAGCTTTTCGCCCTTGATCTGATCCACAACCTCGGCCTGCACCCCGGCACCTGCCACAAGGGGCGTGCCGATGGTCGAACCGATCATCAGGACGTCGTTGAATTGAATGGTGTCGCCGGCATTTGCTGCGAGTTTCTCGACACGGAGGATATCTCCGCTCTGAACCCGGTATTGCTTGCCGCCGGTTTTCATAACCGCGAACATGGGTCGTTCCTTTGTATCCCGCGTTCTGTGGCCCCGGTTGCCCGGCGTTTGTGACCCAAGGGCCGCCTGCGAACAGCGCGCCCCGTTGGGGGCGAATTTCGAATAGCTGGCCAGACTCACGCCCGCCAGAAGCCGGGCTTATGAGCGTCGTCGGGGGCCAAGTCAACCCGGATCGGCGGTGTTACAGCCCATGGTCTTCCAGAATCCTGATCAGCGGCTGCAATTCTTCTTCGTAATTGCGCCAACGGTCACGCGAACTGTCGTAAAATCCCTGCCGCACTTGTCCAATGCTAAGCGTTCTGACCGCGCTGGTCGATTTTTCCGGGCTAAGGCAGGCATCGTCCCACGCCAGATCCAAATCAGCGATCAGTTTGCGGGTCTGGGTTTCCGGGTCGGTGACGAGGTCTTCGTAGTGCACCTCGATCAACTCCGGGCCCATGACGGATTTCCAGTGGGTCATCAGGCGGTCGAAGGCAACGTAGTGGTGGCCGAGGTCTTCGAGGTCCATGGAATAGGAATGACCGTTTGGCCGCATCCTGTTCTGGAAAATCGAAAGACAAATGGCGCGTGGATTGCGCCGAACCAGTACGAATTTCGCATTTGGCAAGGCGGCAGATAACGGACCCAGATAATAGGCGTTGCCCAGGTGTTTGTCTGTCACCACCGAATTACCATTTGAACGTGCCCGAAGGTTTTCGCGAAGCACGCGGGAAAGTTCGCTGACATTCTCGGCATTGGGCTGAAAAAGCCTTCGCACAGAGGTGACAGCAAATTCATCTTCGCCAAGTTCATAGACCTTTGGGTGTTGCCCAATCATTGTCTCGATCAGGGTAGAGCCGGTCCTTGGCATCCCGACGATGTAAATGCAGGCGACATCGGGCGAGCTTTCCCGCCTTAGCGAACTGACCGCCGCACGGTCCCAATGTTTCGCGATCCGGTCCACCCGTGCGCCTGGGTCGGACGGAGGGATCGCGACTTCTTGCTTTTGCAGCCGGTTTGTTTCGCTGATGACCTCAAAGCCTTCGGTATAGTCGCCAATATCATCAAGCGCCTTGGACAATGCGAACCCCAGTTCGACACGATCCTGTCGGCTGCTTTGGCGTTTGGCCCACAGCGCACGCATATCGTCAATAAGCGGATTGTCAGGCAGCCAGGGTCTGAACGATCCATAGCGACGATATCGCGCCCCATCGTTCGGATTGCGCTCAATCAAACGCCGAGAGATTTCAACCGCCTCATCCAATCGCCCGGCCCGACCCAGAAACAACGCCTTGATACGCTGTTGATCGTCGCATTCGTCAATCTCGTCCAGGACCTTCAGCGCCGCGTCAATGCCTTCCAGCGCATCAACGCTGGTCACATAGTTCTGAACTTCGCCGATTGTGTTGAAAAACTCCGTTTTAGGGCCTGAACGATGATTTTTCTTTCCATGCAGCCCGATCCTAAATTTTTGGCGCGGGGGTCGGCCCAAATCGCCTACATGCGCTCACGCGCAGCCATGCGCTGTCTCGTGGTCAAAGCTTTCCGACTATTTCGCTTCATAGGTTTTCGCAAGAAATCCGCGACGCTCTGATTTCGGAGTTTTTCAACACAATCAGCCCATATCGACAGGCCGCGATGCCCAGACCTTTTGGATCGTTTCGACAACCCTTTGGTGTTCACCCATGCCGCCATAAACCCGCGCCAGATGGGTCAATACATCATTGTTGTCGGGCGACTGGTCGCGCATTTCTTCGCCCAGAATGCGCGCCTCGTTCAATCGCCCCGCCTGATAAAGCGCGTCGGCCAGATTGTATTTGGCGGCATAATCCAGGGGGTTGGCAGAAAATGCCGCCGACAACACCTCGACAGCTTCGCGAATTTGTCCGGTGCGGCTAAGCGCGGCCCCCAGATTGGCTTGTGCTTCGGCAAAGCCCGGCGACAGAGTCAGCGCGCGGCGAAGGGCCTGTTCCGCCGCGCCATTGGACCCGGATTCCATATGAATGATGCCGCGCATGTTGTGCAGAAAAGCAACCTCGGGCCAGTCAGCGATCAGGGGGTCCAGCAGGTCACGCGCGTCGTCCAGACGCCCCGCCTCGATTGCGCGTCGAACTTCGTGCACCCGTTCCGGCGGAACATCGCCAAGCGAGGTTGTCGCCAGGTTGGGGCCGCCCTTGGCCAGGGCCTTCAGCCGTTTCTTGGCCAAGCCCTTCAGCGGCGCCTTTTCTGCCACCCGGCGAGCGCGGCCTTTTTGGCCTGCGCGATGCAGATCGGTCACATAGCGTGTCCAGATCGCTTCATCCTGCGGCGCGCATTTCGCCGCTTCGCTCAGGGCTGCCAGGGCAAGGTCAACCTTGCGAAAACTCATCAACGCGGTGGCACGAACCAGATGTGCCTGGGCCAAACGCGGGTGCGTTGCCAACAACCTATCCGCTTTTTCCAGAGCGATGTCCGGGCGTTTCGCTTCATTCGCCTGATTGGCCGCAGCAAGTTGGGCCTTCAATGCCGCAATCGCCTGCGGAGAGGCCTTCATCTGCGCGCGCGCCATGCCTCAGATATCCTCACCCGTCATATATTGGGCCGCGGTACGCCCCAGCGCCCGGCTGATCCCGGTGTACATATCATCGAAGGCATCGAACAGCGCCCGGTTCAGAACCTGGCCATCCGACGTCAGCGAGAATTCTGTATAAGCCTCGATATCGGCGTCTTCGAGCGGCTGATAGGCCAATGCCAGATAGGAATAGATCCACTCGGTCGTGTCGGCGCGGATATCCGCCTCCTGACTCCAGACAGTGGTCAGGATCTGGTCTTCGGTCAAAGTGTCCTCGAACGCGCCGCCATCCAGCAGACCCTGATAGAACGCATAGCTGGAATTGAGCCCGCCCACAACGTTGCCTTCGATCAGGTCATTGGCGCCGATGAACATTGACAGCAGGTCAAGCCGGGGATCCTTGGCTTCCAGCATGTCGTGATATTGCTGCTCAGATAGCGCCTCAACCTCGTCATCCAGCAGCGCTTCGCGCGCGCTGAGTTCCAGGCTGACGATTTTCTGGCCGCGTTCGGACGTGAAGAAGGCAAGCATCCCGGACAGGTCGCGGTCATCCAATTCGCGGTCCAATGCCTCGAGCACGACGGACTCCATGGCATCCGCCTGATAAATATCGGCCACGACTGCCCGCCAGGCAGCCCCGCCACGACCGACGAACATTTCCTGTTCGAGGGAGTCGCCATAGGCGCGCCCCTCGGTCTGCATGATCTCGACGATCCCGGACAGATCCAGCGCGTCAAAAAGGGCCCGGACATCGGCGCGCGGTTCTGCATGGGCAAAGGATGCGACCCATGCGAGGCTGAGTATCAGCGTGTAGCGGATGAAACGAAACGTGCGACGCATGCCCATGATCATTAATACACTCCTACAACAGTCCGCCCCGGCGTACCCCCTGCGCGGCCGATTTGAAAGGGGCAGACCGCCAGGGGTTGTGCCAGTTTAACAGATCAGCCTGGTCGGACAATTCCCTTGCACCACCCCAAAGGGCAGATTAAACGACCCCCGCTGACCCCCGCGGAGAGGTGCCGGAGTGGTCGAACGGGGCGGTCTCGAAAACCGTTGAGGGTGCAAGCCTTCCCAGGGTTCGAATCCCTGTCTCTCCGCCATTTTGCGTAACTAAAACATTGATTTTGAAGAGCAAAATCGATGCTCATGCAAATCCACCCCCCCATTCCAGCCCCCAAACAACACTCTCACCCTAGTCGCGATGACATTTAAAACCCGGACTGAATAGCACCGGGCGAGTTCTTTGTGTCGTGGTAGTTTCTATTGGGTGCTGGCACCCAATGGACATGCCAGCATTCAAATGGCTAATATCTCGGCTGCACCCAATGGAAATTTTTCCGATGCTGAACGACGAGATACGTGCGCTCCGAGAGGTGGCAATCGATTGCCTGCAAAATTCGGCGTTCTTTGGCAAAGACGAAGAACCCGAAAAATTCAGGGCGGAGAGCAGGTCCCAATCTTGGGAACTGCGGAGACGCCTTATAGACAGCGCAGTTCAGAAAGTTAGTGCAACCGACAATAAGAATGTTTTTGACGCAAAGGTTGAACAAATTGAGCACGCTGCAGATGTCGGCAAATCGCTGATTGTGTTGAAAAACTCCGTTTTAGGGCCTGAACGATGATTTTTCTTTCCATGCAGCCCGATCCTAAATTTTTGGCGCGGGGGTCGGCCCAAATCGCCTACATGCGCTCACGCGCAGCCATGCGCTGTCTCGTGGTCAAAGCTTTCCGACTATTTCGCTTCATAGGTTTTCGCAAGAAATCCGCGACGCTCTGATTTCGGAGTTTTTCAACACAATCCGCTAGTCTATCCGTCGTTCAACTCTAAGGCATTTTCAGGGGGCATTGATGACGTTCAGACCTCTTGCAGGCTTACGTCCACTGTTGATCCCCGCGACCTCATCCGAGAAGCAGAGCACGGGTACCGCTTAGATATTGACCGCCAGAGCTTCGAGTCTGCTATCGGTGACTATCTTGTTAGCCCCTTCCGAGACGTGTGGGTCGACCGAATTCTTTTGAAAACACTGATCGATATGGAGGTGACAGCTTTTCTCAAGGAAGTGCACTGGAGAGACCCGATAACCCGACGGTCTCAAATTGACGATTACATTGCTATGTCGTCACTCTTGTCTTCTTGGTTCAAAGGACGGTTAGTTGGTGGGGCGCTTTCATTGGCGTTCGTTCTGGCAATCGCGCTCATCGTTGACAACCGGGTCGCCGATTGGGTCACAATCTCGCTGCTGGGCAGCGTGGTCGCTCTCTACTGTATATCCACGTTGGTTAGCTTCATTGCGATGTTGAAATCTCGATCAATACTATTGAGGAATGGCGTCGAACTTACCAATGCATTCGTGCAAAAACCCGCTTTTGCCGCGTCGATTTTTACGGAACTGAATGGTGAAGGCCCAATAAGCACCGCGCGTTTGAGGGACATTGTTTCCAATTCCGCTGACCAAGGCATTTTGTGGCCTAGCGGTGTGTGGGTCATGCTTGATGATCTGGATCGCCGCAATGTCTCGATGCTTTAAGTCTCTTGTCTGCTCGGAAGGCGATGCGGACCGGTAGAGATTGAATAAAGGATACTAAACCAACGCATCCACTTAGAATGTTTGCACGCATTATGCCATTAGGCGGGGTTCGTCGGACGCTCGACTTTCAGACCTCCTCAACAAGCCCCCGCATTGATCGGATCAGTGCGGCCAACTCACGCCGCCGGACCACGACATCAGCAGAATAAAGGCCATACTTCAGGGCATTGGCGTTGCCGGTTGGCGCTCCGGGTGACTCGCCGCCATGCATCCGGCAGCGACCGTTAGCCATTGCCGGAGATTGGTAAGGGTTTCCGGACCTCGCCTTCGCGCCGCATCGCAGGCTCAGGTGCATGGGTAATTTGCTTTGCATGGGGTTGTTGCTCCATTTTGCATTGATCCCCTCCCCCGGTCGCTCGACATTGCCAACGACGGCCTGGCCGCCTGCATGGACGTTGACGTGTTCGCATTGACTGCATCCAGCCGTTCCACCAGCTTGGCAAAGTCCGGCAGGGACCGGGTCAACCGGTCGATCTTGTAGACAACGATCTGATCGACCCGGCCGTCGTCGATGTCTTGCATCAGCTGTTGCAATCCGGGCCGATCCAGATGCCCGCCCGATATGCCGCCATCGTCATAGCGATCCTTCAGCAGCACCCAGCCCTCATGGCGCTGGCTGGAAACATAGGCTCTCAGCGATGCCCTCGCGGCGGCACAATGCGGCAATGCTCTCCTCGCCGCGCAGGCCGGCCAGCACGACCCTGATCTTCTCTTCTGCTGAATAGTGTTTGCGGGTCTTCCGCTTGATACCCCTGCTGGCGCAATTGTGAGCATGGTTCCAGCTTTCAGAGCCTATCGTCTTTCGCTGGCCGATGGTATGACGGTGCGCACATGAAGTTTTCGCGCAGACATATCATTGCAAGTGGATTTGCCGCTACGGCATCCGCACGACCATCGCTGGCACTGTCGCCGCTTGAAATTGGCTGGGAAGACTTGATCCCACCGGGCGTGCCCTATTCCGAGATCATTGGCGAAGGCGACCTGGACGAAGCCAACGACACTTGGAGTCCCATCTTCGATGCCAATGCAACCAAGTTGAATGAGGGCCTGGATGGGGCCTACATCCGGATGCCGGGCTACATTCTTCCGCTAGAGATTGGTTCGGAAGGCATCACCGAATTTATCCTTGTACCCTATATCGGCGCTTGCATCCATACGCCGCCACCACCACCCAACCAGCTGGTGTTCGCAAAGGCAACGAAGCCCTGGCCGGGAGATCAACTTTGGGATGCTGTCTGGGTTAGCGGTACTTTGCGTACGCGGCTGCAATCCACTGCGATTGCGCAAACCGGTTATGCGCTATCGGTCGATACGATGGAAACCTACGAATGGTAACGTCTCTGTCTCGGCGCAATGCCATCGCACTGCTGGCCGGCGCAACCATTCTTCCACGTGCCGTGCTTGCGGATGCGGTCGTTGATCTGGATTGGGAAGACCTGCTGCCCAAAAATCAGTCAGCAATTCCACCCGTCCTGAACAGCCTCATCGAGCATGATGCACACAGCCTGTCCAGCCAGCAGCCCGCCTCGACCGGGGTTCGGTCTGACTGGAATGGAATGATCGTGCGGCTGCCGGGTTTCATCGTCCCGATCGACACATTGGGTGCCGCCGTCACAGCGTTCATCCTGGTGCCCTTTGTCGGCGCCTGCGTCCATGTTCCGCCACCCCCGGCAAACCAGTTGGTCTTCGTAACGACCCCTAAGCCTTACGAGACCGAGGGCCTCTACGCCCCAGTTAATGTGACGGGTATGTTCGGAGTATCCTCAATGACCACTCATCTGGCGCAGATTGGTTATGCACTTTCGGCAGAGAAGATTGAGCCGTTCTGAAGCCAAAAGATCACTTAGATGCTCTGAGGTGCCCCTAGATTTGTAGACGCATTGCCCCCTAGTTTTGCGGTCAGTAGGTCGACATGGGGACAAGCAATTACAGCGATGATTTTAAGCGGGATGCTGTGCACCAGATCACGGTGCGGGGCTATCCTGTACGAGAGGTGTCCCGACGGTTGGGCGTCAGCACGCACTCTTTGTACAAGTGGATGAAGCTATTCGGGGAACCATCGCCGAAGCCAGGCGTGGACCACGAAGCCGAGAACCGGCGTCTGAAGCGAGAGCTGACACGGGTTACCGAGGAGCGTGACATCCTAAAAATGGGTCAGGCCAATTTCCGCCATTGGTCCGAGGGCAATGGTCGAGCGCGTACTTCGCGCGCGAGTCCCAATGAAGTACGCCTTCATCCACTGCCTGGCAGTTGATTGCGCAGCAATCGACGAGAAGGCGGGGCATCGTGGCGAGTTCGGTGTCCGGGCCATGTGCCGGGTGCTGCGGGTTCATTTCTCGGGCTTCTACGCATGTCTTACGGAACCGTTAAGCCACCGAGCGCAGGAAGTTGTGCGGCAAACCGAACTGATCCGCCGGGCTTGGGCCGACAGTGGCAAGGTTTATAGCTACCGAAAGTTAACAGAAGATTTGCGCGATCAAGGAGAACGGGTTTCCGAGAACCGGGTTGCGCGGCTGTCGTCATTGGCCGGGATCGCCGCACAGATCGGCTACAGTCGCCGTCCGGGGCGCTATGGCGGCCAGCCTGCTGTCGGGTCCGAGAACAAGCTAAACCAGAAGTTCCATGCCTCTCAGCGCGATCAGGTCTGGGGTCGTTCATTGTGGCGCCATTTGGACCCACAGGTGCTGACGTCAGGCAATGTTCGCCAGCGGCCAGCACTATGCTTCCGCGACATCCCGTTCCACGCAATGTTCGAAGGTCTGGGCGGTTATGGCGAATTGGTCACCAAACGCGCCGTTCTGCCGGGCGCCCTGGAAAGCGCCATCGCCTCGGGCAGGATGGCCTGCATCAACGTCAAAGCGCGCGGCGTGATCAGCCCGATTGTGGCAGCAACGTCAGACAAGCGCGACAAGGCATCGATTGAAAAATGACGGTTGGGGGCCGAGAGCCGACCATGCGATCCCAGACCCTGCGGATGCTGCACCGCATACGACGTCAGCACAGAGCCTTCAATGACCGATATTGCAGCTCATCAGAATGCCGGCTGCGCAGCGGCAGCGGCTCTGAATTGTTGCGTTGGTACCACCGCTAATGCAGACTGCCCCGCAGATAAGGGGGAACCGATGACGTTCGTTTGGATTATTCTCTTTTTGGCTGCTGCATACGTGACTTATGGCCTCGTGGTTCCACACCCACATCGGCGCAAGTTTTCTAAAGGCTTGCCCGAAGATGCGATCAGTGACGGCTACCTTTCACCGCGCGAAATCGTTGATCCGGACGAAGATGCCATCGCGAAACGGGTAAGCGATGCTTTCACTGCCCAAACCCTGAAGCACCAAAAGAACATCGGCAAGGACGATCCGGCGTTTCATGAGCCTCATTGGGGGCATACCAACGGCATCTTGCACGGAACGCTATGTATTGACCGAACCGAAAACCTGCCCAATGCGTTCCGCGTCGGGCTCTTCGCGGCGGATCGCGACTACGCGGTGGTTGCGCGCAGCGGAATGGCCGTGGACCGCGATATTGGATTTGCGATCAACCGGCTAGCGGTGAAGCTGAAATACCCGGAAGCAGTTCCTAATGTGTACGCATCGGATGGAAAATCGAACGAGCTCGATTTGCTGCTTGTCGCCGGCACGTCCGAAACGAATGCGCCAGACCACACGTTCTTCGTGCGTGATGCACGTCAGATGAATGTTGCAGCGGGCCTCAAGCCACCGTCTCTGGAAACACTCAGAACGTTGGCCAACTGGCGCAATGTCGCGCTTTTGCTGGGCGTCCGCGGCCGGGTGAAAAAAATAATGGCAACTTATCGGCGTCCGCCAGAAAGCACGAAGGGGTGGGCCGGCAAACCCTATTACTCGCTTGGACCGTTCGCATTGGGTGACGGCGCCATGAAGTTTCGCCTCGTCCCCGAAACCCGGCACGATGTGGCCGAAAATGATCCGCTGAGGCGGGATGTTACCGCTGTCTACAAAGACAATATGGATGCCTGGATCGAGGCCGGAGAGGACGCGAAGTTCCGGTTGGGAATTCAACCTGCCACACCCGACTGCATTCCAGATCCGACCGCCGATGACCCACCGAAAGCCGTCATGGCGGCAGAATACTGCGACATTCAATGGGACGAGACGGTATCGCCCTATATCGATGTGGGCACGCTGACCTTGAAGGCGGATGCGTCAATGAACACTGCTGAAATGTGGGGGAAACTGCAGTTCAACGCGTGGAATACGTTGCAATCAATGCGACCGCTCGGGCAATTGTTCCGCCTAAGAGAACACGCGCATGCCGCGCACAGCAATACGCGGGTGGCACATATCTACGGCAACAATCCTGGCGAGCTGGTCGGAAAATGCCCATTTCACAATTGACCGGAATGGCGTTGCGAAGACTCGACGTTTTGCCTTGTCCGCCGTGGTGCCAGGCAGCTGATTTCAGTTAAACGCCGCAAGTGCGAGCCAACAACGCCAAGAGGTCGGAAGCCGACATACATACAGGTTTGGAACCGGGTTTCTCTCTGCGCTACCGCGTGACCGCTGTGCGCCCAAAGTTATCCGATGCTTCGGTCCGCTCCGGTGTTCGCGATACAGGCTTAAGCCGCCGTTTGAACCGGCTACCGAGACTGTCGAGTTGATGGGTGGTGGCGATTACATCTATGTTTCAGGGGTTTGCGTGGTGCGGCTTGCAACGCTAGTTCGCGTTTCCATTGCGCAAACTCATGTTGAATCGCGCAATTTCCGGTGCAACGTGCATTTAAGAAAAAATGACCGAATTCCACGATGAAGGAAACATCAACACGGCGCCTTGCGGAACGGCCTGAAATCATTGGCAATGGGTATATTGCCTTGGCGGGCTCGTCAGCGTGGCCAACCTTCGCCGCGCTGGAAATGGAGACCCCGGTCCGCTCGCCAGGAATAGGTCTTGTCCGGCAGACCCACGAATGTATCGCCATCCAGCCAATTCAGATCGGCTCCGTACAACTCGCGTCTCAGAGCTTCTTGCATCCGCGTCAGAACATCCGCATGGGCGGTATCGGCTGACAGGTTTGTCATCTCTCGCGGATCGTCGTTGAGGTCGAAGAGTTGGAAGAGATTGCCGACCGGATAATAGATCAGCTTATAGCGTTGGTCGCGGATCATGCGGCAGGCGCTGTCGTCTTCGCCCCATTCGCCGTATATGTATTCCCGCTGTTGGGAGTCCGCCATCGACATGCCGTCGATGCTGCCCGGCGCGTCGATGCCACACATATCCAGAAGCGTCGGCATGACGTCCCGAAGACCCATCAGTCGGTCGTCGGTGTCGCGGTTCTGAAGGCGCGGATTGTCCTTCGTACCCATGACGATCATCGGCACATTGGCCGAGCATTCATAGAACAGTCGTTTCGCGACCGTGCCATGATTGCCCAGCATGTCGCCGTGATCTGACATGAACACCACAATCGTGTTGTCGAGGATCTTTTCCTGCCGAAGCGTTCCGATCAGCCAGCGGATCTGGTGGTCGATATGGGTGCAGAGCGCATAGAAGGCGCGGCGTGCCTCAAGAATCGCACTGTCTGAATGCAGCCGGGCCCTGCCCTGCATTGCGGCAATCGGGTAAGGCAAGTTGCCGCCTTGCGCCCAATCGGCCACGTATGGCGCGTCCATCTCGATATCGCGGTAAAGGTCGACATAGGTTTGCAGCGGTACCAGCGGCGGATGCGGGTGCCGGTAGCCGAGGTACCAGAATGCCGGCCTCGTCGGGTCGCGCCGCTTGATTGTGCGCGCCATGGCCCGGGTCGCCCAGTTGGTCACATGCAGGTCATCATCCAGATGCCATGGCCGCCAATCGTATTGGTTGGTCGACATGCCGTGGTCGTATTGGCGCCCGGCGAAACCGCGATCACCAAGATAGGTGTCGTAGTCATCGACCATGCCGAATTGCGTGCGGCCTTCCTCGTCCAGCAGCACGCTGTCGAACCCGATCCGATCGCGCTGCGGATGGACATGCAGCTTGCCCACGGCGTCAGCCTGGTAACCGGCGTCGCGGAAGGCCTGAGGAAGGGTTGTGGCGTCCGGCATCGCCAGGTTCTCGGTAAAGCTGCGGTCGCCGTGGCTGCGCGGGCTTAGCCCGGTCATCAGGCTGCGCCGGGCCGGGATGCAGACGGGGCATTCGGAATAGCAGTTCGTGAAGCGCGTGCCCGCCAGGGCAATCTGATCCAGCCCCGGCGTCCTGATCACCGGATGACCAGCCACCCCCAACAGTTCCGCCGGCCAATGGTCGGTGCAGACCAGCAGAACGTTCGGACGGTCCGTCGCCGTCATCCTGTATAGCCGAGCATTCGAGGCACGAAGAGCACGAAATCCTCCCAGATCGTGATCACCAACAGTGCACAGATAAGGATGAAGGGGAAGGGCCAGACATCCCTGATGATGTCCTGTGTCTTGGCTTTGGTTATATTGGCCACGATGAACAGCAGCATGCCGACCGGGGGCGTGACCAGCCCGATCATCGCGTTGACAACGACGATGACGCCGAAATGCACCAGGTCGATACCAAGGCCGATGACGGTCGGAATGAAGATCGGCACGATGATCAGCAGGATCGGTCCGGGTTCCAGCACGCAGCCCAGCAACAGGAACAGGATGTTGATCGCAATAAGGAATTCCAGCGGGGACAGATCGAATTGCGCCATGAACATTGCAAGGCTGTCGGGTATGTTTTCGCGGGTGATGACATAGTTGAAAGCGATGGCGCCCATGATCAGCACACCCACAGCCGCCGAAGAAATCCGCAAAGCTGACCGAGCGATAGAATAGCACCGAGATCAGCAAGGCATAAAACGCGGCGACGGCGGCGGCCTCAGTCGGGGTCATCACGCCGCCATAGATGCCGCCCAGCAGGATCACCGGCAGCATAAGCGCCGGGAAGGCCTGCCACGTCAGGCGCGGCAGTTCCCGCAAGGGCGTCGGGTCTTCCACCGGAAAGTTACGTTTTCGCGCGATATAGGCGTTGGTGCCTGCCATGCTAAGCCCCATCAGCAACCCCGGCAGGATACCCGCAGCGAAGAGGTACCCGACAGAGGCGTCCGAGACGATGGCGTACATCACCATCGGCAGCGACGGCGGGATGATAGGACCGACCGTGGCGGTCGCGGCGGTGATGGCTGCGGCATATGATTGTGTCTAGCCCCCAAGTTCTGGGCCATTTCTGATTAGAGTTTCTGGCATTGGTGGTCGCATGTTCAGAGCCTGGTGCGGACGTGTGTGGTTGTACTGCTTAAGCCAATGATTGATGACGATCTGTGCCTGTTTCGTTGTTGTGAACCATTCAGCGTTGAGGATCTCGTGCCGGAGAGTGCCGTTGAACCTCTCGTTGTATCCGTTTTCCCAAGGGGACCCCGGATAGATTCTAATTGGTCGAACACCAACGCGAACCAACCACTCCTGCATCGCCTTGGCTACGAACTCTGGGCCGTTGTCGGAGCGGATATACTCCGGCGTGCCATGGCAGAGGAGCAGCGGATATAGCGCCTCCAGAACATCTTCGGCGCCCATCCTGCTGCGAACTTCCACGGCCAGGGCCTGCCGGGTGTACTCATCCAGAACGGTCAGCATCTTGTAGCTCCGGCCATTGCTGAGCTTGTCGTGAACGAAGTCGATGCTCCAGATGTGGTTCGGATGCGTCGGCCTGAGGCGAATGATCGAGCTGTCCTTGTGATAAAGCCGTCTGCGCTTCCTGTGCCGCTGCGGGAGTTGCAGTCCTTCTTCCTGCCAGAGACGCTCAACCTTCTTATGATTGACCCGCCAGCCCTCGATGCGCAGGAGTTCCGAAACTTTACGATAGCCGTAGCGCCCATATTGCTTGGCCAGGCGGATCAAAGCGAGCCGTAGAGCATCATCGTCTTTTGGCGCGGGTCGATATTGCAGAGAGCTTCGCGCCATACCGACGACCCGGCAGGTCCTCCGCTCCGAGGTCGCGAGCTTTTGGCGCGTATGAATAACGGCCTGACGGAGCTCCCCAGTCGTCAGGCCCTGGGCTTTAAGTAGTTCAGGCTTTCTTTGAGGATCAGCTTGTCCAATTCAAGCTCAGCGACGATCTTCTTGAGACGCCCATTCTCCTTTTCCAGGCTGCGCATCTCCGACAACTGCGACCGTCCCATACCACCAAACCGTTTCCGCCAGTTGTAATATGTCGCATCGCTGATGCCGACGCTACGACACGCCGATGCAACGTCACTTCCTCCCGTCAGCTTCAGCTCAATCTCACGCAGCAGCTTCAATACATCTTCGTCCGAATGCCGTTTCCGTGCCATTACATATTCCCCTCTCAAGACCAATGTAGTGGCCCAGTTTTAGGGGGGAAGGACACCAAGGCCCTCGGCATGGGTGCGCATGGCCTTGGGTCATAGGGCCGAGCTGACTTCGCCCCAAATTACCGCAAACGTGCTTCTGTTTCGGCATCAAAGAACATGACGCGTGCCGGATCAAATGCCACCCGCACCGCGGTTCTCGAAGCCACGGCGTCTTCGCCCTTGCTTTCAACCACCAAAGCCTCTCCGGTTGGCGTCTTGAGGTACTCGTAAGCGACGCCGCCGAGTTGTTCGGTAATATCCACGGTGACTGACGAAGGTTCCGGGATCAGCGATGCTTCTTGCGGGCGAATTCCAACGATTACGCCGCTGCCATCCGCGGGCAATGCCACAGTGGCCGGAATAATCTCACCCCCAAGCGCCGCAACTTTCACGCCGCCGTCGCTTACCTCGCCTTTCAGGAAATTCATCGAAGGAGAGCCGATGAAACCGGCAACGAAGCGGTTGTCGGGATCACGATACAGATCCATTGGCGCGCCGACCTGTTCGATCCGACCATCACGCAGAACAACGATCTTGTCGGCAAGCGTCATCGCCTCGACCTGATCGTGGGTGACATAGATCATCGTCGTGCCCAATTCCTTGTGCAGGCGCGCAATCTCTACGCGCATGTCCACGCGCAATTCCGCGTCAAGGTTCGACAACGGCTCGTCGAAAAGAAACACCTCGGGTCCGCGAACAATCGCGCGACCGATGGCCACCCGCTGACGCTGCCCACCTGAAAGTGCAGCGGGCTTGCGGGACAGATATTCGTCGAGCTTAAGCACCTTGGATGCGGCGCTGACTTTACGGTCGATTTCTTCTTTCGCATGGCCTGTCATCTTCAGACCGAAGCTCATGTTTTCCTGAACCGTCATATGCGGGTAAAGTGCATAGGTCTGAAACACCATCGCCACGCCACGCTCGGCAGGGTCAATGTGGGTCACTTCGCGCTGGCCAATGTTAATCTGCCCGTCCGAGGTTTCCTCCAGCCCCGCAATCATCCTGAGAAGTGTCGACTTCCCGCAGCCGGATGGACCGACAAAGACACAGAACTCTCCATCCTCGATTTCAAGATCGACCCCGTGGATGACCTGGACTGGCCCATACCGTTTGACGGTTTTGTTTAGCGTAACACCCGACATCTATCTCTCCCTCAATTATCCCGGAAAATGCCAGGACGTGGCATGATCACCGATCTCGCCAGCCATGGACACCAAGTCATCACGAAACGTCTTAAGCGTTTCAAGATCGTATCGCGCCGTCGACGTTGCCACCGAAAGCGCCCCGATTACCCGCCCGTTCGCCAGAAAAATCGGCGCCGCGATCGAGATAATTCCATCTTCGTGCTCTTCGCGGTCAAATGCGATTCCGTCGTTCCGGATATGTGGCAACTCAGCCAATAGGCTGTCTGCGGAAACATGGGTCCGCGACGTATATTGAAAGAATGACTGCTGTCGAACCACGATATCAAGTCGCTTCGGTGCGATAAACGCCAGCATCGCCTTGCCTACGCCCGTGCAATACGCCGGGGCCACTTTGCCAACCTGGGCCAAAGTTTCGAAACGATCCGAGGCTTTCAGCTTGTCGACAAAAACAACTTGACCGTTGTCCAATTGAGCAAGATGCACACTTTCCCCGGCCGTTGCCGCCAACCGTTCGATGAAAGGGCGGGCGATTGGAGCAAGTGAGGCATGCTCCCAGGCGTTATGCGCCAATCGGATGAGCCTGAGTCCAAGCGAATAGGTGCCAGTGTCGGTGTCGTGCACAAGCACAGATTGGTTCACCAGTGTCTGAAGAAGCCGGTACAGCGTGGCCTTGGGATAGACCGAGTTCTCAAGGAGCTCGGTAAACTTCACGGGGCGCTCAAAAGCAGCGACCGAATCAAGTACTTCCAGCGCCTTTCCGACTGTCCCGTCAGCCTTCTCAATCGGCATGCCTGATGCGTTCACGCGCAGATTACCTCCCTTTTCTCGCCGCCTTTGGCACACGAGAGTCTTGACTTTCTTAGCGGATGGCGTCACCAATTTCAATATATGGTATTTAGTTCCAAATAATGGAAATCGCCATAAGTGAACCTAGGGAGGACACACATGTTTCGTACACTCAACTTGACAGTTGTCGCAGCCGCGGCGACCGCTCTGATGGCATCCACGGCACTTGCCCGCGATTTGGTCATCAACTTTGACGACCTGAACCCAGGCCCGAAAGCAGCCTTCGAAAATGCAATCGAGCTGTTCAAGACAGAAAATCCTGACATCAACGTCATTGCCAACAACAATGACCGTGAAGCGCACAAGACCGCGATCCGGAACTTCCTGACGGCTGACGCGCCCGACGTGACATCGTGGTATCCGGGCAACCGCATGGCCCCCTTTGTGGACGCTGGCCTGTTTCAGCCGGTTGACGACGTCTGGGCTGACAACGGATTCAACGAAGACCTGGCTGCCATCAAGGCAACCATGTCGCGTGACGGCAAAATCTGGGGCGTGCCTTACACCTACTACCAGTGGGGCATTTACTATCGCAAAGACGTCTTTGACCTGTTGGAGCTGGAAGAATTCGCAACCTGGGACGACATGCTGGCTGGCTGTGCGAAGATGAAGGAAAACGGCGTCACCCCGTTCACCATTGGAACCAAGTTCCTGTGGACCGCCGCCGGTGTTTTCGACTACTTGAACCTGCGTACCAACGGCTATGATGTGCACAACGCGCTGACCGCCGGCGAGATCAAGTACACTGACCCGCGCATCGTTGCGACGATGGACAACTGGGAAACGCTGATCAGCGAATGCGGCTTTGTCGACAACCACGCCTCGATGAGCTGGCAGGACGCAATCGCACCCTTCGCCAATGGCGATGCGGCTATGTACGTGATGGGCAACTTTTCGGTCGATGGCTACAAGAACGCTGGCCTGACCGAAGACCAGATTGACTTCATGCCCTTCCCGACAATCGACGCAAGCATTCCACTGGCCGAGGAAGCACCGGCAGATGCCTTCTTCATTCCGACCAACGCCAAGAACGTCGAAGACGCCAAGAAGTGGCTTGCCTTCGTTGCGCGCGCGGATGTGCAGTCCGAATGGAACAAGACCATCGGACAACTTCCGATCAACGCCAAGGCCGAGATCGCGGATGACAAGTTCATTCAGGAAGGCTTTGACCTGTTGAACGCAGCCACCGGCATTGCCCAGTTCTACGACCGTGACGCTCCGGCAGAAATGGCCAAGGCTGGTATGGAAGGCTTCCAGAAGTTCATGCTGGATCCATCGACCAAGATGGAAGTCCTTGAGCGCCTGGATGAAGTCGCCGCCGAGGTTTACAAGTAAGTCGAGACCCAAGCGGGGCCCGCCAAAACGGTGGGCCCCGTTCATTATCCGGCCAGATCCTCAGTGACCGCAAGAATTCCCGACTGGTCGGAGAGGCAGCGCCCCCAGGATCGCGACGCCAAAGGCGGCGCAAAACCTTAAGCAACAGGGTGAAAGCGTCATGAGCGACACAACTGGACAACAAAACAGCTGGCTCTCTCGTCATAAGCTTTCCGTTGCGCCTTGGTTCTTTCTGGCACCTGCACTGTTCTTTTTCGCGATCTATGTCGTGATCCCGATATTCGAAAGCCTCGCCCTCAGCTTCTATGAATGGAATGGGCTGTACACCGCAGACGGCGAATCCACTGCTGTTTGGGTTGGTTTTGGCAATTATATCAAACTATGGGACGATCCGAATTTCTGGATGTCGCTTAAGAACAACATCGCATGGCTGATACTTTACATGCTTGCGGTGCCTGTCGGTTTGTTCATTGCTTTGTTCCTCAATCAGACCGTGCCCGGCATGCGGTTCTACAAGTCGATGTTCTTCTTCCCTTTTGTCATTAGCCAGGTCGTTGTCGGCCTGATCTTCGGCTGGTTCTACAATCCCGATTTCGGCGTTGTCGGATCGATCTGGAAGGCCATTTATTGCGAAGAAACCACCAACATTCTTGGCAATGTGACTTTCAACTGCACGCGCCCAGCGCCCGATATCCTGTCCAGCCCGGAATGGGCAACATACGGGATCATCTTTGCAGGGCTTTGGCCGCAGGTCGCCTATTGCATGATCCTATATCTAACGGGCCTCAACAATGTCGCGGCTGATCAGATCGAAGCGGCACGTCTGGACGGCGCCAAGGGCTGGAAGATGCTTTGGTACGTCGTACTGCCGCAGCTTCGTCCGGCCACCTTCATCGCTGTGGTTGTAACGGTTATCGGTGCCCTTCGAAGTTTTGATATGATCGCCATCATGACCCAGGGTGGGCCCTTCGGGTCGACCAACGTGCTGGCACACTACATGTACGAAGTCGCAATCTCTGAATATGGCGAACGCTATGGCTATGGTTCCGCGGTGGCGACCGTTCTGTTCATGATCATGCTGATCTACATCAGTTACTTCTTGTGGCGGATGTATCAGGACGAGAAAGGGACCCGATAAGATGTTTCCACGCCCAATTGAAAAATCCGGCCCGGTCACCCGCACAACTTACCAGGCCTTCCTGCCGGTGGCACTTTTCATCTGGCTGTTGCCGCTTCTGGCCATCTTCGTCACGTCGATCCGGGGGGCGGCTGACATCAATTCGGGCAATATCTTTGGCTGGCCAAGCGAGTTTGCCCTGATCGATAACTATACCGCCGTCTTCACCCAATCAGCAGCGGCGCAGTACATGCTGAATTCGGTTCTGATCACGGTGCCGTCGGTGATCATCTCGGTCGCTCTGGCCTGTCTTGCGGGCTATGCGCTGGCGATCTATCGGTTCCGGGTTGCCGTACCGCTGTTCTTTCTGTTCGTCGCAGGCAATTTCATCCCGTTTCAGATCCTGATGGTGCCTGTCCGGGACATGAGCGTTCAGACCGGCCTCTATGACACGATCGCTGGGCAGTTCCTGTTCCACGCCGCTTTCCAGACCGGGTTTTGCACGCTGTTCATGCGAAATTTCATCAAGGCTCTGCCCTTCGATTTGATTGAAAGCGCGCGGATCGAAGGTGTCGCGGAATGGCGTATCTTTTGGTTCGTCGTCCTGCCGCTGGTGCGTCCGGCCATTGCGGCCCTGGCGGTTCTGATCTTCACTTTTGTCTGGAATGACTTCTTCTGGGCCAACGTGCTGACACAAGGCGAAAGCGCCAAACCGATTACGGCGGGCGTCCGCTCGCTCAACGGCCAGTTCGTGAACAACTGGCATCTCGTCTCGGCGGCATCGCTGATGGCGGCGCTTCCTCCGGTTGCGATGTTCTTCCTGATGCAAAAGCACTTTATCGCAGGACTAACGCTAGGTGCCGTGAAATGATCCAATGCTGGCGGCTGGATGACAGTCGTCAGAGCCTTGTTCTGGGATGCACCCGCGACCGACTTGCCGAGGTGATCTACTGGGGCGCACGGCTGCCTGACGACGAGGACCTGACCACAATTTACGAATCCCACACCCTCGATGTGACGGGTGGGATGCTTGATGCCAACCCCGAGCTGTCAATCTGCCCAGAGGCGACACGCACCTTCCCCGGCCAACCCGGACTGATCCTGCGCGACAGCGACGGCACCCCCTATTTGCCAAAGTTTTGCCTGGAAAAAGTTTTGCCTGGAAAATGTCAAGGCTGGCCAGGACCGGCTGACACTAGGCTACAGCGATCAGGAGGGGCGGCTTACCTATCAGGCCTACTTTACCATCGATCCAACGACACATCTGATCGAGGCTTGGGCCGAACTGAAAGCGGCACGTCCCGTCCACCTCCATTGGCTTGCAGCCCCGGTCTTTCCCGGCCCTCAGCTTTCAGACGAGATGATAGATGTCGCCGGGCGTTGGTGCGGCGAGTTTCAGTTCAATCGCACTCCTTGGTCCGCAGGTATTCGGTATCGCGAGAACCGAACCGGGCGTACCGGGCATGAACATTTTCCCGGCCTCATCATTCCCTGCCGTGGCGCAACCAACGCGCGGGGCGAGGCATACGCCTTTCACTACGGTTGGTCCGGTGGGCATCGAATGGTCGCCGAAGAACTTCCCGACGGCCGCCGCCAGATCCAGTTCGGCCATGCCGCCCGGGTTGAAGGCAAGCCCAAGACGCACTTCCAGACCGGCAAACTTTATGCGGTCTATTCCGATGACGGGCTGAACGGATGCTCTGTTTCATTTCAGCGCCACTTGCGGGACCGCATCGTTCGTTTCCCCAACCCGTCACGCCCCCGCCCTGTCCACTACAACTGCTGGGAGGCGGTCTATTTCCGCCACAACATCGACGAGCTGAAAGACATCGCAAACCGCGCTGCCGATCTTGGGGCCGAGCGTTTCGTGCTTGATGACGGTTGGTTCGGGCAGCGCGACGATGACACCTCGGCCCTTGCCGATTGGGAAGTCGACGCGCGGAAATACCCTGATGGCCTCGACCCATTGATCGCGCATATCCACGCGTTGGGCATGACGTTCGGCCTTTGGTTCGAACCTGAAATGATCAACCCGAACTCAGACACCTTTCGCGCTCACCCCGATTGGGCGCTTGGGGCCGAAGACCAGATTCCAGGGCGCCAGCAGCGCGCCGTCGATATGGCCAATCCGGACGTCCGCGACCACCTGTTCAGCCGCATCAGCAGTATCCTGTCGTCCCATGCAATCGAATACATCAAATGGGATCACAACCGCGTCTTGCCTATGCCCGACGCAGACCAGACACGCGGCACCTATGCGCTTCTTGACCGACTGCGCGCCGCGCACCCCAAGGTCGAAATCGAAAGCTGCGCCTCGGGCGGAGGACGGATTGATTTTGGCATTCTGTCGCGGACGCATCGGGTCTGGCTGTCAGATTCCAACGACGCGCTGGAGCGGCTGCGCATTCAGCATAATTCCTCGGTCTTCCTGCCGATGGCAGTAACAGGCAGCCATGTCGGACCGCGCGTCTGCCATACCTCGGGGCGCATACTTGATATCCGTTTCCGCGCATGGGTCGCTGCGCAACGCCACATGGGCTTTGAAATGGACCCCCGAGAATTGACGGATGATGAAGCCGACGTGTTGCGACAGGTCACAGGCTGGTGGAAAGCCAACCGTAACTGGTTGATGACGGCCGAC
Organism: Paracoccaceae bacterium; assembly: GCA_012103375.1. Taxonomy (NCBI): domain Bacteria; kingdom Pseudomonadati; phylum Pseudomonadota; class Alphaproteobacteria; order Rhodobacterales; family Paracoccaceae; species Paracoccaceae bacterium. The sequence goes on from WLWX01000001.1 coordinate 3,946,615, forward strand.
ATCCTGCGGCTTGACAGCCCCGACCCCAGTGTAATCGCGGAACAGCATCTGGCTGCGGACGGATCGCGTTTTGTCGTCTTTGCCGGGAAGGCCGGGACAAGCGCACAGATTGCCCCGCGCCCGCTTCGACTTACGAGAGTTTCGCAAGACGTGATGTATGAAATCGAGCTTAAGAACCGTGAGGATGTCGATCACTTGTCGCGTGGCACACCGGCGCTGAAGTACGGCTCAATCCGCGTAAGCGGCGCCTACCTCATGACACAGGGTTTGATTCTTCCGTGGAGTTTCCCCGAAAGAATGTGGGTTATCGAGGGAAAGCGCCTGTGAAACGGACGTTGGGCACGTGCTATTACCCGGAACACTGGTCACGCGGGGTCTGGGAAGACGACGCGCGCCGCATGGCGGAGCTTGGCCTGACCTGGGTGCGGATCGGTGAATTTGCCTGGAAACGATTGGAACCTGTAAGTGGGGACCTGCAGTTTGACTGGTTGGACGACGCGATAGACGTTCTGAAAGACGCGGGCCTAAAAGTCGTGTTGGGGACGCCGACGGCAACCCAACCCGGCGCACTCAATGGCATTCCGGCAATTCAGCTCCGATCAGGTCGTCGCATTCAACGCTCTGCAAGTCGAAATCATCCGCGCGCATTCAGAGGCACCAATCAGTCACAACTACATGGGCAGGATCACGGACTTCGATCACTATGACATCGGATCCGACCTCGATATCGCCAGTTGGGACAGCTATCCCCTTGGGTTCCTTGAAGATCGTGTGGGCGCAGACGATGCTCGGAAAGTCGCTTACGCGCGGCAAGGCGACCCTGATTTTCAGGCCTTCCACCATGACCTGTTCCGAACGGTCGGAAATGGTCGGCTTTGGATCATGGAACAGCAACCTGGCCCGGTGAACTGGGCGCCCTGGAACCCGGAACCGCTTGCCGGCATGGTGCGGCTTTGGTCATGGGAAGCCTTCGCCCACGGCGCAGAAGCGGTGAATTACTTCCGCTGGCGGCAGGCCCCGATGGCGCAGGAACAGATGCACGCCGGACTGTTACGCCCTGACAGCAAGGAAGCACCCGCCTTTTCCGAAGTCTCCAAGGTCGCACGCGAAATCGCAGCTTCGCCCGCAATCGAACTTGCAAATGCCCCGGTCGCGCTGGTCTATGATTATGCCTCTGAATGGGGATGGCAAATCCAGCCTCACGGAGAGACGCTTTCTTACTTCCAGTTGGTGTTCGAGGCCTATCGGACGCTCCGCAAACTTGGGTTTTCAATCGACATCATTTCGCCATCGGCGACGGCACTCGAAAAGTACAAACTGATCCTCGCGCCCGGGCTTCTGACCCCCGATCCAGCGTTCAAGGCCGCGCTGGTACAGTGCGACGCCGAAGTCATAGTGGGGCCCCGGTTCGGGGCACGCACAGCTGACATGAGCACGCCTGTGCCGCTGCCTCCGGCAATTCCCGATCTCGACGTAACCGTTGAACGGGTCGAAAGCTTTCGGTCAGGATTGGAGCTATCGCTGGAAGGTGGCGGGATGGTTTGTGGCTTTCGCGAGGTCCTGGAGGGCGACGCAGATGTCACGTTTCACCTGACAGATGGTTCACCTGTGCTGATGGGGTCGGCTGGTTTCGCCTATCTGGGTGGCTGGCTTGATGAGGTCGGATTACGGCACGTTATAAAAGCAGCCGCAACGCGTGCCGGCCTGCCTGTTGAAGCGATGCCTAAAGGCGTGCGGTGCCGTGATACGTCATCCGAACGAATATACTTCAACTATGGATGCAAACCGGCAAGTGTTCATGGGCAGCAATTGGCCCCGGCAGGCGTGCTTCGTGAAACCAGAAACCCATGACGCACCCCTTTCGGGCAATGCGCGATTCATCAAGCCAGCAACACCTACCCGCGCCGGAAGCCACCATCCCAATGGACCAAAGGCCGACCACGCGCTGAATAGCGAGACGGACCAACCCACCTAGATCAAAACCGCGCTACGAACGACTTGGCGCAAATCACAGCTTGGCGCTGTCTTTCAACTGCGCATCCAGCCGCGCCTGATACGCTTTGGCGGTTGCGTCATCTACCCGCGCACTCTCGCCGTAATAGATGAACCCCAACGCACGACGTGACCGCGTCGGCGACTTGTTGGCCCCTGCCCAATGGATCGTTCTGGCGTCATGCATCAGAAACGTGCCTGGGCCGCCCGGAAATGCCACTGTGTTGGTCTTGTCCTGGTCGGTTCCAAAATCAGTAATGCCTTGTGAAAAGCCGAGTGTTCCGGTCCGACCGTGGGGCCGAAAGGCCGCGGACTTGTGCGATCCACGCACATAGTGGATGCAACCGTTTTCCGCGTCCACATCCTCAAGCGCCAGCCAGCCGGTCACCGCGTTGCATGGGGTGAGGTGAAAATAATATCCGTCCTGATGCGGCGGGGTGGCTTGCCCAACGCCTGCCGGTTTATTGAAATACTGCATGTTGGCGGGCACCACGTCTTCCTGCAGTACCGCCTCGGCAATCCGGCGAACGGGGCCATCCAGCATGAGGTCGTTGAAATACGCGTCATGTTCGAACATGCGCTGCAACTGCTTCAGCGTGCTTTTGTCAGACGTGTCCTCGTAATAAACCTGTGTGTCGGGCATCCGGGGCACGACGTCGCGGATAAAGCGCGCAATCTCGGCGTTCAATGTGTCGATTTCGTCGAATGAATACAGCGGCTTGATCGCGACATATCCGTCGCGATCGAAATCATCGCGTATTTTCTGCGGGTCCAATGAAGTGGTCATCTCGTTTCCCTGTTCCTTGGCAAAACTGCGACCACCCTATGCGCCAAGGCAGTAGAACGGGAATTGACGAAACTGAGCAAATATTAGGTAATCCGATTGAAATTGCCTCCTGATGCTTAAAAGTGATATGGATTCCGACATGATCCAGGTGAGCGATATCCTGCGACAAGAGACTGGTCGATTTGACCATCGCTTCAAGGTTGGTCCGGCGCAGTGGGCGTTTTGGGATTTGCTTTGGCTGCACGAGGGGCATTTGTCGCTGAAATTGACCGGCGAAGGGCAACGGCTGGACATTACCGCGCCCGGTGGCGTTCTGATCCCGCCCGGCACGCCATTTCGCGGCACAGCGGTCAACGGGGCGGCAAGTGCGTCGATCGCACATTTCATTAGCCCAGAGATGGGCGACAACGTCCTGCAAGTGCCCGTGCGTGACCGGATGCACGCCATGGCATTGATCCAACTGTCGCTGGACTATGCGCTGCGCGGTGAGCCGATGGAACGGCGTATCCGGCTGCTGATGGCGATCCTCGATTGCTTTGCCACGCCCGCCGCCGACGCCGAAACGCGCGTGACCCGGCTGGACCGGACCTGGCGCGAAACGACCGCGAAACTGGCCGAGGTGCGCGGCGTGGCGGACGTTGCGGCGTTTGCAGGGCTGGCGGAGAGTTCATTTCGGTCGGCGCACCGTGCGCAACTCGGCGGCTCTGCTGGCAAACACTTGCAGAAATTGCGGCTGGCGCAGGCTGAAAAATATCTGGCTACCACCGGCTTTGGGTTGGCCGAGATCGCATCGCGCGTCGGCTACGCGCATGCTGAAACGTTGGCGGCGGCGTTCAAGCGGTCACGGGGCCAAACTCCGGGCGACTATCGGCGATGGTGCAAACGTTTCGCATGAGCGGGTTATTCCCAGCCCTCAACAAAACCGCGATCGCCTGCGATGATCCCAAGGTCGGATCGCAAGTTATCACACTGTGAAATGAACGCCTCAAGGCGAGTTTTCATGGCGGTGAATTCATCAGGCAACGCAGGCTGACCCTGGTTGAGGAGGTTGCGAAGCTCGTTCGGGTCATCGCACAGATCATAGGCCTCGTCCCCATTGTCGGGATCACGGATATAGGCACGTTCGCGCGTCCGGATCGCGTGGGTCAGGCTGGCGTGGCGACCGGATTTCGGCATCCCGCTGGGCCAACTAGTGCCGATGAAACCGTGATAGTCGCCGATCTGGGCGAAAATTTCGTCGCGCAATGGGGTTTCGTGACCTGACCGGACCCAAGCAAGAATGTCCCGCCCCTGGTTTTCTGGCGGGTCAACTCCGGCGATGTTTAGAAGCGTCGGGAACAGATCAACCGTGCTGACCAAACCTGCGATCCGCTGCGCTTCCGGTTCCTCTGCAACCTTGGGCGGCACAATGATCAGCGGGACATGCAGCAGGCATTTATAAAGCGATTCCGATTTGTTGAACAAACCCTTTTCGCCCATGTAGTCGCCATGGTCCGAGCCGATGATGATCCACGTATTCTCAAGCATCCCGCGCGCCTTCAAAGCTGCGTGCAGGCGGGCCATTTCGTCGTCAATGTAGCGGATCATACCGTAATAGATCGCCAAAACGCGGCGGAAATCATCCTCGGTCGCGGCATCGGTGCCAACCTCGGCCCGTGCTTTGGCATGCCACGCTGGCAGGTCGGCAAGATCGCCCGCTTCTGGCAGTGTCAGCGCCGCGGGTTCGAACATCGTGTCGTAGGGTCGTGGCACGAAATACGGCGGGTGCGGATCGTCGTAGCATATATGCATGAAGAATGGGCGGCCGCTGGCCTGCACCTGATCGACCATTCGGATCGCGCGGTCTGTCAACAGGGCCGAGTTCCCTTCGTGTGCGTCGCGGTCAATCGCGCCGCTGGACCAGGCGACGTCCTTGCGCCCGGATCGAATGTGATCGAGCCAGGAATTGAACAGTGGCCCGCGTTCATGCATCGGCGTCTGTTCGTGCCAGCCACGCGACAGGTTGCGCTCGGGCTCGTAATGGCCAGCGGCGCAGGTGTAATAGCCTGCGCGCTGAAGCAGCTCGGCCAGTTGCGGCGCATTGAACGGCGCGCGGTTCTGGTGGCAGGTGACGCCGTGAACCTGTGGAAACAACCCGGTGTGGGCCGACGTGCGCGACGGCGTACAGATCGGCGCGGCGGCATAGGCATCCTCGAACACCCAGCCCCTCTCGGCCAGTCGGTCGCAATGGGGCATCGAGATTTCCGAGTTGCCCATGAACGACATGGCCGAGGCTTTGGCCTGATCGAACATCACATAAAGGATGTTCGGAGGCTGACTCATCCGCCGTAGCCGTTATCGTCCAGCCAGGCATTCAGCGCGGGCAGCGCGTCGGGATTCGCAGCGCGAAATGGCGCGCGACACGGGCCGACCGGGATGCCCATGCGGTTCATCGCGTGTTTCAGACCTGGCATCACGCCGGTTTGCAACAGGATCGCAATCAGCGCGTTGGCCTTGGCTTGCAGGCTGCGCGCCTGATCAATGTCACCCGCATTCACAGCAGTTTCGATCCCAAGATAGACGTCGCCAATCAGGTTGTAAGTCGAACCGATCCCGCCGTCTGACCCCATCGCGGCGGCCCCAAGAAACATCTCGTCCGTGCCGAAATAGAATTTCTTGTCAGGTGCGCGGGTTCGCAGTTGCTGAAACTGGAAAAGATCCTGCGCGGTGAACTTGGCGCCGATGATGCGCGGGTCGGCCATCAGCTTCAGCAGGCTTTGTGTGGACAGATCAGTGCCCGACAGCGCCGGGATGTTGTAGATGATCACCGGCAGCCCGGCGGCATCGGCAATTGCCTGATAATAAGCATGAATATCGTCTGACCCGTGCTTGTAGTAATACGGCGGAACGGCGGAAACCGCATCATAGCCCAGCGATTTGGCAGTTGCGGCCAATGCCTCGGCATCGCCTGTCGCTGCGGCCCCGACATGGGCGATCAGCGTGCATTTCCCGCAGGCGTATTCGGCAAGCGCTATCAGATGTTCGACACGTTCTTCACGGCTTTGCAGAATGCTCTCACCCGTTGATCCACCTGCATAGAGGCCGTGAACGCCTTTCGACAAGATATAGTCGACCAGCGGCGGAATGCCTTCGGGACTGATGCTGCCATCGTCTTTGAAAGGCGTCAGAAGGGCTGCGAAAATTGATCCTGAAACTTTCATCCCCGGCCTTTCCAATGTCACCCACGGTGGGCGCAATGACCTCACCTGCACGATCTCGATTGGTATGCGTGATATTTGCTTTGGTCAACCAAAAACAAAAAAGTGGACACCAAAAGGGAATCATGGTTTGCTTTGAGCAACTGGGAGGGGTCAATGGCTACAGAACATTCAGCCTCAAGCATTGCGCGCGCTCTGGCGGCCGACATTCATTCGGGCCGCTATCAGCCGTCTGACATGCTGCCGAGTGAACGCGGTCTTTGTGATGCCTTCTCGGTTGGCCGCAACGTCGTGCGCGAGGCGATCACCATCCTCCACGGCATGGGGCTGGTCGATCATGCCAAGGGCAAACGTCCGCGCGTCGTCTCTCCTACACTCTCCAAGGTGATGGAGGGTGTCGGCACCGCCGCACAGTTCTTCTTTTCGGGCAGCGAAGGTCTGGCCCATCTGGAACAGGCGCGCCTGTTTCTGGAAACCAGCCTGCTGCGCTATGCCACCGAACACGCCACCAACGCGCAGATCGGCAAGTTGGTCGAGGCGATCGAAACCTGCGAAGCGAACCTGACCGAGATCGAGGGGTTTCGCGACGCAGACGTGCAATTCCACCGGGTGCTGGCCGAAATCCCCGGCAACCCGATCTTCGTCGCCCTCCACGACACTTTCGTCGAGCGCCTGATGAAGAACCGAGCGCTGTTGCCGGAATTCGAAAAACGCAATGCGCTGAGCAACCAGGAACACCGCGAGATTGTCGCCGCGATCCTCGACCGGGATTCCGACCGCGCGGTTGACATTCTCACCGGGCATTTGACCCGCAACTTCGGCACCTATTTCCGCCTGGCGATGGAATCCGGTGCTGCAACACAACAAAACCACCTCAACAAAAGGGAGTCTTCCTCATGAACAAGATACTCGGGCTAACCGCCGCGTCCGTGATGGCCTTGATGGCCTCGACCGCGTTTGCGGAACGCGAAAATCAGCTGTCCGACGAACGCGTCCGCGCCGCGATTGCCTATGCCATCGACATGGACACGATTGTCGAGACCTTGTTCGAGGGCAAAGCCATCGTCGCAGACTCGATGATCCCGAACGGCCCCTACAAGGCTGACGGGCTGGAGCGTTATGCATATGATCCGGACAAGGCGCGCGCCCTTCTGGAAGAGGCGGGTTGGGATGACAGCCAGGTTCTGGACGTGGTCTATTACTACGGTGACCAACTGACCGCTGACCTGATGGTCGCATTGCAGGCGCAATTGGCGGATGTCGGCGTTCAGATGACCTATCGCAAGCTGGAAGGCGACGTCGGTGGGCAATTGAATGCGCTGCCCGAAGATGGATCAGACACCAGCGCAGTGACCTGGGATATCGCCTATGGCGCCAAGGCCGCTTTGGCGTTGCAGGAATATTACAACGGCTACCAGTCGGGCAAAAACTCCTATACGCCCGGTGACCCAGCACGCGACGCGCTGATCGACGCAATCAACGGAACGGTTGATGTGGGCGCACAGCAGGAGGCGTTCAAGGCCTTTACCGAGTTCGAAAACTCGGCCCTGTCGGACATCGCGCTCTATTATCAGCAGCTGTTCATCTATGAAAGCAACCGCCTGGATCGCAACGGCGGGCAGTACGGAAATGACCAGTTCGTCTATGACTGGGGCATCACCAACTGGACGGTAGAGCCGGACGAGAACGGCAAATCCGTGATGTACACCAACACCGCGCCAAGCACGTTCTTTGACCATCCGTGGCTGAACCCGGGCATCTACATCTTCTCGAAAGTCGGGCTGGATCGCCTGATGACAGCGGATGGCGCGCTGGCCCCGACCGAGGGGCAACTGGCCGAAAGTGTCGATGTGGCCGAGGATGGCATGTCGGTGACCTTCGACCTGAAAGACGGCATCACGTGGCACGATGGCACGGCGTTGACGGCAGATGATGTCGTGTGGTCCATCGAAACCGCCAAAACGGTTCCGGGGATCAACGCGGTATTCTCTAGCACCTTCGACGCGATATCGGACATGAGTGTCGATGGCGACAAGATCACCATCAGCTTTGGCACGCTTGATCCGAACATGCTGTTGACCTTCAGCCAGTTCGCCCCCCTTCCCAAGCACCTGCTTGAAGGCGTGAACCCGGCAGAATTCCAGCAGCATCCGTTCTGGCAGAACCCGGTCGGGTCCGGCCCGTTCCGGATCGAAGAAGTGCAGATGAACGACTTCGTGCGCTTCGTTCCGTTCGAAAACTACCACGGCGGTGTCGCCAAGATCCAAGAGATCGTGGCCTTCCCCAGTGGCGAGAACGACGGCAACGTCATCCAAAACGCCGAGGCTGGTCGTCTGGACTACGGCTTCACCAAATCGGTCGGCGATGTGCAGGCGCTGGAGGCGATGGACCACATGAACGTGATCCCCGCCGATATCCCCTACACCCGGTCACTGCGGATCAACAAATTCGCGAAGATCGCGGAATAATCCTCCCTAAGAAAGCGGTGCGGGCCTGCGGGGCCGCACCATCCGGCAATCACTTGCCCGAGGAACCCCCGACATGCTGACCTTCGTTATCCGCCGCCTTCTGGTCACGATACCGATGCTGCTTGTAATCAGCTTTCTGGTCTATCTGGGGCTGGAACTGACCCCTGGCGACGCCGTGTCGCACATGATCGACCCCGAAACCGCCAGCCGGATGACCGACGAACAGTTCGAGGAACTGCGAGAGGCGCTGGAACTGAACAAAACCTTTATCGAGCGTTATCTTTTTTGGCTGGGCAACGTGGTGCAGGGCGACTTTGGACACTCACTTTCCGGAGGGGTTGCGATTTCGACCATCGTACTGGACCGGCTGCCAGCAACGTTGGAATTGTCGGTATTCGCGCTGGTATTCTCGACATTATTCGGCTGCATCCTTGGCACGATCAGTGCTTTGCGGCGTGGGTCACTCGCCGACAGCTCCCTCACCGTGTTCGGCATGATCGGCGTGTCGATTCCTGAATTTTTCTTTGGCCTCGTCTCGATCCTGATTTTCGCTTTGCACTTCGACTGGCTGCCCGTTGGCGGCCGGTTGCTGCCCAGCTATGACAGCTATTTCGACCACCTGCCCAACATCATTCTGCCCGGACTGGTCCTGTCGATGATGATGACGGCGGGCGTGATGCGCTATTCCCGCTCAGCGATGCTGGACAGCCTCAGCCGCGAGTTCATCCGCACTGCCCGATCCAAGGGTCTGCCGGAATGGCGGATCAATCTGATCCACGGATTCCGGGTGGCGCTGACGCCTGTTGTTGTACTGATCGGGTTTCGTCTGCCGACTTTGATCGGTGGGTCCGTGATCATTGAAGAGGTCTTCCAATGGCCTGGCATCGGCAGTGAATTCATCGAGGCGGTGCGCGGCGCCGACTATCCGCTGGTCATGCTAATCGCCCTTCTGTCGGTCTTTGCCGTGCTCATGGCCAGTCTGATTGTCGATGTTCTGACCGCGCTGATCGACCCGCGCGTGCGGCTAAGCTGAGGGGGGGAACGGGCATGGCAAACGCAGCACTGAACCGCAAATTCGACCGCATCCGGGCACGCGAGGAAGCCGGCCAGAACACCACCCGCAGCGGCGGGCGGGCGATGCGCAAGCTGCTCAGCAATCCGTTGGCTGTGGCGGGGCTGGTGATCTTCACGATCATCCTGCTGGCCTCGATTTTTGCGCCTTTGCTCACACCGCACGATCCACAGAAAATCGACCTGCGCGCCATGCTGCAATCACCCTCGGCAGAGCATTGGTTCGGCACGGATCGCACCGGGCGCGATGTGTTTGCGCGTATCCTCTACGGCGGGCGGGTGTCGATCCTGGTCGGGCTGGGCAGCGCATTGATCGCCGCCGTCATCGGTGTCGGCATAGGGGCCTACACCGGCTATCGCGGCGGCTGGGTGGATGCGGTGGCCATGCGTGTTTCCGAGGTTTTCATGTCCTTCCCGCAGATCATTCTGGTTCTGCTGCTGGTCGCGATTGTCGGGCAGAGCCTGCTGAACCTGATCGTGATATTCGTTCTGACAGGCTGGGGCGGGATGTACCGGATGTCACGCGCCCGGATGCTGAGCTTGCGCGAAGAAGAATACGTTCAGGCCCTGCAAAGCTTCGGCATCCCGACCCTGAAAATCTGCTACAAACACATCCTTCCCAATGCCATGGGGCCGATCATGGTCAACATCACGCTGACCACCGCGATGTTCATCCTGGCTGAGGCGGGCCTCAGCTTCCTCGGCCTTGGCGTGCCATTGTCGATCCCGACATGGGGCAACATCCTGAACGTCGCCAAGGACATCCGGGTGCTGGAAAACAACTGGTGGATGTGGCTTCCGGTTGGCACCGTGATTTCGTTGTTCGTGCTGAGTGTGAATTTCATCGGGGATGGGTTACGCGATTCCACCGATCCGACATTGCAAGGGTGACGGGATGAGCGATTTGGCCCTCAGCGTTGATGATCTACAGACGTTTTTCTACACCAATCGGCGCTGCAACAAAGCGGTGAACGGCGTTTCTTTCGAGATCCGCAAAGGCAAGACCCTGGGCATCGTCGGCGAAAGCGGCTGCGGCAAATCGGCGATGGCCTCTAGCATCATGCAACTGCTGCCGCGCCTGTCGCGGATCGAGGGCGGCGCGATCACTTATCATTCCGACCGTGGCGACATCCGCATCGACCAGCTTGATCGCGACGGGGCCCAGATGCGTGCCATTCGCGGTGAAGAAATCGCGATGATCTTTCAGGATCCGATGACCGCGCTGAACCCGGTTTACACCGTCGGCTATCAGATCGGAGAGGCGCTGCGCTATCACACCGACCTCGACGCGCCCGCGCGGCGCGCGCGGGTTGTTGAATTGTTGTCCGATATGGGTATCCCGCTGCCTGAAAAGCGCGCGGACGAATTTCCGCACCAGTTTTCCGGCGGCATGCGCCAACGCGCGATGATCGCCATGGCGATGTCGTGCAATCCAAAGATTCTGATCGCGGATGAGCCGACAACCGCACTGGATGTCACCATTCAGGCGCAGATCTTCACGTTGATGAACAAGCTGAAGGAAGAAAACGGCACCGCGATCATGCTGATCACGCACGACATGGGCGTGATTGCCGAACTCGCCGATGATGTGGCGGTGATGTATATGGGCAATATTGTCGAGGCGGGCACCGTCGATGACGTCCTGCGCCGCCCGCGCCACCCCTATACCCGCGGATTGCTGGATTCGATCCCGGTGCTGGGGCGTGGCCGCGATAAGGAGATCAAGTCGATCCGGGGCGCAACGCCGGACGCCTATGACCGCCCCACCGGTTGCCAGTTTGCACCGCGTTGTGATTTCGCGACCGACGCCTGCAAGGTCATGCCGGATGAGGACACCCTGTCAGAAACCCACCGCGTTCGCTGCCACCATGTCAGAAAGGTGGCCGAGGATGCCTGAGCCGATCCTGAAACTGCGTGATCTGAAAACCTATTTCCCGGTGCGCGCGGGCGTGTTCAAAACCGTCGTCGGCCACGTCAAAGCGGTCGATGGCGTCGATCTTGACGTGCTTCGCGGTGAGGTTCTGGGGCTCGTCGGCGAAAGCGGCTGTGGCAAGACCACGCTGGGCAAGTCCATCCTGCAACTGGTGCGTCCGACGGATGGCGAGGTGATCTACGATAACAACGGCGCCGAGGTCGAACTGCGCGGCCTGTCCGACGATCAACTGGTGCCCTATCGCAAACAGCTCCAGATCGTATTTCAGGACCCGCATTCCTCGCTCAACCCGTCGTTCACGATCTTCGGCTCGCTTGAGGATCCGTTGAAACAATACGGCGTTAAATCCAAGGCCGAGCGTCGCCGCATCATCGGTGATCTGTTGGAAGCCGTGAATATGCGGCGCGAATACATGGACCGGTATCCGCATGAGTTCTCGGGCGGTCAGCGTCAGCGGATCGGCATCGCGCGGGCGCTGTGCGTCGGGCCAGAGCTCGTGGTCTGTGACGAAGCCGTCAGCGCGCTGGATGTCTCGGTCCAGGCGCAGGTGTTGAAGCTGCTGATGGACCTGAAGGTCGAACGTAATCTGACTTATGTATTCATCACCCACGACCTGTCGGTGACGGAATATTTGTGTGACCGGATCGCCGTGATGTATTTGGGCCGGATTGTCGAACTCTGCGACACCGCTGACATCTATGCCGACACGCTGCACCCCTATACCGAGGCATTGTTGTCGGCGATCCCGGTGGCCGATCTGGACCGCAAATCCAAGCGCATTGTGCTGGAAGGCGACGTGCCAAGCCCGGTGAATCCGCCCAGCGGCTGCCCGTTTCATCCGCGCTGTCCAAAAGCAGTGGCGCGGTGCAGCACCGACGTGCCTGAGTTGAAGCGCCATACCCGAAATGGCCGTGACCACTTCGCCGCCTGCCATCTGGTGGACGACGACGCGCCATGAAGAACCTGCTGTTCATCGGGGTGGATCAGCTGCGCCACGATGTCGTCGGCCCTGACAAAACAGTGCCCGCGTGCACGCCGCACATCGACACGCTGATCGCAGGTGGCGTCAGCTTCGCGCGCAGCTATGCGACCAGCCCGCTGTGCACGCCGTCACGCGCTTCAATGTTCACTGGCGATTATGCGTTCCGCCACGGCATGGGTACGAATTGCGACATGTACCACGCGCTGGGACCCGCACGGCCCGCATTTGATCCCGGACGACTTCTGGCAGCACACTGACCGGGATGCACTGCAACCCTGGACCAACTTCCACGACGACCTGTCTGACAAACCCGCGCGGGTGAAACGCGAACGCGATGACTTCTACCGCGCCCACCCAAAGACGGAGGCTGACCTTGTCGACTACATCGGCCTCTATTGCGACCATGTGGCGCTGCTCGACAGCCAGATCGGGCGGCTGCTGGATCATCTGCGTACCACGGGGCGGATCGAAGATACGCTGATCGTCTTCACTTCGGACCACGGCGATATGACCGGGGCGCACGGTGGTTTGATCGACAAGGGCCTGCCGTATGAGGAAGCGATGCGCGTGCCAATGGTATTCAGCCACCCAAGCCTGCCGCCCGCGCGACGCGACAATCTGGCGCTGAACATGGATATTCTGCCGACCGCCCTGGGCCTGATGGGAATTGACTGCGGCGCGCGCCACGCGCGCGATCTGTCAGCTGCGGTCTGCGGTGATACCGACGTTCGGCGCGACTATCTTCTGGCAGAATACCACGGCCTGCGCTTCCTCTATTCTCAGCGCATTCTGGTGTCGGATGACGGGTGGAAGCTGGTGTTCTCTCCGGGGGATTATGACGAGCTTTATGACCTGAGTGTTGATCCGGGCGAGATGCGAAACCTGGTCTGCAGCCCGCAGGCACAGGCGAAACTGGCCGAGATGCGCGCCGCTTTGATGGCGCAAACCGCCAGCGTTGACGACCCGCTGCGCGACTGCGTGGCCAAATTCAACGGCCAGTGGCGTACCGGATCGGGGCAGTTTGATGCGACGACGGCCTATCAGGGCGCGACGGCACAATGAGCCGGCCAAATATCCTTTTGATACTCACCGACCAGCAGCGCCCCGACACGTTGGGCTATCGCGGGCTAACGCCCTGTCGCACGCCCAACATCGACAGTATCGCTGCGGCGGGGACGTCCTTCAACAACACGATCACCCCCTGCCCGCTTTGCCTGCCATCGCGCGCCGCCTTGTTCACTGGGCTGTATCCGACGCAGAACGACATGATGTCGAACCAGACCGGGCATCTGCGAAGCTGCGGGATGCTCGATCACTTCCGCACCTCGGGGTATCAGGTCAACTATGCTGGCAAATGGCACATGGGTGAGGGCAACATCACCGACTTCACCGACCGGCACGCCGGGGACAGCACGCCCGAATACAGCCAATGGTGCCGTGATCAGGGGCTGATCGACGGCTGGATGTTCAACGATCCGGCGACCCGCACGACACGCACCCCATCGATGTCGATCCCCAAGGTGCACCGCCAGAACTTGGCCGTGAACAAGACGAACGAGGCCTACATCACCGATTTCGCCATCAACCAGATCCGTACCCGCGACCTGGATCGGCCTTTCTTTCAGGTCTGTTCCTATAACGGCCCGCATCCACCCTTCATGATCCCAGAGCCTTATTTCAGCATGTATGACCCCGCCGACGTGCCCAGGCCCACCAATTTCGGCCCGCAACCGGGTGAACATCCGGCGCACGCAACAAGTTACTATCGCGATCTGTTCAACGACCACGGCACAGATTTCGAACTTTGGAGTGCGTCTTACGCTGTCTATTGGGGATTCGTGACCATGATCGACGATTTCGTCGGGCAGGTTCTGGGCACGCTTCGCGACGAGGGCCTGGATGACAGTACCATCGTCGTCTTCGCTTCGGACCACGGAGAGACCCTCGGGGCGCACGGGTTGTGGCAGAAGATGGTTCCGTTCGAGGAATCGATCCGCGTGCCGCTGATCATCAACGCGCCAGGACGAAAGGCCTGTGCCAGCGACACGCCTGCCAGCCTTGTGGACATAGCGCCGACACTCTCAGCGCTATGCGACTTGGCTGCGCGTGCGGATTGGGCGGGGCGCGATCTGTTTGTCGCCTCGAAGGCCCCGCCAGCACAATTTGCCATGCACCAACCCCTCGGGGATTGGATGAAGGTGACGGATTGGCGGATGATCAAACAGGGTGGGTTCAAATACGTCTGGCATCGCGGCATGGCCGAGGAGTTGTTTGATATGGACGCCGACCCCGGAGAGGTGACAAACCTTTCAGATCGCCCGTCGCACGCCGCGACAAAGCAGTCCATGCACGCAGAACTCGGCGCGTTTCTGACGAAGACCAATGACCCGTTGCTGGGCGATTGGAAGTACGAAAACCGCCATCGCCCGTTTCGAGAACGGCCAGATCATGGGACAGACGCAGTATCAGACCGACGGTACGACTGACCCAGGCACGCTGGTCCGGCAAATGTGCGTTCAACTGAGACAACTGTGTTACCGACGCGGTGACCGCCTTGGTGTTGCAGTGACCGGGCGGGTGGACAACGGGGGCCGTTGGCACGCGGTTAATTCCGAGACGCTTTCTGATATCAAGGGTTATCCCTTGGCGACGAGCATCGAAGAAATGATCGGTCCCGCCTCGATCATCAACGACGCGGCGGCCGCAGCACTTGCCGAACATCGTTTAGGGTCCGGGCGCGGGCACAGGAACTTCGTCTATGTCACCGTGTCCACCGGTGTTGGCGGCGGGTTAATCCTGAATGGTCAGCTTCACCAAAGTCCGAACGGCCTGGCTGGTCATTTTGGCTTTGCATCCGGTGTAGGAGAAACGCGATCTTGCGGCAGCGGCAGGTTTGGAACTGTCGAAAGCATCGCAAGCGGTTTGCCCATTGCAGGTGCGGCGCGCGCTTTGGGGCACCCTAAGATGGACGCGCGTGCCGTTTTCATCGAAGCCCAATCTGGGGCCAAATGGGCCAACACCCTGATTGATGCATCGGCCTGCGCAATATCTGATCTGGCTTGCGACCTTTCCGTGTTGCTCGGCATCGATCGGGTTGCGATTGGCGGCAGTATCGGACTGGCCGGGGGCTATTTGGAAAGGCTGCGGAAACATCATTCAAAGTTGCCTGAACATTTCCAATCCGAGATTGTGACGGCCAAATTGGGAGCGCGCGGCCCGCTTCTGGGCGCTTTGTTGTTCGACGGGAATATGACCGAAAACTGAATGGCAGGCGCGTCGCAGGTCGTGATCGATCTGACGTCACCATCAATGCCGCTCGAGTGTCTGCATTTTCATATGGCCTGCTTCGGATCACAGCCGTGGCCAGCGCCCTAACCATGTTGCGTTTCATTGATAAGGCATTGTTCGGCGACCGGTCATTGGTGCCGATAACCAGCGGCAGATTAAGGACTCATTCGGCCATCACTAACAATGATTTTGATTTCAATAACCAGTTATATTACTGATTATATAAATGCGAGGAACTGTCATGAAAATAGACGTCATTCGCCAGCGCGGGATGCCAATCCTTGGTTCCAGGCTAATCCGAATTGGCGAACGGCTGCGCAGCCACACGCAGGACCTGATGGAAGCCCATGGCGTGCCCATACCGGTTCACCATTATCCACTTCTGACAGTGCTCCGCGAAAATGGCGCGCTCCCGATCAGTGAGTTGGCAGGCAGCCTCAGCGTTAGTCAGCCGGGGGTCACCAGAAGTGTGAACCAGCTCTCCAAACAAGGGTTCGTACGCATTGAACACGGATCAAAGGACAAAAGGATCCGTCTGATCAGCATTACCGATAGCGGCACTGACCTCCTCGATTATGCGGAAGAGCACTTTTGGCCTTTGATTGAGCGCCGGTTGGTGACCCTTCTGGGCGATCAGTCCGAACACTTCTTGTCCCTATTGGATCGACTCGAAGACCAAATCTCTGATCGGCAACTTTTCATCGAACCAGAGGAGAACCAAATTGAATAGCACTGCGTTGGAACGGCCAATCTGGACCTCACTTTCCACGGACCACAGACCTTTCGCCGTTGGCACAATGCGCGCGATGCGCTTTGATCCGGAGATCAGCGCACTCGGCGCAACAATTGACGATAGCGATGAGAGCTTGGCCGAACTGTGTGATCTGGTAGCGGAACACGGACCGGTCGTTACCGGCCAGAGCACGCCGATTGATTGCCCACCTGGGGCGCAATTGGCCGCTGTGTTGAATTTTTGCCAGATGCGCGCCGAAACTATGTTAAACCCAACAATTGCCGACCACACTTTGGAGCGCCTCAATGCGCAAGACGCCGAAGGGATGTTAGCATTGGCACAGCTCACCAAGCCGGGGCCGTTTTCTTTGCGCACGCCCGTGCTTGGCGAATATTGGGGCATTCGATCTGAAGGGACGATCGTTTCCATAGCTGGCGAACGATTAAAGCAAGGGCGATTTGTTGAAGTCAGCGGAGTTTGCACCCATCCAGACTTCGTCGGTCGGGGCATGGCGCTGGCCCTATGCCTGAAACTCACCCAGCGCATTCTGGCGCGCGGGGCAATGGCCTATCTCCATGTGGCAAGCGCGAATGAGGCCGCAAAGCATGTCTATCAAAAGCTCGGCTATACGGTGCGCCAGTCGATGGTTGTAACCGTGGTCGAGCCGGCAAGCTAGA
Source organism: Paracoccaceae bacterium (assembly GCA_012103375.1). Taxonomy (NCBI): domain Bacteria; kingdom Pseudomonadati; phylum Pseudomonadota; class Alphaproteobacteria; order Rhodobacterales; family Paracoccaceae; species Paracoccaceae bacterium. The sequence goes on from WLWX01000001.1 coordinate 3,963,743, forward strand.
GGCTGCTTACCATGGATCGCGACTGGATAATTATCGTGCTTCTGGGCATGGCCTTTGGTTCTACGCTTTTCTTTAACGAAATAATGCTGCGCGACATGGGTCCATTTTTTGCCGCCCTGAGTCGCGTGGGCCCGGCAGCCTTGGTGAGTTGGGTGTTCCTGATCGTCAGTGGGCGTGACTGGCAGGCTGGGATCCCACAGCTAGGGGCGTTGGCGATGCTGGGCGTGCTCTTTTTCTGGATGCCAATGACCGCATTTCCTGTCGGGCAGCAATATATCGAGTCGGGTTTGGCAGGAATTATCAATGCGATGACGCCCGTCTTTACAGTGTTGATATCTCACGTTTGGCCGGGCGGGGAACGGGCGACCCCATTGAAGTTCCTGGGTGTCCTGACGGGGTTTTGCGGAATATTCTTACTAACCCTGCCTTCGCTTGGCAGTGGCGAGGACACCCGGTTATTTGGCATATTGATCACCCTTCTGGCGCCTTTGGGATTCGCAATTGGCCTAAACTGGGTAAGGCGAATTACGGATCTTGATCCAATTGTCATGATCACTTGGGCCTTCACCTGTGCCGCCGCCTTCATGTTGATAACTGCTTTCTTCTTCGAGGATGCTCCAACCATGGTTCGCCCCTCAACATGGGCCGCAATTGCGTTTTCGGGAGTCATTCTAACTGGGCTTTTGTTCCAGATTGCTTTCATTATGCTTCCGCGAGCGGGTGCAACCAAAACGTCGACACTCACGTTTATCGCGCCAATCACAGCCCTGATCCTCGGTTCTTGGCTGCTGAATGAAAGGCTGCAACTTGCGCATGTTGTGGGTATGGCCGTGATATTCCTCGGCCTGTTTTTGATAGATGAAAGGCTCTTCATGAAGCGCGCCAGAAAAGACGGCTGACCTTTAGACCAGTAGCCCCAATAGCGTCTGCAAATCTTGGCGCACCTTAATCCGGACAATGCCGTCACTCGCTTCGATTGACCCGATGTCTGCGCAGCGCGACTTTGCTCAAAGTTCCTTCCGCCATCCCCAGTTGGATGCCAGGGTTAGGCAATCACGCCACGCAACGACAGTATCTGTCGTACCCAGCCCTCGAACCGATGCCGCTGCTGAGGCATGACCAAGCCTGACGGCTTCTTCCATGCCCCAGTCTTGATGAAGGCCATAAAGCACGCCGGCTGCGAATGCATCGCCCGCACCGTTGGTTCCCTTGATCTCCCCCGGCGGAATATTGACCGATGGCAACAGGATCTCTGCCCCGCCTGAACTGACAGCGACCGCTCCAGCTGGGAAATGCGCGACGACCATCTGCATCGACCCGATGGCCAGTACCTTGCGTGCCGCCGTCAGGCATTGCTGGACATCCACTTCGGTCCCGGGGCTGGTTTCATGTCCGGATATCGCCGCGATTTCGAAGTCATTGACGATCAGCAGATCGAGATGGGCCAGGCACGGCCGGACAAGCTCAGCGATGCGCGACGCCGGTATCGAACACAGCTCCAGATTTGTCGCTAGGCCCGCGGCTTGCGCCTTTTTCAGCACCGTGACCCAGCCGTTCTCATCATTATCCCACGCGCGATCCAATTTGGGGTGAACCCCTGGCAAGCCGAGGTGCAGGAAACGGGCCTGGGTTTCCGAGAATTCGAAGTGATCAGGGCAAAGCTGTGCGGCGGTTCCCGGCAAATAAAGATGCGTGCGTCTTCCGGTGTCTGCTGCCGTAAACGCGTCGGTATGCGCAGTATTGGCAGCCTTGGCGATCACAAGACCGGATCTTTCGATACCTGCAGCATCGGCTTCTGCAATCAGGATGCGCCCATCCTCATCATCGCCGATTAATCCGATTGTCGAGACCGGAATATCATTGTCCAGTCGCTTCAGATCAATGCCGAGGTTGCAGGCCGATCCGCCACCGCGGACCTCGTTGGTCAGAATCTCGACCACCTCTTCTTCGCCCGGCCAGTGCGACACGAATTTGTTGTGGTCTGCGCACCATGTTCCGCCGGTGACAATACCTTTGCGATCGGGCGACCCGACGATCATTGCGCTTCGGGCAGCAAGACCGGGTCAGTGATCTGAAGATCGTCTTCAAGCGTTCGGGCCGGGGATACTCCGGTCTTCTGAAGGTGGTCGTGATAGGCTTTGACCGCATCGGTGCTCGACTGTTCGCCCTCGACCACCCGCCGCATCGAGCGGACGATTTCGACCGAATCCTCGGCAAAGTAGATCTTGCGCCCAAACAGGGCCACACGCGCGCCGAACCGCTCGGCCTGGCTGATCAGTTCGAAGGTATCGCGGGTTGTTCCGGCGCCGCCGCCCAGAATGCCAACGGTCAGGTTTTCGGGGTCGAACGCCGCAAGTTCGGCCATGGCGCGCGCGCCGTTATACTGGATTTTCAGGAACAACGGTCGTTCGGATTTCGCCACACCGGCAAGACAGCGCACGATGGCATCATTGATGTAAATCCCGATTTCTTCGCCAGCGGTGTCGATCGGCATTGCCGGGTTAAACACCTCCAGGAAATGCCGCATTCCGGCTTCGCTGGCTTGATCGCGAAACGCACCATAGACGTCGAGGGCGGCAATATCCCGGTCAACGTCATTGTAAAACGTCACCGCATATAGGCCCAGGTCACACAACGCGCGCGCGCGGTCGATACGGGCGGTGCGAAACGGCCGGGCCTGTTCATTGCGGTAATTCGCACCTCGATGGCCCCAGATATCCGTGCCTTCGTTCAACCGCACCGCCGGCGTCACATCGCTTGCAGAAAACACTCCGTCCGAGGTGAGCGCCTCGGCAGACGACAGCGACATCAGCATGATATCCACCAGTCCTGAGGCAACCATATCTTTCATTGCGCTGCGGTAGACCGAGGCCGGGAACGCCATGCCCGTAACGGGGTCGATCCCGGTTGCACCGGCACCGCCGCCCATGTCCCCATCTTTGGCGTCCGCAATCACAAAGTCCTGCGGCTGATAATCTCCGCTGCGAATGCGATCCAGTTTCTGGTTCAATCTGTCAGTGCCCGCTTGCATTTCAATCTCCGGCTTCGTTTTCATTTGTTGGTTTAAGCAAGGAAGTAGTTCGCCCGGATCGGAAGCAGCGCGGCCCCCATCGAACGTGCAGATCTGCCAATGGATGCTTCCAGGACCACAAGCGGTGCCAACCCGGCCAGATCGCTTTCTTCAAGCCGTGCGGACGTTCGTTCGACAAGCCGCTGCCGAACGCCCTGTGGAAACGCGCCATCCATGATTGCCGCTTCGATGTCGATGACCGACGCCGCAGCGGTTATGGCGGTGGCCAATGCGTCGGCGGCCTTGTCGATCCAGGTTGTCAGGTGCGGCTCGAACCCCGACCAATCTTTTGGATCTGAACGAAGTACATCGGCCGGCCAGCCCGCTGCCGTCAATTGCCCTTCCAGAACGTTCAGTGATGCAACATTCAACAGCTGCGTCACGCCACCTTGGCCGTCTGGAACGGGCAATGGTCCCAGCGCACCGGAATTCCCCGATCTGCCGGTGAAGACTTTTCCGCCAAGCACCACGCCGCCCCCGACAAACGAACCCACAAAAATGTACAGGAATTCGGAGAACTGGCCGCCCTTTCCGATCATATGCTCGGCGACACACGCAGACGTCGCATCGTTTTCGAAGACGACACGGCGCTTTGACTCCTCGGCCACAATGTCGGCGACACTGACATCTTTCCACTGAAGCATTCGTTCGGTCGGCGCATTGGAAACGTCGGACCAATCCCACAGCCAATAGGGAGAGGCGACACCAATGTCGGTCACCTTTTTCCAGGCATCTGGATGCGTTTCCTGAAAGTACGTCATCGAGCGCCTCAGGAATTTGCGAACATTTTTCGGTGTCGGGAAAGAGTATGCCTGGCGGCGGCGCTCGACAACTTCGCCACGAAAATCAATCAAAACCGCTTCCATTGAGCGTCGCCCAATACTCAGACCCAGTGCATAGACGCCGGAAGGGTTCAGCGCGACCGGCGTCGAAGGTTTGCCAACCCCGCCCTTCACAGATTTACCGCGCAGGACAAGGTCATCGGCCTCCAGCGATCTGACAATATTCGAAACGGTCTGCGCCGAAAGACCAGACCGGCGCGCAATCTCAGCGCTGGCCATTTCCCCATGGCGGCGGATGTAGGACAGGATCAGCCGCGCATTCTGATCACGCAGACCGGTCTGGTTTGCGCCGCCCTCGGGGTCGCGAACGGCGATGTCTGAACGACGATCTGAATGTTCCTGCAAGGTCATCTCACCAAAAATGACTAGGCCCTCGGCACTTGTCAATTTATTAGTCAACTTTGTTTACTTATTGACATCCCAATCTGCTGCACCCTACCGTGGGAAAGTTCTGGATCGGAAATGATGTCCGGAAACGATTGGAAACGAAGTTAATGGGAGGAGACTTCATGAAGAAGTTACTTGTAGGAGCGTCACTTGCAGCCATGGCGATCTCGGCGTCCAGTGCCGCATTTGCGGCAAGCCATTCAACGGGCGCTTGCCTGATCACAAAGACGGAGACCAATCCATTCTTCGTGAAGATGCGCGAAGGTGCTCAGGCCAAGGCCGAAGAACTTGGCGTTGAACTGTCAACGTTTTCGGGTGCATTCGACACCGATTTCGAAGCTCAGATTGCGGCGATCGAAACCTGCGTGGCCAACGGTGCGGGCGGAATTCTGATCACACCGTCCATCCCGGACTCACTCATCTCGGCCGTAGAGAGTGCGCGCGAAGCAGGATTGCTGGTCATCGCACTCGACACGCCATTCGATCCGATTGACACCGCAGACATGACCTTTGCCACCGACAATTTTGAGGCCGGTCGACTGGCAGGTGCCTGGGCGCGTGCGACGATGGGCGAAGAAGCCGCAGCGAACGCCAAAATTGCCGGGCTGAACATCAACCCGGCACAACCAACGGTCGGCGTGCTGCGCAACCAGGGCTTCATGGATGGCTTTGGTATTGAGCTGAACGATCCAAACCGCTGGGGCGACGAAGACGATCCTCGGATCGTTGGCAACGACGTCAGCGAGGGCAACCCTGAAGGTGGCCGCAAAGCCATGGAAAACCTTCTTGCGATCGACCCCGATATCAACGTGGTCTACGCAATCAATGAACCTGCCGCTTCGGGCGCCTGGGAAGCAATGAAGGCGATGGGCACCGATCCCGATGATGTCATCATCACAGGTGTCGATGGTGGTTGCCCGGGTGTTCAGGATGTTGCTGCTGGCATCATTGATGCGACTTCGCAGCAGTATCCGCTGTTGATGGCCGCACTCGGCGTCGAGGCGATTGCCAAGTTCGCCGAAGACGGCACCCTGCCAGAAGCAACGCCGGGCAAGAACTTCTTTGACACCGGCGTGGCGCTGATTACGGACAAGCCCGTAGATGGCGTGCCGTCGATTAGTGTCGCTGAGGGACTTGAGCTCTGCTGGGGTTGACCTGCGGACACGTCTAAAACAACACTGACATTGAAGGGGGCGAGCATTGGGCCCGCCCCCTTTTTTTCACCCGCAATTTCGCGCGGGAGACTCCGGGGGGATGACAGTGGTAGCCGACAAAGACGATTTCGAACAGGCCGTGAAATCTGAAACGCCAGAGCAGGTCGCCGATTTTGACGATCATGAAAAAGGTCCGGTCAAGTTCCTGCACGACAGCCTGCACAAGTACCCCTTCCTGGTCCCGCTTGTCGTCATGATTGTCGCAATCATCGTTTTCGGCCTGATCAACCCGAATTTCTACCGGGTCAATACACTGTCGGTGATCCTCCAACAGGTTGGTATTGTGGGGATATTGGGGATTGCGCAGGGGCTGATAATCCTGACAGCCGGCATCGACCTGTCTGTTGGCGCGATGCTGGTTTTCACGTCTGTCATCATGGGGCAGTTCAGTTTCCGTTATGGAATTCCGGCAGAATTCACCATCGTCATCGGCCTGGCTGCTGGCGCGTTCATGGGGTTTTGCAATGGCTGGATGGTATCGCGCCTGCGACTGCCGCCCTTCATTGTGACGCTGGGAACCTGGCAGATCATTCTGGCGGCAAACTTCATCTATTCACGAAATGAAACGATCCGCAGTCAGGACATCGCCGAACAGGCGCCTGCACTCCATTTCTGGGGACAGATTTTCAGGATTGGCGACGCCCGAGTAACCTATGGCGTGATTGCTTTTCTGGCGCTCGTTTTGGTCTTTTCCTACATCCTGAGCAATACGGCCTGGGGGCGCCATGTTTACGCGGTGGGTGACGATCCAGAGGCCGCAGAACTCGCAGGTGTGAACACCAAGAATACAATTCTACAGGTTTACACCATCGCCGGATTGCTCTGCGGCGTTGCTGCCTGGGTTGCGATCGGTCGGTTCGGTGCGATTTCTCCGGGGGCGTCAACCGGGGTGCAAGGCAATATCCAATCCATTACCGCCGTTGTGATTGGCGGAATCTCTCTCTTCGGTGGCCGCGGATCGATTATCGGCATGTTCCTTGGGGCGCTGATCGTTGGTGTGTTCGAGATGGGGCTACGCATGGCTGGCGCTGATGCGCAGTGGACGTTCCTGCTTATCGGGGTGCTGATCATTGGCGCGGTAACAGTCGATCAGTGGATCAGAAAGGTTTCGGCATGAGCACAGAGCCCATTCTATCGGCGCGCAATCTTGTCAAACGCTATGGCCGTGTGGTCGCGCTTGATCATTGTGACTTTGAACTTCGACCTGATGAAATCCTCGCCGTCATTGGGGACAACGGGGCCGGCAAGTCTACCCTGATCAAGGCGCTCTGCGGGGCCGTGACACCCGACGAAGGGCAGGTTTATCTGAACGGTGAGCAGGTAAATTTTTCATCGCCGATCGACGCGCGCGAAGTCGGTATCGAGACTGTTTATCAGACCTTGGCGGTCAGCCCGGCCCTCAGCATTGCCGACAATATGTTCATGGGGCGCGAGATCCGCAAATCCGGTTTCATGGGCAAGGTGCTTCGTCAGCTTGACCGCTCGGCGATGGAGAAATTTGCCCGCGAAAAACTCTCCGAACTCGGCCTGATGACAATCCAGAACATTAATCAGACCGTCGAAACCTTATCGGGCGGTCAGCGTCAGGGTGTGGCAGTGGCCCGCGCCGCCGCGTTCGGCTCACGCGTGATCATCCTCGACGAACCAACTGCTGCCCTTGGCGTGAAAGAAAGCCGGCGGGTTCTGGAGTTGATCCAGGATGTCAGATCGCGCGGTATTCCGATCATTCTGATCAGTCACAACATGCCGCACGTCTTTGAGGTTGCCGACAGGATACACATTCACCGTCTCGGCAAAAGGCTCTGCATTATTGATCCCAAGGAATACTCAATGTCAGACGCCGTCGCATTTATGACAGGGGCCAAGGAACCACCGGGCGAGTCTGTGGCCGCCTAGGCGCTGGTCGCTCGTCCTAAAGCGTTTCGACATTAACCTGAGACATATCCGGCGGCCTTAAAGTAGTTCCAGCATTCTACTGGGTCGTAGAGATCGCAGATTGCTCCGATTGCTTCGAAGACCTGGGTAAAGGACCTGGCCCCGATCCGTCGCAAATGGGCTTTCAGTTTAGAGAAGGCCTGCTCGATGGGATTCAGGTCGGGCGAGTACGGTGGCAGGTAAAGGAACCAGCAGCCGTGATTGCGTAAAGCCTGCGTCGCCTCCTTATTCCGGTGGGTTGCCAGGTTGTCGAGAATGACGACAGTGCCGGGGTTGATCTCGGGGACCAGCACTTCGCGGATGTAGGCCGCGAAGGCGGGGCCATCTATCGCTCCCTTGATGACCCAAGGTGCGATCAGCGCGCCTTGGGTCAGGCCCGCGATCAAGGTTTGGGTTCCCCAGCTTCCGAAGGGCGCATCCATCGTCAGGCGCTTACCGCGCTTGGCTCTGCCGCGTAGGCGCGTGAGGTTTGTCTTCACTGCGGTTTCGTCAATAAAGACAACGCGCTCAGGAAAGGTCGCAATGGCTGGCGAGCGGTATCTGAACCAGTCGGCCCGTTGCTGCCTTACCTTGGCGCGGCGGCGCTCGGTTGCGACCAGCGACTTTTTTTGTACGTGAAGCCGAGCCGGGACAGAAGGTTGGCGATGGAGGAGTGATGCACCCGCACACCCTCTGCATCGGCCAGCGCATTACGCAACTCAAAGAGCGTGATGTCAGGGTCTTGTGCGATCAACTCCTCAAAGAATTCCCGATGCGGAGCCAGCTTTCCCTTGCCGCGCGGCGGTCCCTGCCGGGCAGGTTCCGCATGACCCTTCATCCTCACCTGACGCGCCCACCGCGCGCCTGTGGCAGGCGACAGCTTCAACCGCAACGCCGCCGCGCGCCCGCTCAACCCTTCTTCAATGTATCTCTGAAACCGTATCCGAAGCGCAGATGGCAAAGGTGCTGACATGATCCATCCTCCCAAACAGGATGAATCACAGATCAGGTCTCAAGGGAATCCCTCGCGATTCAGGTTCAAGCCGAAACGCTTTAGCCAGCAGAATTCAGGAACTATCATCCGCTTGCAGGGATCTGATGGTCCTTTGCATGAGATTCAGAAATTCTTGACGCTCGGCAGCAGTAAGCCCGTCCAGCGCTTCCGCATTTGTCTTCTCAGCCGCCTCATATGCCGCATCACGAATTGACCGCGCCTTTTCAGTCAGGTGGATTGTGCGCGCCCTTGCGTCAGCGGGATGTTCCTTGCGGACAATCAGATCGTCACGCTCCATCCGTGCAAGCGTATTCGCAAGCGTCGCCTGCTCGATAGCCACTTGTTCGAGGAGTTCTTTCTGGGTCAGCCCATCACGCTCCCACAGCGCCAAAAGCGCGGGGAACTGGCCGGGAACGATGCCAAGCGGCGCGATACGCTTACGCAACCCTTCGGCAAAGAGCCGGGCCATATAGTTCACGAGGTATCCCGCCGAGGTCTTGCGATCAAAATCCATGGTGAATTCTAGCATTGCATAGCTTACTATGTAATAGTACATAGCATGCTATGCAAAAAGAACCGGATGGAGCGTAGAAATGAAAAAGCTAGCAACAACCTGCGCGCTAATTCTTGCGTGCTCAGCCACGACCATGGCCAGATCGGACGAGATGACACCGGGGCGCGAACTTGCAGAAATCATATTCGGATCAATGGAAATCAGCCCGACCGGCGGCGCCGATATGGGCGAATTTGTCAGTTTCGGAAATGAAATCTTCGTGTCCATGGACGAGGACAACAACGGCTCAGTTGACCTGAAAGAATTCACTGATTGGGACTTTGGATTCAACTTCATCGCGGAAGATGTGGGCCAGCAGCGCGCCTATGAAACTGCGCAGAAGATCGTCTTTGCGGTGTGGGATCATGACGGCGACGGCGACATCACGCGGCGTGAATATCACAAATCGATGGTTTCGGATTTCCGCCGCGCCGACACGGATGACGATGCGTTTCTGACGCGCGACGAATTTCTCGGCGGCTACCTCATCAACGTTGCTTATCGCGCGGCACTTACGGGCAAGTAGGCACGTTATAAGCGGAGAAATTTCACATGAAAAGCACGCAAACCAAATATGGGTCCGTTGCGGTCACCATTCATTGGCTCAGCGCCATCTTCATCCTTGCCATGCTGGGGTCCGGTTTCAGGGCAGCATCGATGACCGACAGCGCCGCCAAGGAAGCCATCTTGATGTTTCACGTCCCGCTTGGTGTCGTGATCCTGCTGTTGACGCTGTTGCGGCTGTTTTGGTGGTGGCAGGTCGATCAGAAACCGAAACCTGTGGCCGGTGATCCAGCCTGGCAGACCTTTACTGCCAAGGCGATCCACGTGCTGTTCTATGTTGTCATCCTTGGAATGGTGGCGAGCGGGATCGGAACCCTCGCGATTTCGGGTGCGATCGGCATTCTGTTTGGTGCAGAGGCAGGGCCTTTGCCTGATTTTTCCGCGTTTCTTCCGCGCGGGCCACACGGCCTGGGGGCAAGACTGATGTTGGCGCTGTTCGCGCTTCACGCGGGGGCCGCGCTTTATCACCACTTCATCAAGAAAGACGGGCTGATCTGGCGGATGTGGTTCAGCACGAAAGACAAGGGGGCCGGATCATGATCAAGGCAGCGTTCAAAATTCTCGCCATCTGTGGCGCCGCAGGCTTTGCGGGCGTCATGCTGAGCATTGGCGTAACGCTCGGAGGATACTGGCGCAGCCTTCCAACCAAAGAGTTCCTCGATTGGTTCGCTGCAAACAACCAGTTCGTATCCAGATCAATCCCCCTGATTTTTATGCCGACCTTGATTGGCGTGATTGGCTCAGTCTGGTTATCGTGGGGCAGCCCGAGTTTGATTTATTGGCTGCTGAGCACAGCTTGCATCGTGGTTGTCGCAATCCTGACGTTCGCATTCTTCGTTCCGACGAACACTGCTTTTGCAAGTGGGACCATGGATGAAGCGGCGGGCGCGGCCAAGCTGAACCAATGGCTAACAATCCATTACTTTCGGATCGGTTTTGGTATGGCAGCTGCGATCTTCGGTTGCATAGCGATCAAGGTGTAAGTGTGCGAAACGCCGGTCGAAGCGGGCATTGAACAGTCCTGCAGAATCTCGAACCATCCAGGGTCTCAAACGCTGTTCAGTTCAGACGTTCGTGTCCGCAAGACAAGTCACCCCACTTCGCAACATTCCTGACATTCACTCTCCTCCGCGTGCATCCTGCATTTTTACTTTCAGATCAGCCTCCCATAATTCCAGGTTGTCACGGACCAATTGGGAGTATGCGCTATTTTCGCTGTGGGGATCGTCACTTTGGATGAACGCCTGTGCCGTTTCCACCATCGTCTTGCGATCATATTCTTCGAAGACGCCGATCAGTTTCTCGGCCTGACTGCGCGGATGGCCAATAGCTTCGAAAACCGAGCGCGCCGCGCGGATCGAACTGTCGTAGGTTTCCCGAATGATATCACGACATCCCGCAGCCCAAAGATCATAAACATGCCAGCGGTCAATAGCGCGGGCAACGACATGCACCTTTGGGTGATGTTCATGCATGTAGCGGGCGAGTTCGGTTGCGGCCTCCTTGTTGTCGATGGCGATGACCAGAACCTTGGCGTCGTCGATCCCCGCGGCGTGCAGCAGATCAGGACGGGTTGCATCGCCGTAATAGGCGCTGAGACCGAACCGACGAAGCATGGCAAGCTGTTCGTTGCTGTAGTCGATCACCGTGGTTTCATAGTCAGCCGCTTGAAGCGCACGGTTCACAATGCCGCCAAAACGACCGTGCCCCGCAATAATGATCTTTGCGTCAGACGTGATTTCATCGGCATCCTGCGCCTGCTGACGTGAATATCGCGGCGCGATAAGCTTGTCGTAGCAAATGAAAAGCGCAGGTGTGAGCAACATGGAAAGCGCGACAACCAGCAGCAAGAGGTCCGCAATCGGCCCGGGAACGACTGCGTTGGCAACGGTGAAGGACACCAAAACAAAGCCAAACTCACCCGCTTGGGCCAGGCCAAGGGCAAATAGCCACTTATCCCCCCCACTCAGCTTGAAGACATGGCCAAGCCCAAACATCACGGCAGCTTTGAGCGCGATCAGCCCAAGGGTCAGCGCGACAATCAACGCAAGATTTTCGCCAAGCAGGGCGAAATCGATGCTGGCGCCAACGGTGATAAAAAATACGCCCAGGAAAATCCCCTTGAACGGAGCAATATCGCTCTCAAGCTCATGCCGGTATTCGCTGTTGGCCATCACCACACCGGCCAGAAACGTCCCAAGCGCAGGAGACAGCCCCACGATAGTCATCAAAAGCGCAATGCCGACCACCATCATCAAGGCAGTGCTGACAAACAGTTCACGCAGGCGCGCGGCGGCGACATAGCGGAACACCGGACCGGTCAGATAGCGCCCGACCACAATGACCAGCCCCACGGCTGCCAGCGTCACCAAGGCGGTTTGCCAGCCCGACAGCCCTTCAACAAGGCTCAGGTTCAAGCCGGTGTCACCGTGTCCGCCTCCGTGATCATCGCCGTGATGCAGCACCTCGGTCAGCTCAGGCAACGCCAACAGCGGGATAAGCGCCAGCATGGGGATCACCGCAATATCCTGAAACAGCAGGACCGAAAAGCTGGCTTGCCCGCCATCGCTGCGCATCAACCCTTTTTCGTTCAGCGTCTGCGTCACGATTGCTGTTGAAGACAGCGCAAAAATGAGACCAATCGCAAGGGCAACCGTCCAGACTTGCCCAAACAACATCGCCACCGCCATCACGCCAACAGTCGTCAGCCCGACCTGCAATCCACCCATGACAAAGATCCGCGCGCGCATGGCCCACAGCACCTTGGGCTGCATCTCCAGCCCGATTAGGAACAGCATCATCACCACGCCAAATTCGGTGAAATGCTGCAACGCCACAACATCGACCCCGGCCCAGTGCAGCACTGGCCCGATCGCGATGCCGGCGATCAGATATCCAAGCACCGACCCAAGCCCAAAGCGTGAGGCCAGCGGAACGGCGATCATGCCCGCCAGAAACAGAGTGAACGTGATAAACAGAAATTCCGCGGTCATAGGGTGATCCTTTTTTCGGGGGGGCGGTGGCCTATTGGGCCCGCGCGAGGTGATGCTTTGGCGAGCAACCAAATTTGCGGGAATAGTCGCGACTGAAATGCGTGGGGCTTTCGTATCCGACTTCAAAACCCGCGACAGAAACCGAGCGCGCACCACTCGCCAGAAGATTTCGCGCTTCGATCATCCGCAAGTCCTTTTGGTATTGAAGCGGCGTGGTGCCGGTGACCGATTTGAAATGCTCGTGAAACGAAGATTGGCTCATGCCCGCAAGCTCAGCCAGGTCCGCCACGATCAACGGTTCGCGGAAACTTGCCCTGATCCGCAAGATAGCCTTGGCAATCCGGCTGGCATGGCTGTCAACCGAGAGGAGATTTCTGAGCATGCCGCCGATTGGGGACATCAGCAGCTGAAAGTGGATTTCCTTCAAGATCAGCGGCCCGAGGACTTGCGCTTCCAGCGGATTATCCATCAACTTGAGGTATCGTTCCAAGGGCGCCAGCCAAGTTGGGTCGGCCACACTGGCCGCAAGCGACTTCGCGCTCGCGACTTCTGAAACGGCCTCGCCGACTTGTTCATAGAGGCTGCGAATGATGCCAATATCCAAGGCGAGGATAAGCGCGAGATAGGGCGCTTGCGGGCTGGCCTCGGTGATTTTGGCGACCACAGGCAGATCATGGCTGACCAATAGGGCGTCGCCCTGACCAAGCGACACGGATTGTGTGCCAATGCGTGTTTCTTTGCGTCCCCGTAGGATCAGACAAATCACAGGATTATAGATCACGGCCTCGAACGCACTGACATCCTCCTGGCGAAGCACATGCAAGGAAGGCAGAGGTTTTGCCGTAACATCAGCAATTTGCTCGATGTAGCGTTCCGCCAGGCTTTGCAATCGCTCGAATGACATGATGCCCTCCTTGGGTTTCATGCCTAACGAAGCCAGAACCAGTAATCACGCAAAAAACGCGCCATTCGGAGGAATTGACAAATCTGTCGGAGAAATTGGCAGGACCTTGCATACCCAAATGCCTAGGTTCCTCCCAGCCAAGTCACCGATCGGAGTGCCCTTATGTCAGCCACGCAACCCACCTTCGCCCTGAATGCCACCACCGTAATCCCGGCAGTTGGGTTCGGCCGATTGTGTTGAAAAACTCCGTTTTAGGGCCTGAACGATGATTTTTCTTTCCATGCAGCCCGATCCTAAATTTTTGGCGCGGGGGTCGGCCCAAATCGCCTACATGCGCTCACGCGCAGCCATGCGCTGTCTCGTGGTCAAAGCTTTCCGACTATTTCGCTTCATAGGTTTTCGCAAGAAATCCGCGACGCTCTGATTTCGGAGTTTTTCAACACAATCCGCACATACCTTATTTCCAACGAAGAGGCCGAAACGGCGATCAGCGCCGCCATCGAAGCCGGGTATCGGCATATCGATACGGCCTCAGGGTATCAAAATGAGGTGGCAGTCGGTTCAGGCATCAACAAGGGACTGCAAAGCGCGGGCATTGGTCGGGAAGACCTGTTTGTGACCGCCAAACTTTGGCCGGGCAATCCGGCTTGGGGTGATGCGCCCAAGACAGGCGCGCAAACAATCGCAGAATGCGACGCAAGTCTTGCTCGGTTGGGATTGGACTACGTTGATCTCTATTTGATCCACGCCCCATACGGCGGCGACATGAGGGTTGAACAGTGGCGTGCCTTGCTGGAAATCCAGAAAAGCGGCAAAGCCCGATCCGTTGGGGTCAGCAACTTCAACCAACAGCATCTGGACGAGATCAAGGCAGCCGGGCTGCCGATGCCCGACGCAAACCAGATCGAACTGCACCCATGGTCACAAAAGCCGGACCTGATTGCTTACATGTTCAAAAACGGCATCGCACCGATTGCCTACAGCAGCCTTGTACCGCTTTCGACGTGGCGAGTTGAGGAAGGTCAGGACAGCGCAAAGACCGATGAAATGAAGGCTGATGGTGCAGCGTTTCAGGATATGGCCGCAAAATACAACGTGTCAGAGGCTCAACTATTGCTCCGCTGGGGTGTGCAAAATGGATACGCGGTACTCCCCAAAAGCCTGAACCCTGACCGAATGCGCCAGAACATCGATTTGTTTTCCTTCGCCATCGACGATGCGGATATGGCTCAAATGGCAACCATGGATCGTGGAGACGGGGTCGCGTGGGCATCTGGTGATCCGAGCAAATAGCCAAGATGTCTGGCGCGCAAGACCCGTCGCCTATTGCGGCATCATCTCGTTTCCGTTGACCTTCAGCGATCTAGGCATGTTGAATTCGATATCCCAGAACAGGGCACCGGCGTCACCCTGCCGGGCCAGCCCCTGCGCCAGACCCAATGGGCCAAGCGCCTGACCGGACATTTCAGGCGGCATCGCGTTGATCGCCTGAATCAGCCGGTCGATCCCTTCCAGACTAAAGCGGGCCGTGCCCTGCGACATGCCGGTCAGGCCCACAGTGCCGCCCCCCTCCATGTCGAGCGTATAGGCCGGCGCGGTGACATTGCTGGGTCCGACATCAATACCGACCAATCCGGTTGGCAACAGCTGCGGGATGGTCTGGAACAGCACCATCTGGTCGATCACATCCGCCGTCAAAAAGTCGAAATTGTCGATCAGCGTCCGGGCCGGCGCGTTCAGATTGAACCGATTTGCGCGCAGGTCCAGCGACAGGTCACTGGGGATAAGCGGTTCAAAGAACGGCGGAATCGCATCGCTGCTGACAGCCAGCCCCGACAGCGCCAAAGCAATGTTGTATTTGCCTTCATCCACCAATCCGTTGACATCAATCGTCCCCGACATCCCATCAATCGAACCACCGCCGAAGGGCGACTCTACAGCCAGGTTGTCCAGGTCGAACGTCGCCTCGACGTTCTCGAATATTGGCAGGAAGTCCCGAAGGTGTCCGCGCGCGTCCTCTTGCAGGCCAACCAGGTCCAGCGCGGTGGGATCGCCAGATTCAATCACCTCGACCCCTTGCGCGACCATCGCCAATAGCGGCGCTATCTGAAAGCCGGTTGTGGTCGAGTCGGTGGCGTATTTCTCGGCCGAGATGACGATCGAGATCGGTTCCCCGAACTCTTGGACCAACGTGGTTTGCCGCATTCCGGAAACCTCGCTGGAGTAGTTGGCATCGACGCCGCCGTTTGCGCCACGCTGCGACGTACCTGCATAGCGAATGGAGGCATAGGATTGCACATCATCCTGCATCACTTCGCCATCGGGGCCCACCATCCGATTTGCGGTCGTTAGCCCGTCAATCGAACTGGTGAAGCTTTGAAACGCCAGCAGGTCCTGATCCCAGATACCATCGAACACCACACGGTCCATGGTGACACTGAAGTCCATCATATCGGCAATCTCAAAGGCCAGTCGCCAGGATTCATCTTCCGTGACGCGCCATTTGCCATCGCCCAGATCGGTCAAATGCATGTCGAACGCATCCACCTCGATCGAATTCAGGAAATCGGCAATATCGTCATCCGGGATCAGCGATACATAGGCGTTTGGGTCGACGGACAGCGCATAGGATTTACCCTGCGGCGTCACAGTGACGGCCCCGGGCAACTCCCCAAGATAGGTCTGAAACAGATCGGTCAGGCGATCGGCCTCGGCCTGCGTTGCAGGCGCGGCCAGGCCCGACTGGGCGGTGAGTGTAAGGGCAATAATCGTTCCGGTCAGCAGACGCATGGCGTCCTCCATTCAATGAAAAATTGGAAATCTTCGGTGTCGTGCGGCAGGGGAAGCTGGCAGGGCGTCAATGCGTCCACGCCCCGCGCCGGTTGGTGGCGAAATTGTCGCCATAACCGCCCGGGCGAATATTGGGTTTGCGCATTTTGGGTTCGCTGACCACAGCGTCGATCCCGTGGGCTTCAGCATAATCGACGGCCATGGCCTTGGTTTCGAACGTAAGCTTCACCTGCGTCTGTGTGTCGTCGGACGACGTCCACCCCATCAGCGGATCAACCCGGCGCGCCTGATCGGCCGAGAATTCAAGGACCCAGTGGCGGGTCCGGGCCGTGCCCGACGACATGGCGGTGCGGGCGGGTTGGTAGATGCGTGCGCGCATGGCGACCTCCGATGGAATGCGCGATATATCGGCAATTCGGGGGGGCTTCGCAAGCCTCACCTCTGTTGGGTTGGCGAAATTCCACGGGAAATCGTAGCAGGTCGCGGTCCAGCGATCCATGCCCTGCGTTGTTGCGCGTTAGATAAA
Source organism: Paracoccaceae bacterium (assembly GCA_012103375.1). NCBI lineage: Bacteria > Pseudomonadati > Pseudomonadota > Alphaproteobacteria > Rhodobacterales > Paracoccaceae > Paracoccaceae bacterium. The sequence continues at coordinate 3,980,494 of WLWX01000001.1, forward strand.
GATAACCAGTCGCGCCGGTCGTTTCGAAGTTCCGGCTAGGGCTTTGGTGATCGATGAGTGTGGGATAGGCATAGTTGGTCTGGCTTCCATCCGACCGCCACGGAAGGCGCGCATGCAGCAGCGGCTGGCGATGGCTCCAGGTGATCAGGTCGTCAGAAAACGCATAATAGAACCCGAACAGGTTCGGCTCTTGCGTCGGATCGCTGCTGGTCCCGACCAGCACGAATTTCCCAAGATGGGTATTCCACGTGATACCTTCGTACATCTCGGCGATCTGGGGCAGCGCGATTGGCGCACAATTCGGGGTCCGCTCGACCACGTTCGGGTCGTCGCGATAGGGGTCGACAAACACGCCCTCAAAGGCGCGCCCATCCCAGAAACGCCAACTTTTCGGGTCGTCCAGCGCCTGCGTGCGCATCAGGCAAACGTGCTGCAATTCCAGCGGATAGGTCTGCGCCTTGAGATAGGCATAATAATACCCGTCGCGCTTGATGATATTCGACGGGGAAAACAGGCCATAGATGCCTTCATCCGGGTGATACCGGTCCGGCAGGCTGGCCACCAGGTGATCCGGCGGATCCAGGGCGACATAGGTCGCGCCGCCGTCGTCAGACCGCGCATAGGTGATACTGTTCATCCAGCATTTGAAATAGTCGCGCGTCGCGCAAACCTCATGACTTTTCCAGTTCCCCTGAAATTCATTGTGGATCAGTGCGTGCACGGTCTGACCATCTTCGGAATAAACCGCGGCGATCCATTCCTGATCCGCATAGCTTTCCGGGTCCGGCAATTTGCGCGACCCGGACACCGGCGCGCAGTCCAGCACCAGCGACCCGAAATCCGGCCCCCGCATCCGGTGGGCCGCCGTGTGCGACAGGATCAGGTTCACTTGATCGTCACCATCCCGGAAGGCGCGCACGGGCAGATCCGGGATCTGCGCGACATAGCAATTGTCTTCGGACCAATCGAACACAACCTCGACCGGGCCGGTTACGACAACCGCCGTACCGCCATGGTCCGGCGCGACGGGCCGCGGCGGGCTGACATCTGCATGCGCCACATTTGCCGCAAAAATCGCGGCCAGAATGATCCAAAGCACCCTCATCCCTCCGACCCTAACGCCGCCATGTCAGTTGAAAACCCCGGCACCCTTGATCTGAGGGCGAAAAGGGAACACCTGTAGGGGTCTGTCAGGGGGGAAACCATGTCGAACACATCGCCCGAAAACATGCCGGTCCTTGCCAACGCGCCGTCCGCGGACGTGCACGAACGCGGCAAGCTGATGGGTGGCATCCCGCTGGTCATGCATTCAGAATTCGAACCCGCGGGTGACCAGCCGACGGCAATTGCCGAACTGGCAGCGGGCGTGAAAGAGGGTGAACAGAACCAGGTACTGCTGGGCGCAACCGGCACCGGCAAGACCTATACCATGGCCAAGGTGATCGAGCAGACCCAGCGCCCCGCCATCATTCTGGCCCCGAACAAGACACTGGCCGCCCAGCTGTACGGAGAGATGAAGGGCCTCTTCCCCGACAACGCCGTCGAATATTTCGTCAGTTTCTATGATTACTACCAGCCCGAGGCCTACGTCGCCCGATCCGACACCTACATCGAAAAAGAAAGCCAGATTAACGATCAGATCGACCGCATGCGCCATTCGGCAACGCGGGCGTTGCTGGAACGCGATGACGTGGTGATCGTCGCCTCAGTCAGTTGTATTTACGGCATTGGCTCGGTCGAGACATATGGCGCGATGACCCAGGATCTGGTTGTAGGCAATTCCTATGACCAACGGACCGTGATGGCCGATCTGGTCGCCCAGCAATACAAGCGCAACGATCAGGCGTTTCAACGTGGGTCATTCCGGGTGCGTGGAGACTCGCTGGAGATCTTCCCCGCACACCTGGAAGACCGGGCATGGAAGTTGTCATTCTTTGGCGAGGAGTTGGAATCCATCACCGAATTCGATCCGCTGACGGGCGAAAAAACCGATACCTTCGAAAAAATCCGCGTCTATGCCAATTCGCATTACGTGACGCCAAAATCGACAATGCAACAGGCGATCAAATCAATTAAAGCGGAATTGAAAACCCGTCTGGCGCAATTGGTTGACGAAGGCAAACTGCTGGAAGCGCAGCGCCTGGAACAGCGCACAAATTTCGATCTGGAAATGCTGGAGGCGACCGGCGTCTGCAACGGGATCGAGAATTACTCGCGCTATCTGACTGGCCGCGCGCCGGGCGAACCGCCCCCTACCCTGTTTGAATTCATCCCCGACAATGCGATTGTCTTTGCCGATGAATCCCACGTCTCGGTGCCCCAGATCGGCGGCATGTACAAAGGCGACTATCGGCGCAAATTCACGCTGGCCGAACATGGCTTCCGCCTGCCCTCCTGCATGGACAACCGCCCCCTGAAGTTCGAGGAATGGGACGCCATGCGCCCGCAATCGGTCTTCGTTTCGGCCACCCCGCAAGCGTGGGAGCTGGAACAATCCGGCGGCGTCTTCACCGAACAGGTCATCCGCCCCACCGGCCTGCTGGACCCGATGGTCGAAATCCGCCCCGTCGGCATGCAGGTTGACGACCTGCTGGACGAAGTGCGCCGCGTGACCGAGGCCGGCATGCGCACGCTTGTCACCACGCTGACCAAACGCATGGCCGAAGACCTGACCGAATACATGCACGAACAGGGCATCAAAGTCCGTTACATGCACAGCGACATCGATACGCTGAAACGCATTGAAATCCTGCGTGATTTACGCCTTGGCGCGTTCGATGTTCTTATCGGGATCAACCTGCTGCGCGAAGGCCTCGACATCCCCGAATGCGGGCTGGTCGCCATTCTTGATGCGGATAAGGAGGGGTTTTTGCGCTCCGAAACCTCGCTGGTGCAGACCATCGGACGGGCGGCGCGCAACGTCGACGGGCGGGTCATCATGTACGCCGACCGGATCACCGGATCCATGGAGCGCGCCCTGCGCGAAACCGACCGACGGCGCGAAAAACAGATCGCCTATAACGAGGCGCACGGCATCACGCCGATGACCGTGAAGAAGAACGTCGAGGATGTTTTGGCGGGCCTTTACAAAGGCGACACGGATCAAAGCCGCGTGACGGTGAAGGTCGACAAGGCGATGGCGGGCGGGAACCTGGCGACCGTGCTGGAGGGTTTGAGGACAGACATGCGCAAAGCCGCCGAGAACCTTGAATTTGAGGAAGCCGCGCGCCTGCGCGATGAGGTGAAACGGTTGGAGGCGGTGGAACTGGCCGTAGCAGATGATCCGCTGGCGAGACAGGCAGCGGTGGAAGCGGCGAGTGAGGCTGCGACGAAGGGCAAGGGGCGGAGCACGGCGGGGAGGCCGGGTCAAAGGGATGGGAATGTTAGGCGGAGGGGACGGTAATGGCTGATTGTGTTGAAAAACTCCGAAATCAGAGCGTCGCGGATTTCTTGCGAAAACCTATGAAGCGAAATAGTCGGAAAGCTTTGACCACGAGACAGCGCATGGCTGCGCGTGAGCGCATGTAGGCGATTTGGGCCGACCCCCGCGCCAAAAATTTAGGATCGGGCTGCATGGAAAGAAAAATCATCGTTCAGGCCCTAAAACGGAGTTTTTCAACACAATCGGCTACTACCGTTTTTCTCAGTCACACCTCTGCTGATAAACCGATCGTAGAGCCAATCGCGCTCAGACTCGCCGAAATATTCGGGCGAGAAAATGTCTTCTACGATTCTTGGTCAATTCAACCTGGTGATGGAATAATCGCCAAGATGAATGACGGGTTGACGGTTCCCGATTTCGTTTTCTTTTTTGTCTCAAATAGGAGTTTAGACAGCAATATGGTTAAGCTTGAGTGGCAGAACGCGCTGTTCAAAGCTACAAATGGACAATGCAAAATAATCCCGATACGTGTTGACGATTCTGCAATTCCGCCGATCATGAGTCAGAACCTTTATGTCGATTTGTTTAGTCATGGGCTAGAAGTGGCAATCTCTCAAGTTGTCAACGTTGCGCAGGGCAATAGCACCTTCACTCCACAGCATCTTGGGTTTTCAAACCTTAAAGCGTTTCGGCTTGAACCTGAATCGCGAGGGATTCCCTTGAGACCTGATCTGTGATTCATCCTGTTTGGGAGGATGGATCATGTCAGCACCTTTGCCATCTGCGCTTCGGATACGGTTTCAGAGATACATTGAAGAAGGGTTGAGCGGGCGCGCGGCGGCGTTGCGGTTGAAGCTGTCGCCTGCCACAGGCGCGCGGTGGGCGCGTCAGGTGAGGATGAAGGGTCATGCGGAACCTGCCCGGCAGGGACCGCCGCGCGGCAAGGGAAAGCTGGCTCCGCATCGGGAATTCTTTGAGGAGTTGATCGCACAAGACCCTGACATCACGCTCTTTGAGTTGCGTAATGCGCTGGCCGATGCAGAGGGTGTGCGGGTGCATCACTCCTCCATCGCCAACCTTCTGTCCCGGCTCGGCTTCACGTACAAAAAAAGTCGCTGGTCGCAACCGAGCGCCGCCGCGCCAAGGTAAGGCAGCAACGGGCCGACTGGTTCAGATACCGCTCGCCAGCCATTGCGACCTTTCCTGAGCGCGTTGTCTTTATTGACGAAACCGCAGTGAAGACAAACCTCACGCGCCTACGCGGCAGAGCCAAGCGCGGTAAGCGCCTGACGATGGATGCGCCCTTCGGAAGCTGGGGAACCCAAACCTTGATCGCGGGCCTGACCCAAGGCGCGCTGATCGCACCTTGGGTCATCAAGGGAGCGATAGATGGCCCCGCCTTCGCGGCCTACATCCGCGAAGTGCTGGTCCCCGAGATCAACCCCGGCACTGTCGTCATTCTCGACAACCTGGCAACCCACCGGAATAAGGAGGCGACGCAGGCTTTACGCAATCACGGCTGCTGGTTCCTTTACCTGCCACCGTACTCGCCCGACCTGAATCCCATCGAGCAGGCCTTCTCTAAACTGAAAGCCCATTTGCGACGGATCGGGGCCAGGTCCTTTACCCAGGTCTTCGAAGCAATCGGAGCAATCTGCGATCTCTACGACCCAGTAGAATGCTGGAACTACTTTAAGGCCGCCGGATATGTCTCAGGTTAATGTCGAAACGCTTTAGTTATTCGGTTGAGAATATTTCAAATCAAGAGATTCGATTGCGTGTTGAAGCATCTCACTATTTTGAACCAGTCGCGAAATTTTTAATACTAACAAACAATTCGAGAAGCGAGATAAAATGCTCTGAAGTTGGTGCGGGCATTTGCAATACTGGATTCTCGGAAGGAGTGAAGCTGGACAGTGGCCTTGAAGTGAACGCGTTTGTGCTTGGGTCAATGAACAGCATTACTCCGAAAATCCCGCTCAATATTTCGGTTAAATGGACCGAAGGTGTTGAACCTTCCCTGCTGGGCTTGATGCACTTGGTTGAGGAAAACCGGTGGAAAACCCTTCCTGTGAAAGGGTCGTCGCAAAATTCGCAGACTGCGTAAAAGTGGATGTTCGCGCCCACCAATCCTATGCAACAAAAAAAACGGTGCGCTCGCCAGCCCGTCCGAGCGGGTTGGCGATTGGCGAAGGTCCCGCCTTCTTCAGATTTGACTGAAACACGCAACCGTCCAAGTGCACCGCACTACCGTCAGATCGCCACCCCCGGGCTGGCAAGCGCACCACCAGCGCCCCCCTCACCCCGGCCAGGGCATCGAGTAGGTCTTCACATTCGTGAAGAACTTCATCGCCTCCAGCACGCCTTCTTTCACGCCGTTGCCGCTGTCTTTGATGCCGCCGAAGGGCGACATCTCGATCCGGTAACCGGGCTGTTCCCAGATGTTGACCGTGCCCACGTCCAGACCCTGAATATAGGCCGTCGCGCGGTGCAGGTCGTTGGTGCAAACCCCTGAAGACAGGCCGAAATCTGTTGCGTTGGAGATCCGCATCACCTCGGCATCGTCATCAGGCACCCGCACAATCGGGATGATCGGGCCGAAGGTTTCTTCCCACACCAGCTCACTATCATGGGGCACGTGGTCGACCACGATGGGCGGCAGCAGCGCGCCGCGCCGTTCCGGGTGATACAGGACTTTTGCCCCGGCCTTTGCCGCCGCAAGCACCCGGTTTTCAAACACCTCGGCTGCCTGCGCGTGGACCACACACCCCAATTGCGTGTCGGGATCCTGCGGATCGCCGAATTTGATCTTCTTCGCCTTCTCAACGATCAGCGGAACCAGCCGGTCCGCCACACTTTCCTGCACCAGAATCCGTTTGATCGCCGTGCAACGCTGCCCTGAATTCCCTGTCGCCCCGGCCACCGCAATCGTCGCCGCCTTTTCCAGATCGGCATCGCTCAGGTCATTCAGAATAATCAGCGGGTCATTTCCGCCCAATTCCAACGCGGTGCGTTTGTACCCGGCCTTCTCAGCAATCATTTTCCCGACCGGCACGCCGCCGGTAAAGGTGATAATGTCGATATCAGGATTGGTAATCATCTCATCCCCGATATCAGCGGGCATTCCGGTGACTATCTGGAACATCTCGGGCGGCAATCCCGCCTCGTACAGAATATCGGCCAATGTAATTGCGGTCAGCGGCGTCAATTCTGTCGGCTTGCACACCACGCAATTATTCGTCGCAATCGCCGGAGCGATCTTATGCGCCACCATATTCAACGGGTGATTGAACGGAGTAATCGCCGAGATTGCCCCAACAGGTTCGCGCATCGTGTAGATCCGACGCTCTTTCCCGTGCGGAGTCAGATCGCATGAAAAAATCTGCCCATCATCCAAAATCGCCAATTGTCCGGCCAGCGTGAACACATCATAACTGCGCCCGGTTTCATAGAGCGAGTGCTGTTTGCAGATCCCAAGTTCCAACGTCAGCCAATGCGCGATCTCTTCACGACGTTCACGAATTAATTCGCCTGCGCGAAACAGAATCTGCTGACGCTCATAGCGCGTCAATTTCGGTTTATAGGCCTTTGCAATTGCGAAGGCTTTCTTCGCATGCTCTGCCGTGCCTGCCGGAACCGTGCCAATCACCTGATCGGTATAGGGATAGCGGACCTCGACGACGTCATCGGTAAAGACCTTCTCGCCGCCAATCCGCATCGCCTCATGGCGTACCGTTTGATCAATCGCATTCATCGCTCAGCCCTCTACTTCCATCGCCGCCGCCTGACAGGCAATATGGAATGCATCGAAATTCCGCAATGTCGGGGCGGCCGCCAGATCTGGCAGCACCCGGTTGACGATGAACGGCACCTCTTGCTCGGTCAGGCCTCCGTGACTGCGCAGCGGTTCATTCAATGCGGCCAGGTCGTGACGGTGCGCTGACGTGCCCAAGGTCATGTTTTCGCCCGAGATTACAATGATATCGCCGATGCGATCTGTGGGCAGTTCGAACCGTTCGCAGGCATTGGCGCGCGTATCGGCATAGATGATTTCATCCATGGCGCGCAACCGCGTCACGACGTCTTCGGCGTCGGATCCGGCGGGCAGATAGGCCGTCGCGAAGGCCCCGAGCGCGCCGTGATGGACAACATAGGGGTCAGTAATAGGCAGGATCACGCGGGCCTGCGCCTCACCCAGCCAATCGTCCAGAACGTCCTGCAGATAGATCACCTTGGGGTCGCCATTCGCATCATGCTTGGGCTTCATTCCGTGATCCGCCGTCACCACAATGGCGGCACCATCCGCATCCAGTTCCGCCAGATAGCGGTCGAACATTTCATAGAACGCTTTGGCCTGCGCATCATCGGGGGCGTATTTATGCTGAACGTAATCCGTTGTCGTCAGATACATCACGTCAGGGCGAAATTCGCGCAGCAGTTTCACCCCGGCGGCAAAGACGAATTCCGACAATTCGGCGGAATAAACCTCGGGCACGGGCAGGCCCAGCCATTTGCTGGCATTGTCGATGCCATGTTCGGCCTTGGTCGAGGTGTCGCTGCGTTCCGACGAAAAGCAAATTGCGCGGCCATCTTGGAACGCCAGATCCTTGGCCAGCAATGCGCGAAGCTTGTCCTTGGCCGTGACAATCGCCACCTTTGCCCCGGCATCATAAAAGCCTTTGAACACGGTCGGCGCACGCAGCCATTTCGGGTCGTTCATCATCACTTCGGAATCGGTTTCCGGATCATAAAGAAAGTTCCCGCAAATCCCGTGCACCGCCGGGGGGCGTCCGGTGGCAATCGACATGTTGTTCGGATTGGTAAAGCTTGGGATCGCGGAATGGGCCAGCCGGTCAGTCCCCGTTTCGCGCATGCGCTTTAGCGTCGGCATCAGCCCGTCGGCGATGGCGGCATCCAGATAGGCGGGCTCACACCCGTCCAGGCAAATCGCGATCGCGGTGGTTTTCGGCGCAGCATCGGCGCGTTCATTTATCACGATGTCAGCAGGGGTCATATCGTTCATCTATTTTGTCTTTCAGGTTCAGGCGGCCAATCAGGCGCGTTCTTCCAGTGCAATTGCAGGCGGGGCAGCGCTTGCCACGCCCATGTCGGTCAGGCTGTCACGGGCGGCATCGACGACCGCGCGCATGACATCCGCATCCATCTGGCCGATACAGCCGATACGGAAACTGTCCACGACGGTCAGTTTGCCGGGATAGATGATGAAGCCGCGGGATTTCATCGCCTCGTAAAAGCGGGTGAATTCGAATGCGGGATCGGCAGGACAAAAGAATGTCACGATGATCGGCGACAGCCAGCGGTCATTCAACAGCGTCTCGAACCCCAGGTCACGCATGCCCGCGACCATCACGTCGCGGTTCTGCGTGTACCTGGCGCCGCGTCCCGCAACGCCGCCTTCGGCGCGGTGCTGGGTCAGCGCCTCCATGAAGGCGGCGACCACATGGGTCGGCGGGGTAAAGCGCCATTGGCCTGTCTTGTTCATGGCCACCCACTGATCATGCAGATCCAGGCTGAGGGATGTCGCATTGCCTGCGGCCGCCTCCAACATCGTCTTGCGGGCGATGATAAAGCCGAAGCCGGGCACCCCTTCGATGCATTTGTTGGCCGAGCTGACGATGGCGTCATAAGGAATCTCATGCGCCTGAAGTTCCAGCGCGCCAAAAGCGCTCATCGAGTCGATCAGAATGCTGCGGCCGGCGGATTTGACCGCCTCGGCGATTTCACTCACCGGGTTCAGAATGCCTGAAGACGTCTCACAATGCACCAGCACCACATGGCTGATCGCGGGATCTGCGGCCAGCGCGGCAGAAACCTCGGCCCCGCGCGGCGGCATATAATCGCCCTTGTCGATGACCACATGCGCGCGGCCCAGGTATTGCACGGTCTTGACGATCCGCTGCCCGTAAGCACCGTTCACCAGCACCAGCGTCTTGCTGTCCTTGGGCAACAGAGAGCCGAGCATCGATTCGACCGCAAATGTCCCGCTGCCCTGCATCGGCACACAGTCGAAGGCATCAGCCTCGGGGCCGATCATAGCCAGAAGCTGGGACCGCATTGCCGCTGTCATGGCGCGAAAATCTGCGTCCCAACTGCCCCAGTCGCGCAGCATCGCCTGTTTCACGCCATAAGATGTTGTCAGCGGACCGGGCGTCAGAAGATAGGGTTCGCCCAGCTTCGGCGGTTCGATTTTTGCCTGTGTCATCGGTAGATTTCCTTGTCCGAGTCCTTCAAGTTGCGGGCAGATTAGCGCGCATTATTGCATCGCAAAAATCGTTAATACATACCAAACTATAAGTTTTGCCTATCTATCGTACCGGTCTTGTCCAACCGGCTGTCGCGCAGCATCCCGCTTTGACGCAACACCGGATACCCAATCAGCGCATAGCGAGAGTTGATCTCTTTCAGCGCGCGAACAACCTCGATGTGGACATCACTGGTGGCGATGCTTTCGGGGGTTCCGGTGGCCAGCCTGCTGACATGGCGGTCAAAGCTAAGGCGTTCAAATTCGCGCATTTTTTCCTTTTCTTCAACTAGTTGCAGGGCGGTATCGACATCGTCGGAAACCAGCACATTCAACGCCATCTGCGCGTTGGCCATCACACGCGCATGCAGGCGTGACAGTTCAGCCCAACCGTCCTCGGAAAACCTGGAACCGCTTTCGTTCTTTTCGGACACGGCGCGCAGCAGGTCCTTCGAGATGATGTCACCGATCCGTTCCAGCGCCACGGCGGCATCGAGGTAGTCCATCAGCTGCACCGCTTCATCCCGGTTCAGTTGTTGCTGGCTCAACTCTGCCAGGAACAACTTGATCTCGCTGTGACGCTCATTCACCTCAAGGTCCATGGTCCGCAAACTTCGCAGCCGATCAGGCGCCGCCGTGTCGAACAGTTCCATCACCGGGGTCAGCATCTGTTCGACCGTTCCCGCCATCAACAAAAGTTCCCGCAACACGCAGGCAAGCGCCTGGCGCGGATCGCTGAGTGCGCCGGGATCAAGCGCACTGACCCGCGGGGGTTGGACGCTTTCACTGACGACCGGGTCACGCAGGACCTTCTTCAACAAGGTCGCGCAGGGGATGACGAAAGGCAGGAAAACCAAAACCAATACGGCGTTGAAGGCGAAATGGAACAGAACCAGCTGGCGCGCTTCGGTTTCGGCATACCGCCCAAGGGGCAACGCAACAATCTGCATCAGGCCCAGAACCGCCAGCGCCCCGACCAGACGAAAGGCCAGATTGCCCAGCGTGATCCGGCGCGCCTTGATATGGGCCGACCGCGTCAGCCAGACGGCCACACAGGCACCGCCGATGTTCGCGCCCAGAACCAGGGGCACACCTGCTGCGATGCCCAGCACCCCCTCGGCCGCGAAGGCCGCAAACAGCAAGATTGCGGCGACCGAAGAATGGAACAGGAATGCCAACGCCGCACCGCCAAGGACCGCCGTGATCGGGTCAAAGGCCAGATATGCCACGATGTCCGGCAGAAACCGCGATTCCCGCAGCGGCACTGTCGCCTGACTGATCAGCGACAATGAAATAAGGATCAGCGCAATTCCCATCAGCACCCGGCCAATCTGTTTCGCCAGCCGCGCGTCCGTTTTCAGGAATAGAAATCCGCCGACCAGCAGCAAAACCGCCGTTAGCCATCCGAGGTCCAGCGACAGGAACACCACGACCAGCGCCGTGCCAAGATCCGCCCCCAGAACAACCGCCAAGGCCCCGGTCACGCCCATCACGCCGGTGGTGGCAAAACCGCCGACCAGCAGCGCCACAGCGGTCGCGCTTTGCAGCGACGCCGCCGCGATCACGCCCACACCTGCAGACTTCAGCAGACTTTTGCGCGTGGTCAGGAACAGGTCGCGCAACGCAGAGCCGGCGGCACGTTCGATCCCGGTGCGCACCATGCGCGTCGAATAGAGCAGCAACATAACTGCCCCGGCCAACTGCAAAAGAATGACAATGACCTGCATCGGCCCCCTCGTGTTAGTCGTGCAAAATGCCCGAGTTTGACCTATTGTTCAAATTGATACGCCTTATCGACCTATCAAAATGCACGATGCGTCAGGCGGCGCTTTCATCCAGCAGTTCCTGCCAGCGATGGCAGGATACGGCATGCCCATCGGGTGATTTTTCCAGTTTCGGATCCGTCGACTTGCAAATGTCGATGGCAAACGGACAACGGGTGTGGAACTTGCAGCCCGGCGGCTGGTTCGTGGGGGACGGAATCTCGCCCTCCAGCTTCTGCGCGGTGCCGCGATCATCCGGGTCCAGTGACGGAATGGCCGAGAACAGCGCCTTGGTGTAGGGGTGGCGTGGCTGGGCGAACAGTTCACTGGTTGTCGCGCTTTCCACGATCCGGCCCAGATACATCACCGCAACATGATCGCAGGTATGGGCCACAACGCTCAGGTCGTGGCTGATGAACATAAAGGTCAGGCCCATTTCGGACTGGATCTGCTTCAGCAGATTCAGAACATCGGCCTGGATCGATACATCCAGTGCGGCAACGCTTTCATCCGCCACGATGAATTTCGGGCCAGAAACAAGCGCGCGCGCAATGGAAATCCGCTGGCGCTGACCGCCCGAAAACGCGTGCGGGAAGCGGCGCAGGTGTTCCAGGTTCAGGCGGCACTTCGCGGCAATCTCGCGCACACGCTCGTCCGTATCGGTGCGTGTTTTGGTGATCCCCATCACCTCCAGCGGTTCGGCGATGATATCGCGCACCGTCATCCGGGGGCTCAGCGCGGCATAGGGATCCTGAAAGATCAGCTGCGCCCGCTTGCGATATTCAAACAGGTCCACCTTCGAAAGGTCTTTGAGGTCATATTCAACCTCTCCATCATCATAGGTCGCCGTCCCTTCCGAGATATCGACCGCCTTCAACAGCGCCCGGCCCAGCGTGGTTTTGCCAGACCCGCTTTCGCCAACTATGCCAAAGAAACTGCCCTTTGGGATGTCGATCGAGATCCCCTCGACCGCTTTCAGGTCAAATTTCTTGAATGCCCCGGCGTTGATCCGGAAGGTGACCGACAGCCCGTCGGTCGAAATCAGCGGCGTATCACTCATGCGCCCGACCCTTCTTCACACAGATGGCATGCGGCGCGGTGGTTTTCGGCCGTTTGCACCCATTGCGGCACATCCGTTTTACAGACATCCCCGATGATCTTGGAACAACGCGTGTGGAACACGCATCCCGGCGGGCGTTCCAGCGGCGACGGAATGTCGCCAGGCACCGGCACCAATGGTGCCTCCAGATCGTCGAGCTTTGGCAGCGCCGCGATCAGCCCCTGGGTATAGGGGTGGTGCGGGTGCCGGATCACTTCGCGCACCGGACCCTGTTCGACCATCCGGCCCAGGTACATCACGGCCACCTTGTCGGCGGTTTGCGCAACAACGCCAAGGTCATGGGTGATGAAGATAATGCCCATGTTGAACTCGGTCACCAGGTCTTTCATCAGGTCAATGACCTGCGCCTGAATGGTCACATCCAGCGCCGTCGTCGGTTCATCCGCGATCAGCAGTTTCGGCTTGGTCGACAGCGCCATGGCGATCATCGCCCGCTGGCGCATCCCGCCGGACAATTCGAACGCATATTGGTCAAAGCGGGTCGAGGTATCGGAAATCCCGACGCGATCCAGCATCTCGATGCTCAGATCCTTCGCCTGCTTCTTGTTCATGTCCGAATGCACCAGAAGCTGTTCGACCATCTGCCTGCCGATGCTGATGGCGGGCGCGAAGCTGGCCATCGGCTCCTGAAAAATCATCGAGACTGCGCCCCCGCGCACAACCTCCATTTCGCGCGCGTTGCGCAGCGCCATGACATCCACCGGGCCGCTGTCCAGATGCAGCGTGATTTTCGTATCGTCCGAATAGATCGCGTTGCCGGGGTTCAGCTTCATCAGCGATTTGGCCGTCACCGACTTGCCCGACCCGCTTTCCCCGACCAGCCCCATAACCTCGCCGGGTTCCAGGCTGAAAGAGACATTGTCCACCGCCGTGATGACCCCCTCATCCGTGCGGAATTGCAGCGTCAGGTTTTCGACATCCAGAAGGCTCATCAGTGGCTATCCGAGTAAGGGTCGGCAGCGTCACGCAGCCCGTCGCCAACAAAGACGAAAGCCATGACGAGGGCGACGAAGAAAATCACCGGGATGAAATACCACTGATAGTTCAGCAGAACATCGGCCGAGGTTGCCTTTTGCAACATCACGCCAAGGCTGCTGACCGGGTCTTTCAGCCCTAGGCCAATGAAGGACAGCGCCGTTTCGCTCAGCACCATATAGGGGAAACTGATGACCAGATCGACGATGATATAGCTGGTGAAACTGGGCAGCAGGTGGCGGCGGATCACATGGCCGGGCTTGGCCCCGCACAGCTGCGCCGCCAGCACATACTCCTGATTGCGTTCGGTCAGCATATGGGTGCGAACGCGGCGTGCAAGCGTGGGCCATCCGACCAACCCCAGAATGATCGAGATGATGAAGAACCGCCCCTCGGAACTTAGCCCCGGACCAAGCTCGACAAGTGTCCAGTCGCCGATACCTATGCGCGATCCTTCCGCTGCAATGATCGCGGATATCGCCATGAACAGCGGGATCACCGGCACCACGCGTACCGCATCGGTCACCATCTGGATGATCGAGTCGATCCAGCCTCCGTAATATCCGGCGACCCCCCCGATAATCAGCGCCAGAACGAAGGCGATCACCACGCCGATGGTGCCGACCTGCATCGAGGTCCAGACCGCGTGGAGTGTCCGGCTGAAGATATCCTGCCCGTCCTCATCCGTGCCGAACAGGTGAATCTTGCCTCCTTCGACCCCGAAAAGGTGGATATTGCCGGGTACGAAGCCAAACAGTTTATAGCGATCGCCGCGCACGAAGAACTGCATCGGCAGGCGCGTATCTTCGTCAACCTTGGTCACCCAGCGGAAATTGGTTGCCATCGACCGTTCGCGCGTGACCGCATGAATGAATGGGCGCAGCGAACAGCCGTTGCTGTCACAGAACTGCGGCATCTGCGGTGCGCCGTTTGTGTAATCCTTGTCCCGCCCGGCAATCGTCGGGTCGTAGGGTGACAGGAAGGGCGCGAACAGCCCCGACAGTATCAGCACGATCAGCACCATGGCCGCAATCATGGCGGCCCGTTGTTTCTTGAACCGCGCCCAGATCAGTTGCCGCTGCGAGGCGGTGAAATACGCCTCTTTCGACTTCTGGTCGTCCTGCGGGGCCGGGGATTGTGCGGTGGTATCTGTCATCGGCTCATCCCATGATGCTTCGGCGGACACGCGGGTCGATTGCGGCCAGCAGCAGGTCGGTCAGGAAATTCAGCGTCACGATGGAAGCGGTCAGCAGGAAGATGATCGCACCCGCCAGCTGTTGGTCGTTCGAGCGTGCCAATGCCTCGATCAGCAACGCACCCGCGTCCGTCAGGATCAGGATCAACGCGACGATCGGCAATTCGTTGAAAATCCGGTTCAGGTCGAAGCCAAGGCTGTTGACGATCGGCCCCAACGCGTGCCGTGCCGGATAGCGCCACAGCAGCTTGCGCCCGTAGATGCCGCGCGCCGAAGCGGCGGTGACGTAAAGCTTGCCAATCTCATCACTCATCAGCGCCCGGACGGTTTGCAGCGCAAAGGCGGTGGCCGACCAGCCCAGAATGAAGATCGGTAGCCAGATGTGTTTCAACAAATCGACAAACTTCGCCCCTGACCACGGCGCATCGCGGAATTCGTTCGAGAATAACCCCGTCAGCGTTTCCCCGAAATAGACCGTCGCCGCCAGCATAATCATCAGCGCCAGCAGGAAGTTCGGCAGCGCCAGCCCGAGGTACGAGAACAGGCGCAACCCGTTGTTCAGTGCGGCGGAATTGGTCGCAACCGAGATGATGCCAACCGGGATTGCAATCGCATAGGCCAGCACAAGCGAGGCCAGGCACAGCCCAAGCGACAACCAGAACTTGTCGCCCAGAAGCTGCGCGATGTTGACGCGCAGGATACAGCTGTCGCCGAATTCGCCCTGGAAGGCGTTGACGATCCAGCTGGTCCAGCGAACCAGGAAGGGGCGGTCCAGACCAAGGCGCTGGCGCTCTGCCTCCAACTCGTTGGCGATCTGGATACTGGACCCTTGCGTGTTCTTGAACGCCAGATAGCGTTCAGCGCAGTCGCCCGGCACCAGTTCCATCAGTGAAAAGACGATCAATGAAACGATAATCAGGGTGATCACCGCCATGACGGCGCGCACAAACGCAAATCGCGCGAATTGCATCATCTGGCCTGGTCCATCCCCGTTACATTGTCAGTGGGTTTCGCCCCGAATCCCGGATCTTTGTCCGGGTAAGGTTGCGGGCGACACGCGCCGCCCGCAACTGTTTTCTTTCAACCAAAGCGGTCGATTATTCGTCCAGCCACCACTGCGTGGCGCGGTACGGATAGGTCCGATAGTACTCGTAAGAATGTGTCTGGAACTCGATGAAGTTCTTCAGATCGTTGTTACGATAGATCGGAGCAGGCGCGCGAACCGTGCCGATGAACAGCAGGTTTTCGACCATGTTCTTCACCATACGCTCACCAATCTGCTTGAACTCATCACCCGACTGGTCCGCGGACTGGAAGGCGTTGATGTCAGCGATTAGCTGCTTGACGTACTCGGGCGGCTCAATACCGTCCGAGCCTCCGCTGTCGACATATGCTGCCCACAGCATACCGGTCCGGTTGCCGAAGTAGTTCTCGAACGGCGGCACCCACAGTTCGTTGTTGCCCAGAACGATGGCCAGCGGCTGCGACTTGCGCCACATGGAAACGTCCAGCTGGTTCGAGGACTGGGCCGAGCGATACTCGTCCGGCGTCACCTCTTTCACGACCGAGTCGATGCCGACATCGCGCCAGTACTGGCTGACCAGTTCCACCGTCTGCCCGGCGATGCCTTGCGTCGAATAGTTCAGGTTCAGCACCAGTTTGTCACCATTGGGCATTTCGCGCAGCCCGTCACCATCGGTGTCGGCCAGGCCCATTGCATCCAGCTTGGCATTTGCCGCATCCGGATCGAAATCCGTCATGTAGCTTTCCCAGGCCGGATCAACAAACTCCGGCAGCGGCGAGAAGCCGACATACTGGGTGCCGTTACCCAGACCGAAGAACGCCGTTTCGTTCAGCTCATCGCGGTTGATGGCAATCGACATCGCCTCACGGAAGCTCAGATCGCCAAAGATGGCGCGCTTGGCTTCATCTTCATGCGTCACGTTGAAGCCAAAGGCACCCAGCGTGATTTCCGGCTTGAGGTAGATCGAATAGTTGCCGGCCTCCTGATTTTCCAGAAGAAGCGGTGCCGAAGGCAGCTGCAGCGACTGTGACTTATAGTCAACTTCGCCATTCACCAGCTTCAGGATCCGAACTTCGTTGTCGTTGATATAGACTTCGTCCTGCTCACCGATATAGGGCAGCTGCTGGCCGGTCGTATCAACCTGGTGGAAGTAGGGGTTGGCCACAAGGTGGCGACCCTCGGTCGTGTCGGTCACATAGATATGCGATTCCAGCGTCGGCAGCGTTGCCTTGGGCAGACCACCAACAAGGTCCGGCTTGGACAGCATCGGTGACGGCGTGTCCGTCCAGTCCGAATTGCCCCAATAGGCCTTGATCGCGTCATAGCCGTTTTCAAAGCCGAGGCTTTGGGCAAGGCTGTCTGCGTCAGCATTGATACCGGGGTGAAACTGACCCAGGAAATGCTTGGGCTGGAAGCCCTGACCGAAGTGCGTGGCAAAGTGTGCCAGCAGACCGGGCTTGGGTGCCGGCAGGTTGAAGACCACTGTGGTCTCATCCGGGGCATCAACGGTCATCCGCTCACCCGCGACGGTCACGTAATCCTTCGGCGCTTCGAAGATATTCGTGTCCATATGCAGATCGTCATACCAGAACTTGACGTCTGCACTGGTAAACGGCGCACCGTCCGACCATTTGTGACCGGCACGCAGGTGGAATGTCAGCTGGGTGAAATCATCGTTCCATTCCCAGGACTTGGCAATGTTTGGCACGATGGTCTGAAGGTCATCGGAATACCGGACCAGGTTGACGTGGCGCACCGACAGGAAGTCAGAGGTACCAGCCTCGGTCGCGTTGGACAGAACGTCCAGCGTCCCGCCGTATTTGCCCACACCCGCATAAGGCACCACGACCAGCGGTTCGGACGGCAGACGATCTGCCAGGTCAGGCAGGTCGCCGTTGCCTGCGATCTGACCGTTCAGCGCGGCTGAATCGGGGTTCGCTGAAAACTCCATGGTGCAGCCCGCTGCATCCTGGAACTCTGCCAGTTCATATTGTTGCGGAAATTCACCCGCAGCGACGCCACCCATGTCAGCAACGCTGATCGCCGGGCAGTTGGCCAGAGCAGCACCGGGCAAGATGATTGCCGCCACCCCTGTCAAAAGAATTCGTTTCATGATCTCTCCTCGTTGGATCGTTAGTTGTTCGTGGGGCTCATTTTGCAGCAACGTTGTAACAACGCTGCGAATGTCACCCGGCCTTCACGCATGCGATCAGGTATGGGAAGTTGTTTTTTTATTTTCCCCCGTCGTCCCCGTCACGCAGTTGCGTCGGGCACAACTCTGCCCGCATGCTCGGCACTGTGTCAACAGATTCAAGCCCGCCTGTTTGGCCTTATTTGCAACCGTTTGCGCTTCTTTCCACCCTGAGGCGAGGGGCAGCCCGCTGACCAATCAGGACGACAGATTGACCTATCAGAAAAAACTATGATTGATAGGATCACATTTGCAACCCTAATGGAGAAGTCACGTGCGCCACGCCCAACTCCGCGCTTTCCATAACGTCGCCATCCACGGCGGATTTTCCCGCGCCGCCGAGGCCCTGAGCCTGACCCAGCCAGCCCTGTCCGATCAGGTCCGCAAGCTGGAGGCCGAATATGACATTCGTCTGTTTGACCGATCCCGCAAACAGATCGAGATCACCCAGGCCGGTAGCCGCTTGTTGGAAATCACCCGCCGCCTGTTTGAAATCGAGGATCTGGCCCGCGATATGCTCAGCGAAAGTCGCAGTCTGCGCAGTGGCACGCTGCGCATTGTCAGTGATACGCCTTATCATATCGTCGAACTTCTGGCCGCGTTCCGCGCGCGCTATCCGGGCGTTCAGGTATCGGTCAGATCGGGCAACAGTGCCGAGGTGTCGGCGACCCTGGCCAGTTATGAGGCGGATATCGGCGTGCTGGGCGAAATCCCATCGGGCAGCGAATACGACGTGATTGATCTGTCGCAAGCGCCGCTGATCGCTTTCGTCTCGGCAGGAAGCCCGCTGTCGGACGCGGGGGACATTTCCCTTGGCGATCTGGCGCGCAGCCCGCTGGTCTTGCGCGAAACCGGTTCGCGGACCCGTTCAAAACTGGAAGAGGCCTTCGCCGCAGCGCGCCTGAAACCCAGCAGCTATGTCGAGGCTGAGGGGCGCGAAGCGGTCCGCGAAATCGTTGCAGCCGGTGGCGGCGTCGGAATTGTCAGCGAGGCAGAGTTTGGCACCGATACGCGGCTGGTCGCCCTACCGATCCGCGATGCCAACCTTCTGATGGACGAGGCGCTGGTCTGCCTGCGCGAACGGCGCGACAGCCGGATGATCCGGGCGTTTATGGGGTTGGCGGCGGGGTAAGGCTGGCGACTGGCGTGGAGGGGGCGTTAACGATCAGGCGCCCTATCGGGCTTGATTCCGGGCGCAGAGAAAGCCGTAAACGTCCGCCCCAAACCAATTTCCCCTTCGGGACGGCTCAGATCACCTGTCGGTACAACCCGGCCAGATTTTCCACCGTCAGTTCCACCGGGTTGCCGCCGCAGCTTGGATCCTCGATCGCCATCGCCGCCAGTTCGTCGATCCGCGACGCATCCGCGCCCATTTCGGACAGCTTGCGCGGAATGCCCAGCGCATCGTTCATCTCCTGAACGAAATCACAGAACCCGTCGAAACCGCCGTCGATGTCCAGATAGGCCGCAGCGGCATCGAAACGATCCCGAATCGCGTCCGCGTTGAACGCCAGCACCGCGGGCATGCACACCGCATTTGTCGTTCCATGATGCGTACCGAACACCGCGCCAATCGGGTGGCTGAGGGCATGGATTGCGCCAAGCCCCTTCTGGAACGCCGTCGCCCCCATGGCTGCCGCGCTCATCATCTGCGCGCGCGCCTCGATGTCGGTGCCATCCGCATAGGCGCGCGGCAGGTAATCCTTGACCAGACGCATCCCTTCCAGCGCAATGCCCTGGCTCATCGGGTGATAATGCGGGCTGGAGAACGCTTCGACGCAATGCGCGAACGCATCAAGCCCGGTTCCGGCAGTGATCGCAGGCGGCATGCCGACCGTCAGTTCCGGGTCGCAAATCACGACAGAGGGCAGAACCTTGGGGTGGAAGATGATCTTCTTCACATGGGTTTCGGAGTTCGTGATGACGCTCGCCCGCCCCACCTCGGACCCCGTCCCGGCCGTGGTCGGCACTGCAATGATCGGCGCGATGGCATCCGCGTCCGCGCGCGTCCACCAATCGCCGATATCCTCGAAATCCCAAACCGGTCGCGTTTGACCGGCCATGAAGGCAACCATCTTGCCCAGGTCCAGGCCCGAACCGCCGCCAAAGGCAATCACCCCGTCATGCCCGCCCTTGCGGTAAACCTTTACCCCGGCGTCCAGGTTCATCTCGTTCGGATTCGGGTCGACGTCCGAGAACTTCGCCCGGCCCAGACCGGCAGCTTCGAGGATATCCAGCGTTGCATCTGTGATCGGCAGGCTTGCCAGCCCCCGGTCGGTAACCAGCAGCGGGCGTTTGATGCCTGCCTGCGCGCAAGCCTCGGGCAGTTCAGCGATCCGCCCTGCCCCGAATTTGATGGCCGTCGGGTATGACCAGTTTCCGGTGATGCTCATGTCGTGACTTTCTTGAAGTGATAGGATTTTGGCCGCGTCAGGTTCTGATAGCCGATGACCCCCAGCGCCCCGCCTTTGCCGGTGTTCTTGCCCCCCGTCCAGCACAGCGCCGGGTCGAGGTAGTCGGCGCGGTTCAAAAACACCGTGCCGGTTTCGATCCGCGCACCGATCTCCAACGCCGCGTCAATGTCCTGCGTCCAGAGCGAGGCGGTGAGCCCGAACTCGCTATCGTTCATCAGGCGGATCGCTTCGTCGTCATCCTTGACGGACATGATCCCGACCACGGGTCCGAAACTTTCGTCGCGCATGACCCGCATGTCGTGGGTCACGTTGGTCAGGATTTGCGGGCTGAGGTACGCACCACCGTCATCCGCCGCCATGGTTTCGATATGGGCCGTCGCACCATCGGCAATCGCCTCGGATGTCTGTGCCCGGACCTCTGCCGCGAACCGCACGTTTGCCATCGGCCCCAGCGTCGTTTCCGGGTCCAACGGGTCGCCCAGCTTATAGGCACTGACCACGGCGACTGCCTTTTCAACAAAGGTGTCAAACAGCGACTCATGGACATATATCCGCTCGATCCCGCAGCAGCATTGGCCCGAATTGAACATCGCCCCATCGATCAGCGTGTCCACCGCCGCGTCGAGGTCCGCATCAGCGCGAACATAGCCGGGATCTTTGCCGCCAAGCTCAGTCGCGACCGGCGTAAAGGTGCCCGCCGCCGCACGCTCCATGGCCCGCCCACCACCGACCGACCCAGTGAAGTTCACGAAATCCAGATGCCCGCCCGCGATCAAGGCCGAGGTTGTGTCGTGGTCCAGAAACAAGTTCTGAAACACATCCGCCGGAACGCCCGCCTCGGTGAATGCACGCGCCATCCGTTCGCCCACCAGAAGGGTCTGGGTGGCGTGTTTCAGCACCACCGTATTGCCCGCGATCAGCGCCGGGGCGACCGTGTTGATCGCAGTCATGTAGGGATAGTTCCAGGGCGCGACGACCAGCACGACGCCATGCGGTTCACGGGCAATCCGGCGCAGGAATTTATCGGAATCCTCAACCTCGATCGGCTTCAGGGCCTCGGTCGCGATGTCCGCCATGTGGCTCGCGCGCTCATCCGTGCCGCCGAATTCACCGCCATAGCGGATCGGGCGGCCCATCATGCGGGCAAGCTCGGGCACGACCTCTTCCGTCATTTCGCCCAGTCGCGCGACACCGGCACGGACCAGCGCGATGCGGTCCTCCAGCGGGCGCGCGGCCCAGTCGGATTGGGCGGTTCGGGCGGCGGCAACCGCCGCTTTGGCATCGGCTTGTGACAGGCACGCGCGGGTCGCGAAAACCGATCCGTCGATGGGTGAAATGCAGGTGAGTGTGGTCATGTCTTGTCCCGAATGTCTTGCCCGACCATGAACAGGAACGGGCCGTGGATGGCGTGAAACTCTCGTTGATTGTAGGGGCGATCAAAGGGCGCGCGGAAGTGGCCAGATGGCAGGGCGTCGAGTGCGGCGCGATGCTCATCGTAAAACGCATCCACATCGTCAACGTCAATGTAGATGATGTGCTGGCGTGCTGGGTCGGCCATGTCGGCGTTCGGGTCGGCATTCAGCAGTCGGATCGCCCCGTCGCCGCGATGGCACCAGGCGTAGCCCTCCATCCGAAAACCGACCTCAAACCCCAGACAGTCACGCAGGAAATCACAGGCCGCGTCGATATCGGCCACAGCGATCATCGGCGTGACGTTCAGAACCCTGGTCATGCCCGCTCAAACCCCCGCGCGATTTCCCAATCGGTGACGACGGCATCGAAAGCCTCCTGCTCCCACTCGGCAGCGCGGGTGTAGTGGTCGATGACCGCGTCGCCAAAGGCCGCGCGCAGCATCTTGGAACCGCGCAGGGTTTCGGTCGCGGCGCGCAGGGTATCGGGAATGGACTCCTTGCCCCCTTCGTACGCATCGCCGTCGAATGGCTTGCCGCAGTCCAGCCCCTCCTCAATCCCGGCGATGCCGGCGGCCAGCATGCCTGCGATGGCGAGGTATGGGTTCAGGTCCGCCCCGCCAACGCGGCATTCGATCCGAACGGCGGGCGAGCTGTCGCCGCATAGTCGGAACGCCGCCGTGCGATTGTCGACCGACCAGACCTTGCGCGTCGGGGCAAAGCTGCCCTTCTGGAACCGCTTAAAGCTGTTCACGTAGGGCGCGAGAAACCACGTGATGTCGCCCGCGTATTTCAGCAGCCCGCCGAGGTAGGCGCGCATCATACCGCTCATCCCCAGATCGGCGTCCTTGTCGAAAAAGGCGTTGGTCTTTCCCTTCCATAACGACTGATGCACATGGCTGGCCGAGCCGACCCGGCCCGCATCCCACTTCGGCATGAAGCTGACGGCGCGGCCCTTTTGCCAGCCGATTTCCTTGGCGGCGTGTTTGGCGATCGTGTGATTGTCGGCGCAGTCCATCGCGGGGCCATAACGCAGGTTCAACTCCTCCTGCCCGGCCTCGGCTTCGCCTTTTGACCCTTCGACCGGAATGCCACTGTCATAGAGGCCGTTGCGAAGGGCGCGCATCACCTCTTCTTCCTTGGTGGTCTGCAGGATGTGGTAATCTTCGTTATAACCGCTGATCGGAGTCAGGTCGCGGAAACCGCCCTTGCGGATCGCGTCATAGCTTTGTTCGAAGATGAAGAATTCCAGTTCCGTGGCACTGATCGCGGTCAGACCCATTTCGGCCAACCGATCAATCTGCGCCTTCAGCATCGCACGCGGCGAATGGGCGATGGGGGCGTGGCCGTGGTGATCCAACACATCGCAAAGAACGAGTGCAGTGCCTTCCAACCACGCGGCCAGCCGCAACGTGTCCATGTCGGGTCTGAGCGTGTAATCGCCATAGCCACCCTGCCACGAGGTCGAGGCATAGCCGTCGACCGTGAACATCTCCAGATCTGTGGCCAGCAGATAGTTGCAGCAATGGGTCTCCTCCCACGCGCTGTCGACAAAATGCCGCGCATGGAACCGCTTGCCCATCAGGCGGCCCTGCATATCGACCATGCAAGCCAGAACGGTGTCGATCTCGCCCGCGTCAACGCGGGCTCTCAGGTCATCGAGTGTCATTTGCGCGTCCCTTGAATGGGTCCCGGGGCGCATTTGCTGCGCCCCGAGAGTTTAGTCTTAACCGTAGCGGTAGGGCCGTCCGGCCTTCACCATGTCGGCGTTGTACTTCTTGAAGATCTCGACAACCTTGGCCTTGGTTTCGGACTCGGCTGCGATCTCGTCCCAGAACTTGACGGCAGCGTCTTCGACCGTCTGCCATTCGGCGTCGGGGGTCGAGGTCAGCTCCATCTTGGTGCCGTTGACGCGCAGGTTCGCCTCACCACCCCAGTACCACCACTGACGATAGTAATGCGACTGGTCGCAGCACACGCGGAACAGCGTCTGAAGGTCTTCGGGCAGTTCGTTCCAGCGATCCATGTTCGCAAAGAACGATCCCGCCCAGGCGCCCGAGATGTTGTTGGTCAGGAAATAGTTGGTCACATCGGCCCAACCAACGGTGTAATCCTCGGTGATGCCCGACCAAGCGATGCCGTCGAGTTCGCCGGTCTGCACAGCAACCTCGATGTCTTCCCACGGCAGGTTCACCGGCACGACGCCGAACTGGGACAAGAAGCGCCCGGCGGTCGGGAAGGTGAAGACCCGCTTGCCTTCCAGATCGGCCAGCGACCGGATCGGGTCTTTGGTGGCAAAGTGGCAGGGATCCCAGGCACCGGCAGAGATGTGCTTGACGCCGACCTTGGAATACTCGGCATCCCAGATCTCATTCAGACCGTACTGGTTGAACAGCACCGGCACGTCGAGCGAATACCGCGACCCGAACGGGAAGTAGCCGCCGAACACCGTCACTTCGGTGGGTGAGGCCATCGAGTCATCGTCCGACTGCACCGCATCAATCGTGCCGCGCTGCATCGCCTGGAACAGCTCTCCGGTGGGGACCAGCTGGTCTGCGAAGAACAGCTCGATGTTCATGCGATCGCCGGCGATCTTGTTGAACATCTCGATGGCCGGCACGATGACCTCGGCGGCCAGCGCGGGGCCGGCATAGGTTTGCATCCGCCATTTGATCTGGCTTTGCGCCAGCGCGGGCGTGGCCAGCGCAGCGGCAGGTGCAACGGCGGCCCCTGCGATAAACTTGCGTCTTGAAGTCATGTCTGATCCTTTCAGTTGGCGGGGCGGATGCCCCATGAAATACCGCTTTGCGGCGTTATTGGCCCCGTCTGTTACGAGGCTTGTCCCCTTTGTCAGGCCACCTGCTGATGCACCTCGATCACATTGCCTTCGGGGTCGTGAAAGAACACCTGATGCCAATCCATGGAAAAGGCGGTGCCATAATCGGAATAAGGTATGCCCTCGGCGTCGAGAGTGGCCAGGAACGCGGGCAGATCGTCGGTACGAAAGGCGATATGGACACGCTCAAGGGGGTTGATCACCTGCCCGTTGTGGAAGGCGATATCCATTGCCCGCTCGGCCAGATGCATCTGCATCCCGCCATCGGTGGCAAACCGGATCTTGCCGTCAAACCCCTTGCCATCCGCCGCCTCGGTCCGTGGGAAATGCGCAACCGGCATGTCGTCCAGACCCAGCACTTTCGTATAGAAGTCATGCATCCGGTCGACATCGCCCGAGACGAAATTGATATGGTGGAAGTCGAGCTTCATTGGTCCCCCTCAGTTCCCATAGACGGTTTGTGGCAGCCACAGCGCGATCTGCGGGAAGATCATCACCAGCGCCAGCGCCAGCGCCATCACGAAGACAAACGGAATGATCGAGCGATAGATGTCGATCAGCATAATCTCGGGCGGGGCCATGGCGCGCATCAGGAACAGATTATACCCGAACGGCGGCGTCATGTATGCGATCTGCGTGGTGATCGTATAAAGCACCCCGTACCAGATCAAATCGAAGCCCAGCACCGCGACCAGCGGCACGTAAAGCGGCGCGACGATGACCAGCATCGCGGTGTCATCCAGGAACGTGCCCATCAGGATGAAGCTCAGCTGCATCAGGATCATCCAGGGGGAAAGGCCCAAGCGTTCGGTGAACAGATCGTCAATGGCGTTAACCGCCCCAAGGCCATCGAATACCGCGCCAAAGCCAAGTGCCGCCAGAATGATCCACATGAACATGCAGGAGATTCCAAGCGTGTTACGCACCGAATTCTCGAACACCTGCCGCGTCATCCGCCCCTTGACGACCGCCGCCAGAAACGCCGCCAACGCGCCCACCGCGCTGCTTTCCACCAGCGAGGTCCAGCCGTTCACAAAGGGCACCATCATCACCGCGAAGATACCCAGCGGCAGAAGACCCGCGCTTAGCAGGCGCATCTTCTCAACGCGCGGGATATCGCGGTTCTCAGCAGGAAGCGCCGGGCCAAGTTCCGGGTTTATCCGGCAGCGGATCACGATGTAGATGATGAACATCCCGGCCATCATCAGCCCCGGAATGACCCCGGCCAGCCACAGCTGACCGACCGGTTGCCGTGCAATCATCGCATAAAGCACCAACACGACCGAAGGCGGGACGAGGATACCAAGGCTCGACCCGGCCTGAATGACCCCGGTCACCATCCGTTTGTCGTATCCACGCTTCAGCAACTCCGGCAAGGCAATCGTCGCCCCGATGGCCATCCCTGCGACACTGAGACCATTCATCGCCGAGATCAGCACCATCAGCAGGATCGTCCCGATGGCGAGCCCCCCGCGCAATGGCCCCATCCAGACGTGGAACATGCGGTACAGGTCATCGGCGATCTTCGATTCGCTTAGCACGTAGCCCATGAAGATGAACATCGGCAGGGTCAGCAGCGGGAACCATTTCATCAGCTTCATCGCCGCTGAAAATCCAATGTCGGCCCCGCCCCCGTTCGGCCCCCACAGCAACAGGGCCGCCACCACACCGACAAATCCGATGGCCCCGAACACCCGCTGCCCGGTCATCAGCATCAGCATCATGGTCGCGAACATGATGATGGCGATCCATTCCTGGCTCATGCCACCTCTACCCCGCGAATGCGCGCGACGTCCTTCAGAAACTCGCTGATCGCCTGCAACAGCATCAGGAAGAACCCAAGGATCATGATCGATTTGATCGGCCACATGTAAGGCCGCCACGCGGTTGATGAACGTTCCAGGAAGCCCAGCTTTTCAGCCGCCGCCTCCGGCCCGCCGGTCAGCAGGCTCCCGCCGAGTTCGCCGAAAAACTGGATCGGCTCGCGCCCGAAATAGCCGACCGAATAAGCGGTGGAGCCCAGCGCCCCCCAAAGCAGAACGCAAAGATAGAAGATCAGGAAGAAGATCGTGAAGGCATCAAACCAGGCCTTCTTGCGATCGTCCCATTCGCCGTAAAACAGGTCCATCCGCACGTTCGAGCCCAGTTGGATCGAATAAGGCCCGCCCAGGATGTAATAGGTCACCATGGCAAACTGCGCCAGTTCCAGCGTCCACAGCGACGGGTTGAAGAAGGTCTTTGAAATCGACGACCACAGCAAAATCGCCATCAACGCAAAGATGCCGTACATGATGAACCGCCCGACACGGCGGTTCAGCCCGTCGACCAGGCGGATATAGCTCAGAAAAACTCTAGGCATGATGTGCCGCGACCGATTTGGCGCCGTCTAGTGTCGCCAGCGCTGTCGTCAGGCTGGCAACCATCGCGTCGGCGATGCGCGCAACCTCGCCCTCGGACGTCAGAAGGTCGTTGCGCACTTCGATCATTACATTCGCGATGCCGCGCGCAAGCGCGTGCTCCTTCAGCGTGTGGGTCACCCCGTCTGCCGGGCCATAGGGTTCATTGCGCGCAACGCGCCAGTGAGACAGTGGTCCGTTGTTTCCCAGCATGGCGTCAGCCAACCGCGTGTCACTATCGTGTAGAATCCCAATCTCGACCGCCCGAGGTTCGCCGAAATAGGTCGGCGTGAAGCTGTGGATCGTGACCAGCACTGGGGCCGCAGCGCCATCCAGTGTTGCCGCAACCGTTGCTCTGAACGGCTCATAAAACCGATCCGCGCGTTCGGCGCGATCTGTGGCGGTCAGCCCCGCATTCCCCGGCACGGCGACCAGTTCGACTTGTTTTGGCATCGCCGCTTCGGACGACAGCGGACGATTGCAATCGTAAAGCAAACGCGACATCCGACCTGCGACAAACGGCGCATCAAGCCGTTCGGCCATCGCGCGGCCCAAAGCCTCGGCACCCGGATCCCAGACTGCATGGCTCAGGCGATCCGCCGCGCTCAACCCAAGATCCGCAAACTCTGCCGGGATATGGGACGAGGCATGCTCGCACACCAGAACGACAGGCCCGGCGGCACCGGGATTGATCACCTCAACCACCTGTTCGCGATCTGCCGCATTGGCCATCCGGCCCGACTCCCCCCAGACATTCTGACAATATCCTTTCTTGGGATCACTAGACTGTCAATATACTTTCAACGGCTGGTCAGGGCACGACGTTTGTGCCTAAGCTGGCAAACCATTTGCAAGAGTTCCGCCCTTGACCGACGCCTTCCGCACCGTACGCGACATGATCCACGAGGCTTTTGACGGCCTTACCGTGTCCGAGCGCAAACTGGCAGCGTCGCTGCTGGAAAACTATCCCGTGGCGGGGCTTGCCTCGATCACCATCGTGGCGGAAAACGCCGGCGTTTCAACGCCGACGGTCGCACGGATGGTGCAAAAGCTGGGCTTCAAAGGCTATCCGCAATTCCACAAAGCCCTGCGGGACGAGTTGGAGGCGACCCTGTCCGGCCCGGTCAAAAAGCGCGAGGTCTGGGCCGCCGCCGCGCCGGAATCGCACATGCTGAACCGGTTTTCCGAAGCGGTGATGGTCAACCTCGGGCAAACGTTTTCCAACCTCAACACCGATGCCTTTGACGCCGCCGTTGCCGAGATGGCCAACGCCGAAGGCCATCTATACGTGGTCGGCGGCCGGGTGACGCGCGCCCTGGCCGAATACGCTTTCACCCATTTTCAGGCGATCCGCGAGAACGTGACCCACATGACAAGCTCGGCGGCGACATGGCCGCATTACGTGCTGGATATGGGACCGGGCGACGTGATCCTGATGTTCGACATCCGCCGGTACGAAACCAATCTGATGCGCCTTGCCGAACTGGCGACGGAACGCGGCGTGAAAGTTGTTCTGATCACCGATCAATGGGCCTCGCCCGTCTCCAAGGTCGCACCCTTCGTGTTTCCCTGCTGGGTTCAGGTCCCCTCGGCATGGGACAGCAACATCGCGACGATGCTGCTGCTTGAAGCGATGATCGCGGCGGTGCAGGAAGAGGATTGGCCCCGGGCCAGCAAGCGCTATGACGCGTTGGAAGAACTGCACAAACTGACCCGGATTTTCCGCAAACCCAGCTGACTGCGAACCCCCATGACACAGATCCCCCCCCGCAATGTGATGTTCATCATCATCGACCAGATGCGCGCCGACTTGTTGCACGGCGCGCTGGCCGATCACGTGCCGCTGCCGAACCTGCGCGCCCTGATGGGTGCGGCCGTCAGCTTTACCAATCATCATTCTGTTGCAAACCCTTGCGGGCCGTCGCGTGCCTCGCTCCTGACCGGGCAATACGCGATGAACCACCGCTCGGTCCGAAATGGCGCGCCGCTGCGCCATGACACGTCGAACCTGGCAACCGAAGTGCGCAAGGGTGGGCACCTGCCGCTGCTGTTTGGCTATACCGACACCACGCTCGACCCAAGGTTGCACCAGCTGGTTGACCCGGATTTGCGAACCTACGAGCGGGTCATGCCGGGATTCGTGCAGACTGTCGAAATGGGCGCTGATGAAAGCTTTCCATGGCGCGCCTCGCTTGTGGCCAAAGGCTACGATATTCCCGAGTACACCGAATTCTATGTGCCGGTTGCGCAAGCTGATCAGCTGCGCCGTGTCGATGATCCTGCCTTCTACCGGGCTGAAGACAGCGACACGGCCTTTCTGACCGACGCCTGCCTGACGCACCTGCGCGCACGCGGAGATCGGCCCTGGTTCGCCCATCTGACCTATATCCGGCCACACCCGCCCCTGGTCGCGCCCGCGCCCTATAACCGGATGATCGACCCAGACACACTGCCCCTGCCCGACCGGCATGGGTCACAGTCGGCAGAACTGGCGACCCATCCCTTCTTCACCCCCGCCAACGCCGCCGCGCTGGTGGATGGATTTCCCGATCTGGGCAATGACGACACCACCGTCCAGGACTTACGCGCAATTTACCTTGGCCTTGCCGCCGAAGTGGACGTCCACATCGGGCGCATCATCGCATTTCTGAAAGACAGCGGCCAATGGGATGACACCCTGCTGGTCGTCACCGCCGACCACGGAGAGATGCTGGGCGATCACCATACCTGGGGCAAGATGAGCCCCTATGACGCCGCTTGGCACACGCCCCTGATCATCCGCGATCCGACGCAGCCGGACGCCCACGGCACCGAAGTCACGCGCCCAAGTGAATCCGTGGATGTGACCCCGACGATCCTCGACTGCCTCGGACTGGCGGCGCCGCCGTCGATGGACGGGCGATCCCTAAAGGTGTTCTTGCAAGGTGACACGCCGGACGATTGGCGCACCCATAGCTATAGCGAGCTGGATTTTGGCAACCCCGTTGCCCCCACGCTTTGGCAGACAACGCACAACCTGCACGCATCGGGTGCGAATTTCGCAGTGTTGCGCGGACCGCGTTATACGTTGACCCACTTCGCAGATACGCTGCCGCCGCTGCTGTTTGACCGCGAGGGCGACGGGGAAATGCGCAATCTGGCCGATGATCCGGCGATGGCGTCCGTGTTGCTGGAGATGACGCAAACACTGCTGAGCCACCGGATGCAGAACGCAGATCACACGTTATCGGCGACACAGATCACGGCCGACGGCCCGGTCACCACAGCCCGCAGATAGCGGACGTCATGCAAAAGCGCGCAGGGTTTTGTAACCCTGCGCGCTAAAGAAAAAGTTTAATGCCTCCGGCGGGGATAATTTTGGGTCAATGATGGCGGGATGGAAAGCCCTCTAGCCGGCCCCGAATAAGCCTAGACCGGGTTGTCCATCCGCACCGTCACCTGAACTTTGCCGTTCACCGCCTGCGACCAGCCGAGCGTGATCTGATCCTTGTTCGCGCCCTGCTGGGTGGCAACTTGTGGCGCGGTATAGATCGACTGGCTGGAGGATTGCAGATCCTCGACCACAACCGAAGTAACGCGCCGCGCCCAGCCTTCGAACGGCAGATAGGCGCCGGCAT